>VGCA01000028.1 GCA_016870245.1 Actinomycetota bacterium | reverse complement strand
CGGCGAACAGCCGGTCGAGGCGGAACTGGAGGAACGGGGTCGCGTGCTCGACCGCCTCGATCAACGCCGCGGGCGACTCCTGCCAGGTGTCGGCCGGGTCCTTGCCCGCCGGCAGCGCGGCCACCCGCAGCTCGATCTCGTACTCGGCCTCCCACGTGTACCACTTCTCGGCTGCGCCCTGGCCCGCCGAGTCGGCGTCGTACGCGAGCACCACGCGCCGGGCGAGGTTCTTCAGGGCGCGCACGTGCTCGTCGGTGAGCGCGGTGCCGCAGGTGGCCACCGCGTTGGGGGCACCGGCGAGGGCGAAGGCCATGACGTCGGTGTAGCCCTCGCACACGATGACCTCACCCCGGGCCACCACCTCGGCCTTGGCCCAGTTGAGGCCGTAGAGCACCCGGCTCTTGTGGTACAGCGGGTTGTCGGGCGAGTTCTTGTACTTGGGCATCTGGTCGCCCATGGCCCGGCCGCCGAAGCCCACCGGCTTCCCGCTCGAGTCGTAGATCGGGAACAGCACCCGGGCCCGGAACTGGTCCTGGAGGCGGTTGGCCCGGTTGACGAACGCGAGGCCCGCGGTCACCAGGTCGTCACGCTTCACGCCCTGCTTCTGCAGCACCCGGCTCAGGTGGTCCCACTCGTCGGGCGCCCAGCCGATCTTGAACCGCCGCGCCGCGTCGCCGTCGAAGCCGCGGCTGCGCAGGTACCTGCGGGCCGCACCGGCCTCGGGCGAGTCGAGCAGGAGGTGGTGGTACTCCTCGATCGCGGCGCCGACGACCTCCGCCAGCTTCTCGTTGCGCGACCGGCTCTCCGTCGTGCGCTTGTCGTCGTAGCGGAGCTGGATGCCGGCCTTCGCCGCGAGCCGCTCCACCGCCTCGACGAAGTCGAGGTGCTCCATCTCGCGGACGAAGGTGATCGCGTCACCCGACGCCTGGCAACCGAAGCACTTGTACAGGCCCATCTCGGCGTTGACGTAGAACGACGGGGTCTTCTCCTGATGGAAGGGGCACAGCCCGCGGTAGCGGGTGCCGACCTTCTTCAGGGCGAGCTGCTCGCCGATGAGCGCGACGATGTCGGTCTGCTCCCGGACCCGCACCACGTCCTCGTCGAGGATCCCCATCCGGGTGCGAGGCTACGGGGTGTCAGACCCCGCGCGGAAGGTCGTCGGGGCGCCAGCCGAGGAGCTCGACCCCCAGACCCAGGGCGAAGCGGTCGGTCATGCCCGACACGTACTGCACGGCCATCGCGGCCGCGGCGTCGGAGCCGGGCTCGGGGACCGGCGCGCCCTTGCCGGCGTCGGGCAGACGGTGGGGGGCGTCGGCGAAGTGGTCGACCAGGCCCCGCAGCAGGCGGATCGCCTTCTCGGCCTGACGACGCGAGGCCGGGCGCAGGTAGATCCGCTCGAAGTTGAACGCCCGGAACTCGGCCAGCGCGCTCGCCGCGGGCTCGGTCATCCCGACGTGCCCGGTGCGGTCGATCGCCTCGAGCACCGCCAGCACGAACGTGCCGATCTGCTCGCTCGACCGGGTGCCCACGACGGCCCGCACCGACTCCGGGAGGTCGTCGGGGACGAGAATCCCGGCCCGCACGGCGTCTTCGAAGTCGTGGCACACGTAGGCGATGCGGTCGGCCCACGCCACCACCTCACCTTCGGGCGTGGCGGGCGGCGGGCGGCGCCACGAGTGGTTGCGCACGCCGTCGAGCGTCTCGCGGCAGAGGTTGAGCTCGGCGAGGGTGACGTCGGCGCCGTAGACCGCGTGGTCGTAGCCGGTGTGGGGCAGGTACGGCGAGAAGGCGTCCTCCGACGCGTGACCCGCCGGCCCGTGACCGCAGTCGTGGGCGAGCGCGATGGCCTCGGTGAGCGGGAGGCAGAGGTTGGCGGCCCGGGCGATGCCGACGGCCACCTGGGCCACCTCGACGGCGTGGGTGATGCGGGTGCGGAGGTGGTCGTCCTCCGGGGCGATGAACACCTGGCACTTGCCGGCGAGGCGTCGCCACGGCCGGGAGTGCTTGATGCGGTCGAGGTCGCGCTCGAAGCACAGCCGGTAGGGATCGGGCTCCTCGGGCCGCAGCCGCTCCCCGGCGCCGCGGGGCAGCGTGGCCCCGGGGGCGAGCTCCTCGGCCAGCCGGTGCTCCCGCTCCTCCCGGGTGAGCAGCCCCGCGCCGACGAACGCGTCGACGCCCAGGTGGGCCTGGCGCACCACCACCTCGGGCTCGTCGACGAGCCCCAGCGGCGTGCGCGGAGGGAGCTGCTGCGAGGTCATGGTCCGAGCGTACCGACGGGGTGTGACACTCACCTGACTGTTCGCACTGACCCGAAGGCGCCGCCCCGAACGCGACCATGTGACGCCAGACGGCACATGTTGCCGCCGGACGTCACATGCTCGGCTAGGCGGTGGTCCCGGGGCCGCCGGCGCCCAGGGCCGCGTGGGCGGCGGCGAGGCGGGCGATCGGCACGCGGTAGGGCGAGCACGACACGTAGTCGAGGCCGACCTCGTTGCAGAAGTGCACCGACTTCGGGTCACCGCCGTGCTCGCCGCAGATGCCCAGCTTGAGGTCGGGCCGCTTCTCGCGCCCGAGCTTCACGGCCGTCTTCACCAGCCCGCCGACACCCTCGAAGTCGATGGTCTCGAACGGGTTGTGCGGCAGCAGGTGCTGCTCGAGGTACACCGGCATGAATCGGCCCTCGATGTCGTCGCGAGAGAACCCGAACGTCATCTGCGTGAGGTCGTTGGTGCCGAAGGAGAAGAACTCCGCCACGCCGGCGATCTCGTCGGCCACCAGCGCGGCACGCGGCGTCTCGATCATGGTGCCGGTCTTGAAGTCGACCCCGCCGATCTCGCCCGCGGCGCCGAAGGTCGACTCGGCCACCTCGTGCACCCAGTCGACCGCGAGGCCGAGCTCGGCCTTCGAGATCGACAGCGGGATCATGATCTCGACGATCGGGTGGCCACCCTGGAGCTTGCGCTCGATCGCGGCCTCGAGCAGCGCCCGGACCTGCATCTTGTACAGCTCGGGCTTGAGGATCCCGAGGCGCACGCCCCGGGTGCCGAGCATGGGGTTGGCTTCCCGCCAGTGCTCCGCGGCGGCGAGGAGGGTGCGCCCCGCCTCGTCGAGCTCGCCCTTCGCGTCCTCGACGAGCAGCTCCTCGATGTTCGGGAGGAACTCGTGCAGCGGCGGGTCGAGCAGCCGGACGGTGACGGGCAGTCCGTCCATCGCCTCGAGGATCCCGAGGAAGTCCTCTCTCTGGTAGGTCGCCAGCTCCTTGAGCACCTCGTGCTCCTCCTCCGGCGAGCCCGCGAGGATGAAGCGCTGCACCAGGTGCAGTCGGCTCCCCAGGAACATGTGCTCGGTGCGGCACAGACCGATGCCCTCGGCCCCGAACTCGCGCGCGACCAGGGCGTCGTGGGGCAGGTCGGCGTTGGTCCGCACGCCCATCGTCCGGAACTCGTCGGCCCACGAGAGGATGATCCCGAACGGGCCGGTGGGCTCGGGCGTGATCACGGGGACGGCGCCCACCACGACCTCGCCGGTGGAGCCGTTGATCGAGATGACCTCGCCCTCGGTCACGACGGTGTCGCCCACCCGGAACTCCCGCTTCGCGACGCTGATGTCGAGCTCCGACGCGCCGCACACGGCCGGGGTCCCCATGCCGCGGGCGACGACGGCGGCGTGCGACACGAGCCCGCCGCGGGACGTGAGGATCCCCTCGGCGGCGATCATCCCGTGGAGGTCGTCGGGCGAGGTCTCCGGCCGCACGAGGATGACCCGCTGACCCTCGTTGTGCCTCGCCTCGGCGTCGTCGGCGGTGAAGTACACCTGGCCGACGGCGGCACCGGGCGACGCGTTGAGTCCCTTGGTGAGCGCGGTGTACTTCGCGTCGGGATCGAACTGCGGGTGCAGCATCTGGTCGAGCTGCTCGGGCTGGACGCGCAGGACGGCCTCGCGCTTGTCGATCAGGCCCTCCTCCTCCATCTCGACCGCCATGCGCAGCGCGGCCGCGGCCGTGCGCTTGCCGACGCGGGTCTGGAGGATGAAGAGGCGACCCTGCTCGATCGTGAACTCGATGTCGCACATGTCGCGGTAGTGGTTCTGCAGGAGGTCCATCACCTCGAGCAGCTGGGTGTGGCACTCGGGGAAGTGGGTGCCCATCGCCTCGAGCGGCTCGGTCACGCGGATGCCGGCGACCACGTCTTCGCCCTGGGCGTTGGCGAGGAAGTCGCCGTAGGGACGGTTCTCACCGGTGGCGGGGTCACGGGTGAAGGCGACGCCGGTGCCGGAGTCCTCGCCCTTGTTGCCGAACGCCATCGTCTGCACGTTGACCGCGGTGCCGAGGTCGTCGGGGATGTCCTCCATCCGCCGGTAGATCTTGGCCCGGTCGCCGTTCCACGACTTGAACACGGCCTCGACCGCGAAGGCGAGCTGCGCGGTGGGCTCCTGGGGGAACTCGATGCCCGCGTGCTCGCGCACGATCCCCTTGAACGTCTCGACGAGGCCCTGGAGGTCGTCGGCGGTGAGCTCGGGGTCGGTGGCGACCCCCCGCTCCTCACGCAGGGCCTCGATCGCGTGCTCGAACGCGTCGCCGGGCACGTCGAGGACGATCTTGGCGAACATCTGCACGAAGCGGCGGTACGAGTCGTAGGCGAAGCGCTCGTTCTGGGTCTGCTTCGCGAGCCCCTGCACCGACACGTCGTTGAGGCCGAGGTTGAGGACGGTGTCCATCATCCCCGGCATGGAGAACGCGGCACCGGAGCGGACGGACACCAGCAGCGGGTCGTTGACGTCGCCGAGCGTCTTGCCCATCTTGCCCTCGAGGGCGCTGACCGCCCCGGCGACCTCGTCCATCAGGCCCTCGGGCATGGTGTCGCCACCCGCCATGTAGACCTTGCACGCCTCGGTGGTGATCGTGAAGCCCGGGGGGACGGGGAGCCCCAGGTTCGTCATCTCGGCCAGGTTCGCTCCCTTGCCACCCAGGAGGTACTTCTGGTCGCGGTTGCCCTCCTCGAAGGCATAGACGTACTTCACAGTGATCTCCGGATCTCGCGAGGTGGGTGCAGGTTGGGATGGATGGGGACTTGCGAGCCTACCGAGCCCGTCGCAGGCCCCGCAGGCCGACCGACCGGATCGCCGGGGCGGCCGGGCCCGGCTCAGGCGGGGGTGCCGTCGCGGGTGGGCTTGTAGCGGGCGACGACCACGACCGTCTTGGCCAACCGGTCGGCCAGCGAGAGCTGGTCCTTCGCCATTGCGTACGACAGACCGTAGAAGAGGGCCAGGAACGCCCCCATCTGGAACAGGGCGGGCACCGCCACCATCGGCAGGATGTACCGACGGACGAGCTGAGCGAGCGTGGGCAGGTTCCCGGTCTCGCGGTCGACGCACATGATGTAGGTGAACCGCTTGCCGAGGGTCTGGCCCGTCCGCAGCGTGGGGACGACGTACATCCCCACCACCCAGATCTCGAACAGCACGATGAGGGCGATCGTGAACGCCGCTCCGCCCCCGAGCGCCGCGTAGGCGACCCCGCCCGTGGCCGCGAACACCGCGACGGTGGTGATCACGTCGATGAGCGACGCAGTGATCCGCCGGCCGAGCGTCGGCTGCTCGAGGAACTCGGGGACGTGGTGGAAGAGGCGCTGGCGCATCTCCTTCGGCGACATCGCCGCGAGCTCGTCGTCGTCGACCACCTCGGCCTCGACCACCTCGCCGTCGTCGTCGACCACCTCGGCCTCGACCACCTCGGCCGGCCGGGCGGGAGCGCCCCGACCGGTGAGCTCGTTCTCCTCGTCGTACCGCTGACGCTGGACGGGGTCGCTCAGCACCTGCCACGCGCGCCGGACCGCGGCGACCTCGTCGGCGTCGCCTGCGCTCTGCGCCGTCTCCAGCGCCGACGCGTACGCCGCCTTCAGGTCGGCCTTGGCCGCGCGGGGGTCGGCATCGATCACCTCGTAGTGCGTGCGCTCGGACACCGTCACCCCAGCCGCTCGTGGAGCATCGGCAGCAGCTCCGGGATCGCGATCCGCTCCTGGGTCATCGTGTCGCGGTCGCGCACGGTGACGGCCCGGTCGTCGAGCGAGTCGAAGTCGATGGTGACGCACAGCGGCGTGCCCACCTCGTCCTGACGGCGGTAGCGCTTGCCGATCGAGCCTGCGACGTCGACGTCGATCATGAAGTGGCGCCGCAGCGAGTCGGCGATCTCCCCTGCGAGGGGCACGAGCTGGTCGTTCTTCGACAGCGGCAGCACGGCCACCTTGATCGGCGCGAGGCGCGGGTCGAGGCGCAGGAGCGTGCGCTTGTCGGTGCCGCCCTTCGCGTCGGGAACCTCCTCCTCGTCGTACGCGGCGAGGAGGAACGCGAGCGTGGCGCGGTCGGCGCCGGCGGCCGGTTCGATCACGTGCGGGATGTAGCGGCGGTCGTGCTCCTGGTCGAAGTACGACAGGTCCTGGCCGGAGAACTCCCCGTGCTGGGTGAGGTCGTAATCGGTGCGGTTGGCGATGCCTTCGAGCTCACCCCAGCCCCACGGGTACATGAACTCCACGTCGGCGGTGCCGGCCGAGTAGTGCGACAGCTCGCTCTCCTCGTGGGCCCGCAGGCGCAGCTGGTCGGCGGGGATGCCGAGGTCGACGTACCAGCCGAGCCGCTCCTGGCACCAGTACTCGAACCACTTCGCGCCCTCTTCCGGCGGCACGAAGTACTCCATCTCCATCTGCTCGAACTCCCGCGTGCGGTACACGAAGTTGCCCGGCGTGATCTCGTTGCGGAACGACTTGCCCACCTGCGCGATGCCGAACGGCGGCTTCTTGCGGGTGGTGGTCTGCACGTTGGCGAAGTTGACGAAGATGCCCTGCGCGGTCTCGGGCCGGAGGTACGCCACCGAGGCGTCGTCCTCCACCGGGCCGACGAAGGTCTTGAACATCAGGTTGAAGTTGCGGGCCTCGGTGAACGAGTCCTTGGCGCCGCAGTTCGGGCACGCGCCGCTCTCGGGCAGCTGGTCGGCCCGGAACCGCTCGTTGCAGCTCTTGCAGTCGACCAGCGGGTCGGTGAACGTCGCGAGATGGCCGCTGGCCTCCCACACCCGGGGGGCCATGAGGATGGCGGCGTCGAGGCCGACGACGTCGTCGCGCATCTGCACCATGGACCGCCACCAGGCGTCCTTGACGTTGCGCTTGAGCAGCACGCCGAGGGGCCCGTAGTCCCAGGTGGACCGGAACCCCCCGTAGATCTCGCTCGACGGGAAGACGAGGCCCCGGCGCTTGGCGAGGTTGACGACGCGATCCATCTGGTCTTGCTTGGCCATGAGGCGCCGATGCTACCGGCGCGCCGCCGTCGGCCTCGGGCGGAAGCGCCCGGCGGTCCCCGGCTCAGAGCAGCGTCGCGCTCTTGAGCCGCCGCTCCGAGTGGTACTCGAGCGACGAGATGGCGAGGCGCTCCACCTCGCTCAGCACCCGGTCGTCGGGCGGGTCGGCCAGCACGCCGTTGAGGCCGCCACCCACGATCCGGGAGATCACCTCGGCGCTCTCGGGTGTGATCGGTCGACCACCGAGGACGCAGGAGGCGCACAGGACCCCGCCCTCCCCCAGGTCCCAGGCCTTGAAGGGCCCCTCGCCCCCGCACCGGGCGCAGGCGTCGACCACGGGGTGGAAGCCCTCCAGGGAGAGCAGCTTCCAGAAGAAGGCGGTGCTCACCGCGGGCGACGGCCGCTCGGCGAGGGTGCGCAGGGCCCGCTCGAGCATCCGGTACAGCGCCGGGTTGGCCTCCCGCTCCAGCGCCACCTGGTCGACGGCCTCGAGCATCGACACCGAGTGGGTGAGGCAGCCGTAGTGCTCGCGCAGGGCCCGGTTGGCGTCGATCGTCTCCACCTGGGTGACGATGTCGAGCTCCCGGCCCTTGTAGCACTGGAACGCCACGTGGCTCGCCGGCTCCAGCCGGGCCCCGAACTTCGACCCGGTCTTGCGGATGCCCTTCGCCACCGCCCGGACCTTGCCGTGGCCCTGGCTCATGATCGACACGATCCGGTCGGCCTCACCCAGCTTGATCGAGCGCAGCACCACGCCCTGGTCCCGATAGAGGCCGCTCACCCTGTCAGTCTAAATCACACCGGTGTGGTTCTTCGCGGCCAGGCACGGGTGGAGCGATTCGTTGTGCAACGGCGCTCACCCAGCAAACGAGAATGCGCAACAGAGCCTGCACCGCTCGCTCGCGAGACGTCGGGGTCCGCAGGTCTTGACGTGCGAGCGCTTCACTGAAGCATCCGTTCCGCTGAGCGGGAGAATCCGTGCAACGAAAGCCGCCGACGAAGCATCGTTGAGCGCGACTGGTGGAGCAGTGGAGGGCTGGACGGGTCGGAGTCAGTTGCCCGCGATGACGCCGTCGAGGTCGTCGGCGAGGGCGGACAGCGTGGCGGCGACGTCGCCCGAGTACGCAGACCAGTGCATCGGGGCGAGCGTGGTCGCCCCGAGCCCCGCCAGCCGCCGCACCTGCTCCCCGGAGTCGGGGACCCGCGACCACGACCCGTAGCCGTCGGCCCGGTCGAGGGCGGTCGCCGCCGGCGCGGGGTCGTCGTCGGTCACGGGCGCGAACGCCCCGAACATCGTGAAGAGGTCGCCACAGAACAGGGTGCGGGTGGTCTCGTCGTACATCACCCCGGCGTCCCACCCATGCGGCAGATGGGGCGTGTCGAGCCAGCGCATCCGGTGGCCGCCGAGGTCGAGCACCTCCCCGTCGGCCAGCGGGCGGGGCGGGCGGTCGGCGGCGTCCCCGATCGAGACCATGCAGCCAATCATCCCCTGCACCACCGTGGCGTCGGGCGCGACGGCCAACCACTCGTTCATCGCGCCGCACTCGTCCGCCTCGAAGTGGCCGAACGAGATCCAGCGCAGCGACTCGACCGGGATCACCGACGCGACCGCGTCTCGCACGAGCGGGAACATCATCCGCATGCCGGTGTGGAACAGCAGCGGCTCGTCCCCCGTGATCAGGTACTGGTTGAAGCCGAGGTCGACCTCGGCGATGTGGGTGGTGAGCTGGTGGATGCCGTCGGCGATCTCGGTGACTCGGGTCTCCACGGGTGACCTCCTTGGGGCGAGCCCGCTCCCGCAGGCTCAGTAGGCGTCGGGGTCGCGCTGCACGACCTCCGGCACGGGGTGGCGAAAGAGCTCGCTGGCGTTGCGCCAGGTGATGCGCTCGACGTCGGCATCGGGCAAGCCGGCGAGGTGCTCGCGCAGCATGGCCTGCGTGTTCGGCCAGGTGGAGTCGGCGTGGGGGTAGTCGGACTCCACCATCACGTTGCCGGGGCCCATCACGTCGAGCTGGCGGAACGCGGAGGGGTCGTCGATCGCGCAGAACCAGAAGTTGCGGCGGAACACGTCGGCCGGGCTCTCGGGCACGTCGTTCCAGGTGCCGTACATCGAGTCGTACATGCGCACGTGCTCGAGCCGGTCGATGAGCCCGGCGACCCAGCCGATGCCGCCCTCGGAGAGGCAGATGCGCAGGTCGGGGAAGCGCACCGGGATCTTCGAGTAGAGCCAGTCGACCGCGGCGAACATCGCGTAGCCGAAGAACAGGACGCCCACGGTGTCGCTCGGCGCGTCGGCCGCGGTGGCGGGCGACGTGCCCGACGAGCCCACGTGCAGGCACACCACGGTGCCGGTCTCCTCGCAGGCCCGCATGATGGGGTCCCAATGCCCGGTGTGGAGCGACGGCAGGCCGAGCAGGTGCGGCGCCTCGGAGAACGTCATCGCCTTGAAGCCCCGCTCCGCGTTGCGGCGCACCTCCTCGGCCCCCAGCTCGGGGTCGAGCACGTACGGGAGCTGCAGCGGGATCATCCGCCCGGGCGAGTGACCGGCCCACTCCTCGAGGTGCCAGTCGTTCCACGCCCGCACGCAGGCGAGCGCGAGCTCGGGGTCGTCGGTCACCTGCTGGAGCCGCTGGCCCGCGAAGCCCGGGAGGAACGAGGGGAAGTTGAGCGACGCGTAGACCCCGTTGAGGTCCATGTCGTGGATGCGGGCGGCGACGTCCCACGCGCCCGGACGCATCTCGTCGAACCGGGTGGGGTCGAAGCTGTACTCGTCGACCGGGCGGCCGACCACCGCGTTGAAGCCGACGTTGGGCAGGAGCTGACCGTCGTAGAGCCACGCCTCACGGCCGTCGTCGTCCTCCACGATGCGGGGCGCCCGCGCGGCCAGCGCCGCGGGGACCCGGCCCTCGAACGTGTGGGGAGGCTCCACGACGTGGTCGTCGCACGAGATCACGGTGTACGACCGCTCGGCCCGCTCCGGCTCGGGCAGGAACGTGACCTTGCCCTTCACGTTGTTGGTGAAGCCCGAGTTCGCGCTCAGGTCGTCGAGGGAGATGGCCATGCGCGCAGCCTAAAGCAGCAGCGCACGGAGCGAGCGGCCCGGCGGTGCCGGCACTCCCGTCCTCGGCGGGGCCCCCTCCCTCCGCCGAGGCACACTCGAGCATCGGACAGCGAATCCCATCGAGCCGGGTCCCCGATGCTCCGGGAGCCCCACCTGCGGGCGGAAGCACCGACACCGCCGACCCTGGTGGGCTGCTCAGGCGTCGCCGGTGGGGTTGCCGTCGGCGTCGATCGCGCCGAAGCGGCGGCTCCGGCCCTGGAACTCCGAGATTGCGTCGAAGAGGTTCTCGCGACGGAAGTCGGGCCACAGCACGTCGGTGAACACCAGCTCCGAGTACGCCACCTCCCACAGGAGGTAGTTGGAGATCCGGTACTCGCCCGACGTGCGCACCATGAGGTCGGGATCCGGCATGTCCGGTGCGTAGAGGTGCCGGGCGATCGACCTCTCGTCGATCGAGCCGGGCTTCACCTTCCCGGCCGCGACCTCCTCGGCCAGCTTCCGCACGGCGTCGACGATCTCGGCGCGGCCGCCGTAGTTGAAGGCGAAGGTGAGGGTCATCCGCCGGTTCTTCGCGGTGAGCGCCTCGGTGTCGGCGATGTGCTGGGCCACGCGCCTGGGCACCCGGCCACCCCGACGCCCGATGAACCGCACCCGCACACCCCGCTCGTTGAGGTCGTCGCGGCGGCGCAGGAGGATGCTCTCGTTGAAGCGCATGAGGAACCGCACCTCGTCGAGTGGGCGACGCCAGTTCTCGGTGGAGAACGCGTAGACGGTCATCCAGGGCAGGCCGATCTCGAGCGCGCCCTCCACGGTGTCGAAGAGCGCCTCCTCCCCCGCCGCGTGCCCGTCGGTACGCTTCAGGCCCCGGCGCTGCGCCCAGCGGCCGTTGCCGTCCATGACGATCGCCACGTGCTTCGGCATGCGTGCGCGGTCGAGTTCGGAGGCCACGCCCGCGCACGCTAGCCCCAGACCCCCCGCGGGTGGGATTTACCCGGGGCGGCACGGGGTCGGGACGCTCGCTACGCTCCGGCCCTCATGCGCTGGACCGCGGTGGTGAATCCGGGCGCGGGTCGTCGCCACGGTGCCCGCGAGCTCGCCCGGCTGGGCGACGCGCTCGCGGCACGCGCCATCGCCGTGCACGCCACGCGGAGCGCCGACGAGGGTCTCGAGGTGGCCCGGGCCGCCTTCGCCCGGGGTGACGGCGTGCTGGCCTGTGGCGGCGACGGCACGGTGCAGGTCCTCGCGCAGTGCGCGGCCGAGTCCGACGGGCTCCTCGGCGTGATCCCCGTCGGTTCCGGCAACGACTTCGCCCGGGGGATCGGCCTCGACCCCACGGATCCCCTCGCCGCCCTCCACGTGCTCGACGCCGGCCACGAGACCCGCCTCGACCTGGGTCGGGTCCGCACCGCCGACGGCGCCACGATGCTCTACACGACCGTGGCCCACAGCGGTCTCGACGGCGAGGTCAACCGCTGGGCCAACACCGTCACGCGGCTCTCGGGCACCGCGCTCTACGCCGTGGCCGCCGTCCGCACGATCGCCACGTACCACCCCACCGAGATGCGCATGGTCATCGACGGCGTGGAGTGGACCGGCCGACCGTGGCTCGTCGCCGTGGCCAACACCCACTGCTACGGCGGCGGGATGGACATCGCGCCGGCTGCCCGTGTCGACGACGGACTGCTCGACGTGATCGTCGTGCACGGCGTGTCGCGTGCTCGGGTGCTGCGGTGCTTCCCCCGCATGATCAAGGGCACCCACCTCACCATCGAGGGGGTCGAGCACTTCCGGGGCACGGTCGTGGAGATCGACGGGCCCGACGACCAGGAGATCTACGCGAGCGGCGAGCGGGTGGGGCTGCTCCCCGCCACGATCGACGTGCGGCCGGCGGCGCTGCGAGTGATGGTCCCCTGAAGCGCATCGCCGACTCGCCAGCGCCTGCCGGACCCAACGCCGTCAGGACGACCGTGATGCCTGCGGGGCCGCCGCCGGGCGGACCGGTGGCCGCGCCCCGCCGACCGGCTACGGGGTGAGGGCGTCCCCGACGGTGATCGTGCCCTCCATCCCTGCGGCCCGGTGACCGGGGACGTCGCAGAAGATCGTGTAGACGCCGGGCTCGAACTCGACCTTGCCGGAGTCGACCTCGTCGCCGTTGACGGCGAGCTTGAAGCCGCGGAACTCGGCCTCCTCGAACACGAGGGTGTGGGTGCCGCCCTTGCCGACGTAGGTGATCTCGTTGATCCCCGCCGTGGTCGGGAAGTCGCTGGCCTGGAACTTCAGCGACGCCAGCGCGTCGATCTCGATCGTGGCGACCGCCGGGCCCTTGGGCGGCACGAACCCGGCCGCCTCCTCCCCCTCGCTGTGCCCGCCCTCGGCGGCGCCGATCGTGGTGAGGCCCGCGGCCCCCACCGTGAACAGCAGCACGACGACCGAGACGACGAGCGCGCCCGTGCTCAGGTTGGGCTGCGAAGAGATCCACGCGGCACCGAACAGGACGACGAGCGTGAGCACCGATGCGACGATCAGCGCGCCGGTGGCGCTGCCCGCCAGAAGTGCCCGGGAGAGGTTGATGGCGTAGAACGCGATCGCGAGCGCCGACACGATCGGGAGCAGCAGGGGCAGCAGCAACCGGGTGCGCAGCGCCTCCGTGCGGGGGTCCTCCGACGGCTCGAGCACCGCCGATGGGACGGGCGTGAAGCCGCTCCCACCCTCCGCGGGGACGATGTCGGTCCCGGTTCCCTCGCCGTCGCCCTCGGGCTCGGCCTTCTCGATGTCGGTCGTCGTCATCGGTACATCACCTTAGGTCGCGCACACCCTACGGGTCGGACTCGGCGCCGCAGCGCCAACCTGGTCACGCTCACACACTCATCCGCTCGAGCTCGCGCTCGAGCGCCCGCCGCACCTGCGGACGCTGGCGTCGCTCCTCGTCGGCCGCCCAGCGGAAGAAGATCACGGCGATCAACGTCGAGGTGAACAGCCCGGCGCCGATCTTCATGACCAGTCCGGCGACCTGCATGTCCTCGAGGGTGCTCATGCCCCAGAGGTGCGGGAGCCCGACGTAGTGCTTGTAGAGGGGCTCGCCCCCCAGCGTCAGGAACGACGCCGGGATGGTCGGGATGATCGACTGGAGGAACAGATAGACCATCCGCATCAGCCAGCTCAGCCGCGGGATCTCCGGCAGCGGGCTGAGCACCGGCATCCACACGACGAACGCGGTCAGGAACAGGGCCGAGTGCACGAGGAAGTGCAGGAGCCCGTTCTCGGCGCTGGCGTTGACCAGGGCCGGGATGTGGGTGAGCGCCATCATCACGTTGAAGACGATCAGCGCGGGCAGGAACCGCGAGCAGAAGCGCACGGCCCCGAACCGGCGGCTGCCCGGGGCCAGCACCCAGCGGGCGAGCCAGGCGGGCGTGCCCAGCAGGAACAGGGGCACGGCCAGCAGGGTGATCATCAGGTGCTGCACCATGTGCACGCTGTACATCGACTGCTCGGCGATGTCGTGCACCGGCCAGTCGGACGACAGCCAGATGGTGAAGCAGGCCAGCGCCCACGCGGTCACCTGGCCCTTGGTGACGACGGGCGTGCCCGGCGTGACGACGGCACGACCGATGCGCTCGATCGCCATCCAGTAGCCGACGGCGAAGAGCGCGACGACGAGCCAGACGTCCGGGTGGGGGGTCCACCCCGGCAGCGAGGTGACTCCGAGCACGATGGCCTCAGAAGACGTGCAGCGTCGTCAGCATGATCGTGTACAGCACGCAGGCGGCGACCGCGCCCAGGACGAAGAACCGCGTGAACATCGGCTGGTCGGTCTTCAGGTGCATGTAGTACATGGCCACAAGGACGAACTTCACCAGCGCCCAGAACAGCAGCAGCGCGACGATGAGCCCGCTGCTGATGTCCCCCTCGAGGTACGAGGTGGCCACCTCGACGGCGGTGACGACCACCAGGATGAGGAAGATCATCACGTACTTGAACGGAGTGGGGTGCGAGTCGATCTCGCCCGGCAGCAGTCCCGGCGCCGGCTTCAGGACGCCACCCATCTCGGCGTGCGCGACCGCCGACATCTCCTCTTCGAGCGTCTTGACCGTGCCTTCGCTCACTGTGCGCGCTCCTTCCCCTGGTACCGGCTCACGTGCCCGGCTGGGGCATCAGGTAGATGACGGTGAAGATCACGATCCAGACGACGTCGACGAAGTGCCAGTAGAGACCGGCGATCTCGACCGACTCCGCCTTGTCGGTGCCCAGGCGGCCCTGCATGGACATGCCCCACAGCGATACCAGCCACAGGATGCCGAGGCAGACGTGGGCACCGTGGAACCCGGTGAGCACGAAGAACGTCGAGCCGAAGAGGTTGGTGTCGAGGTGCAGGCCCTCGCGGGCGAAGTGCGTGAACTCGTAGATCTGGCCCGCGATGAACGTGGCGCCGAAGATGGCGGTCGCCAGCAGCCAGAGGCGGAACCGACGGTGGTCGCCCCGCTGGATCGCGGCGAGCGCCAGCACCATCCCGAGCGAGCTCATGAGGAGGATGAACGACGTCGCCGAGGTGAACGGGATGTCGAACAGCTCCGTCGGCGTCGGGCCGGTCTGGGGCCGGCCCCGGTAGAGCAGGTAGGCCGAGATGAAGGCCCCGAAGAACAGGCAGTCGGAGGCCAGGAACAGCCACATCGCCAGCTTGCCGTTGGTGAGCGTCGCGGAGGAGCCGTGGCCCCCGTGGTCGCCCCCGGCGCCGTGCGACGGCGTGGGGTCGGTCGGCGGCGCGTCGTCGACCTGGGTGGCCGGCGCGTCGGTCTGCTCGATCGTCGTCATTGTCCGCAGTCCCCGATCAGTCGGCCGGCTCGATGGCCCAGGCGAAGAGGCCGAACAGGAGCACGACGCCACCGAGGACCCCGAGCCACGGGTTGGTGAACACCGCGGCGTATCCGAGGATCGGGAGGCCGAGCGCCGTGATGAGGGGGTAGTACGACGGCGACGGGAGGTGGATGCCGTGGCCGTCGTGGCCGTCGTCCGCGTGGTCGTCGGACCCACCGCTGGGCAGGGCGACGAGGCGACCCTCGTCGTCCTCGGTGTACTTCTGGTGCCAGAAGTCGTCGCGGGAGTGCACCTCGGGAACCTCGGCGAAGTTGTACTCCGGCGGCGGCGAGGGGATCGTCCACTCCAGCGTGCGGCCGTCCCACGGGTCGTTGCCGGCGATCGCACCGCGGCTCTTGCTCACCACCGCGTTGACGACGAACACCAGCACCGAGAAGGCGATGACGAACGACCCGACGGTCACGAGCTGGTTGAGCGTCTCCCAGCCGAGGTCGTTGTCGTAGCGGTAGGTCCGGCGGGGCATGCCCCAGAGCCCGAGGAGGTGCATCGGCGCGAACGTCAGGTTGAACCCGATGAACAGGGTCCAGAAGTTGATCTTCCCGAGGCGCTCGTCGAGCATCCGCCCGAAGACCTTCGGGTACCAGTAGTAGAAGCCGCCGAACACGGCGAAGATCAAGCCACCGAAGAGCACGTAGTGGAAGTGCGCCACCACGAAGTAGGTGTCGGTCTGCTGGGTGTCGGCCGGGACCACCGAGTGCATGACGCCGGACAGGCCGCCGAGGGTGAACATGGCGATGAACCCGAGCGAGAACAGCATCGACGTGGTCAGCCGGATCGATCCGCCCCAGACCGTGCCGAGCCAGTTGAAGATCTTCACGCCGGTGGGGATGGCGATCAGCATCGTCGCGAGCCCGAACGCCGAGATGGCCACCGGACCGAGGCCGGTCACGAACATGTGGTGCGCCCACACCCCCCAGCCGAGGAAGCCGATCGCGATGCCCGAGAAGACCACGATCGCGTAGCCGAAGAGCGGCTTGCGGGAGAACACGGGCAGCGTCTCGGAGACGATGCCCATGCCCGGCAGGATCAGGATGTACACCTCGGGGTGGCCGAAGATCCAGAACAGGTGCTGGTACAGCAGCGGGTCGCCGCCGGCCGCGGGGTCGAAGAACAGCGTCCCGAAGTTGCGGTCGAAGAAGACCATGATCAGCGCCACGGTCACCGGCGGGATCGCGAACAGCGTGAGGAACGCGATCACCAACATCATCCAGGTGAACACCGGCATGCGCAGGAGCGACATCCCGGGGCACCGCATGTTGATGCAGGTGACGATGAAGTTGATCGCCGATGTGGTGGATCCGATGCCGAGCAGGATCAGGCCGACGGTCCAGAAGTCGGGCCCGCGTCCGGGCAGGAACCCGGAGTCGAGCGGGGCGCTGGTGAGCGGGGTGTAGCCGAACCAGCCACCGTCGGGGGCGCCGCCGAGGAAGAAGCTCGAGTACATGAAGATGCCGCCGAAGAGGACGACCCAGTACCCGAACATGTTGATGCGGGGGAAGGCGACGTCTCGGGCACCGATCTGCAGCGGCAGGAAGTAGTTGCCGAGACCGACGGCGATGGGCATGCCGACGAGGAACACCATCGTCGTGCCGTGCATCGTGAACAGCTGGTTGTACTGACCCGCCGTGAGCACCGTGCCGTTCGGCTGGAACAGCTGGAGCCGGAGGAGCAGGGCCTCCACGCCCGCCAGCACGAAGAAGACCAGCGCGGTCACCACGTACAGGATGCCGATCTTCTTGTGGTCGACCGTCGTGATCCAGCTCACGAACCCGCGGTTCGCCTTCGGGCGACGGAGGATGCCGACGGCGCGCGGGGGTGCGGCGACTGCGTCTTGCACGGTGGTCATCGGGTTGCTCCCGTGATGGTCACTCGGTCACCTCGTCAGTCGAGCTGGAGCAGGTAGTCGGCGATCTCTTCCGCCTCCGCCCGCGTCATGGTGGGCTGGCCGGCCGGCGTGTCGTTCACGAACGAGGGCATGCCCACGCACGTGACGCCGGGACCGGGCGGCAGCCGGCACTCCGCCGCCTCCATCGGGATCATCGACGGTGCGTCGAGGATCCAGTCGATCAGGCGCTTGCGGTTGAGCTGGTAGTAGCCGCTGGCGAACGTCTCGCGGCTCGCGAGGTGGGTGAGGTTGGGGCCGTACACCGAGAGGCTGGAGTCCTCGGTGGTGTGGCAGTTCGTGCAGCCGAACTTCTTCGAGAACAGCGTGCCCGCCCGGCCCGCCTCCTCGAGGGTGACCGCCGGACCGTCGCGCTGCTCCTCGAGCCACTCCTCGAACTCGGCCTCGCTCTGGACGATCACCCGGAAGCGCATGTTGGCGTGGGAGAGGCCGCAGTACTCGGCGCACTGGCCGAGATACGTGCCCTCCTTCTCGGCGGTGAAGGTGAGCGTGTTGTCGTGCCCGGGCACGACGTCGCGCTTGCCGTTGAGCTCGGGCACCCAGAAGGAGTGGATGACGTTGCAGCCGCCGGTGGGCGGGGTCCCGAGCGAGGGGTCGCACGCGGTGAGCTCGGCGTTGATCTCACGGCCGACCGGGATGTGCATCTCGTTGGCCGTGACGACCTTCGTCCCGCCCTTCTCGGCCGGGTACTCGAACTGCCACCACCACTGCTTGCCCACGACCCTCACGTCGAGGGCGCTGGGCTTGGGAGCGTCGTTGAGCTGGAAGATGAGGGCGACGGTCGGCACCGCGACCACGGCGAGGATCACGGCCGGCAGCAGCGTCCAGCCCACTTCCAGGGCGGTGTTGCCGTGGACCTGCTTCGGGTTCTCGTTCTTGCCCGGACGGGCCCGGAACTTGATCGCCGCGACGACCACGCCCACGCACACGAAGATGCCGACGATGGTGGCGATGACCACCACGAACATGAACAGATCGTCGATCTTCCGGGCTTCCTCGCCCGCGGGCCTCAGCGAGTTCTGCCTGTTCTCGGGGCCGGTGCACCCGGCCACCACGGTCGCCAGGGTGAGGAGGCCCATGGCGAGGAGGGTCAACCTCTTGCGCCGGCTGCCGTTCGTCATGTCCTCGATTTCCCCGGGCCGAACGAACCCCGAACCGTCCGGCATCGCTGTCCCAGCGCCCATGCGGGCCACCTGTCGGCACTCTAACCGTCGGATCTCGCCGAACCGCAACTTGTGGCGGTGCGAATTCCCCGGTTGTGATTCGGGCCCCAGGAGGGCCCGTGTCGGCTCCTCTCGGCAGCTCCGGCAGGCCGCGAGGGGCTCAGGCGTCGAAGCCCAGACGGTCGAGGGAACGAGCCCGGCGCTGCCAGTCCTTCTCGACCTTCACCTTGGTGTCCATGAACACCCGGGCCCCGAGCAGGGCTTCGAGCTCGTGCCGGGCTGCGGTCAGGGCCTCCTTGAGGACGGCGCCGCGCTTGCCGATGACGATCCCCTTCTGGGAGTCCCGCTCGACCCGGATCGTCACGAGCAGGCGCAGGATCTCGTCGTCGGGAACGTCGGGGTCGTCGTCCACCTCCACGGTGACGGCGATCGAGTGCGGGAGCTCGTCGCGGGTGACCCGCAGCAGCTGCTCGCGGACCAGCTCGGCCGCCAGGAAGGTCTCGGGCTGGTCGGTGACCACGCCGTCGGGGAAGTACTGCGGTCCCTCGGGGAGCCGCTGCTCGAGCTCGTCGACCAGCCCGTCGACGCCTTCGCCGGTGAGCGCCGACAGCGGCACGTAGGCGTCGAAGTCGCCGAGGGCGGCCGCGGCGGTCGCGAGGTGCTCGAGGACCTGATCGGCCGCCGCGGCGTCGAGCTTGTTGACCACGAGGATCGCCGGGGTGGCCGTGCCATGGGCGAGCTCGGCGGCGAAGCGGTCGCCGGGGCCGTACGCGGCGTTGGCCTCGACGACCACGCAGATGACGTCGACCTCGTCGAGCGCGTCGCGCGCCCGCTTGTTGGTGCGCTCCCCGAGCAGGGTGCGCGGCTTGTGCAGCCCCGGCGTGTCGATGAAGACGATCTGGGCGTCGGGGGTGGTGCGCACCCCGCGGATCGCGGACCGGGTGGTCTGGGGCCGGTCCGACACGATCGAGACCTTCTGGCCGACGAGCCGGTTGACGAGGGTGGACTTGCCCACGTTGGGCCGGCCGACGACGGTGACGAAGCCGGACCGGAACGCTGCGGCGGTGCCCGTCATCGGTCGGTCGCGTCGGCGACCGACGGGGACCCGACGGCGTCGGCGACGGGTCGCACGCACACCGACATGATCCGCTGACCCTCCATGCGCTCCACCGTGAACACGTGGCCCTCGCTCTCCACGGAGTCGCCGGCGTCGGGCACGCGGCCGAGGAGGTTGAAGACCAGTCCGCCGACGGTCTCCCAGTCGTCGTCGGGGAACTTCACGCCGGCGGCCTCGCTCACGTCGTCGATCGGGGTCTTGCCGGGCATCCGGAAGCCGCCGTCGGTGAGGACCTCGAGGTCGGGGGTCTCGACGTCGTACTCGTCGGTGATCTCGCCGACGATCTCCTCGAGCACGTCCTCCATGGTCACGAGCCCGGCGGTGTCGCCGTGCTCGTCGACGACGATCGCCATGTGGAACTTCTTGGTCTGCATCTCGCGCAGGAGCTCGGCGACCCGCTTCCCCTCGGGGACGAAGACGCAGTCGCGCAAGGAGCCGCGCACGGGCGCAGCGCCATCGCCCTGGCTCGCCCGGGCGACCAGGTCCTTCAGGTAGACGAGGCCGACGATGTTGTCGGTGCTCTGCTCGTAGGCGGGGATGCGCGAGAACCCGGCGTCGATCGCCGTCCGGATGCCCGCTTCCACCGGGGCGTCGGCCTCGATCGCCACCATGTCGGGCCGCGGCAGCATCACCTCGCGCACGACGGTGTCGCCGAACTCGAAGATCGAGTGGATCAGCTCGCGCTCCTCGATCTCGATCGACTCCTCCTCCGCCGCCACCGTGGCCATCGCCTTCAGGTCCTCCTCGGTGACGAAGGGACCCTGCTTCAGCCCCTTGCCGGGCATCACGATGTTGGCGAGGCCGATCAGGCCCCGGGTGAGCCAGTGCATCGGCGGGAAGTACGTGATGGCGTAGAGGAAGCCGGCGGTGCGCAGCGCGGCCCGGTCGGTGTGCTGGATCGCGTAGGTCTTCGGCACCACCTCGGCCACGACGAAGAAGAGGACGAGCTGCACGAAGAGGCCGATGACGATGCCCCACGTGCCGAGCTGGCGGTCGAGCAGGATGCCGAGGAGGTAGGCGCTCGACAGCTGGGCGACGAGCGCGAGCAGCAGGAGGCTGTTGATCGTGCGCTCGGGGCGGTCGAGCATGCGCACCAGCTTCTCGGCCCCGCGCCGGCCCTCGTCGGCCAGTGACAGCGCCCGCACGAGGGTCATGCGCGAGAACGCCATCTCGGCGAGGGCCATGACGACCGACGCGGCGAACAGCACCAGCACCACGATGAGGACGAACCAGTCGCTTGTGCTCACACCGGCCTCCGCAGGACGGGTTCGGGGGTGGTGCCGGCTGCGAACGACGCGAGGAGCGACCGTTCGCGCGCCTGCATGCGCTCGGCCTCCGCAAGCTCGGCGTGGTCGTAGCCGAACAGGTGGAGCGTGCCGTGGACGACGAGGAGCGCGAGCTCGTCGTCGATCGGGATGCCCCGCTCCTCCGCCTGTACCCGCGCGACGTCGGGGCAGACGATGACGTCGCCGATGGCCATCGGCGGCTCGGCCGGCTCGCCGGCGGAGCCCGGGCCGCGGCCGCCCTGGTCGGGCATGCGCCCGACCGGGATCTCGTCCTCGAGCGGGAACGCGAGCACGTCGGTGGCGCCGGTGCCGCCGAGGTAGCGCTCGTTGAGGTCGGTGATGGTGGGCCGGTCGACGAACACGAGCGCCATCTCGACGTCGTCGGGAGCCCGCTCACCCCGCAGCACGTGCTCGGCGAGCCGCACCCAGCGCATGAGCTCGACCGGGACCGCCGTCTGCTCGTCGGCGCCGTGGACCCGGGGCGTGGTTCGTGGGATCACGGCCGCGCCCGCTCGTAGGCGTCGACGATGTCCTGCACGATCCGGTGCCGCACGACGTCGGCCGACCCGAGGTCGACGAACGCCACACCCGGGATGTCCTCGAGCACGTGGCGCACGCCGAGGAGGCCGGAACGGTTGCGGCCCTCGGCGATGTCGATCTGCGTGACGTCGCCGGTGATGACCATCCGGGACCCGAACCCGAGCCGGGTGAGGAACATCTTCATCTGCTCGGCCGTGGTGTTCTGGGCCTCGTCGAGGATGATGAACGAGTCGTTGAGCGTGCGGCCGCGCATGAACGCGAGCGGGGCCACCTCGATGGTGCCACGCTCCATGAGCCGGCCGACCGCCTCGGCGTCGAGCATGTCGTGCAGCGCGTCGTAGAGCGGGCGCAGGTACGGGTCGACCTTGGCCAGGATGTCGCCGGGGAGGAAGCCCAGCCGCTCCCCCGCCTCGACCGCCGGCCGGGTGAGGATGATCCGGTTCACCGTCTTGGCCTGGAGCGCCTGCACCGCGGCGGCCACTGCCAGGTAGCTCTTGCCGGTGCCCGCGGGGCCGATGCCGAAGGTGACGGTGTTGGCTGCGATCGCGTCGACGTAGCGCTTCTGCCCGCCGGTCTTGGGTCGCACCGACTTGCGGCCCCTGAGCACCTCGGTGGTGAACACCTCGCTCGGGCGCTCGTCGCGCTTCATCATGTCGATGGTCCGACCCACCCCTTCGACATCGAGGGAGTGGCCGCGCTCGAGCAGCAGCACCATCTCCTCAAAGAGGCGGCTGACCCGTTCGGCGTCGGCCTCGGCGCCCGACACCGTGATCTCGTTGCCGCGCACGTGGATCGCCACCGGGAAGGCCGACTCGACGAGGCGCAGCAGCTCGTCGCGCTGGCCGAGCAGCTCGACCATGTGGTGGTTGCCCGGGACGAGCACCTTCACCTGAGAGGACGGTGTGGTCACGTCACCAGGGATGCGGAGCGACCCATCGGGGCGATCGTAGCCCCGTCGGTGCCGGGACCCACGCGAGGGACGCCCGGGGCTCCCGCCGACCTCAGACCCGGGCGCGCAGCCCGAGCGACTCGAGCCGGGCCCCGAACTCGTCGGTGCCGTGGCCGAACACGGCCGCGAGGACTCGCAGGTCGTCGCGCCGGATGGTGAGGAATCGACCGTTGAAGTCCTGGCGCTGCAGCTGGATGCGCGCGGCATACCGTCCCAGCGCCTCGGCGTCGGGCTCGTGCACGGCCGACAGCGCCACGAGGTCGATGGTGAAGCCGCTGTCGTAGGCCATGGTGCCGTCGGTGATGTCGACCTCGGCGCCGGGGTCGCGGGGCAGGAGCTGGTCGGGCGGGACGTCGTAGAGCTCGGCGAGGCGGACCAGCCGCGACACCGACAGCGCACGCTCGCCCCGCTCGTAGGCGCTGAGCACCGACGCCTTGAACTCCTGGCCCGACCGTGCCTCCACCTCGTGGAGGGACATGCCCTTCTGCCGACGGATCGCCCGTAGGCGGTCGCCGACCTGCTCACCGATCGCGCTCACGGCGCCCCCAGCCACTCTCGAGGGTGGAACCCGGTCGCCGGCCCCAGTTCCGGCTCCCGCGCCACGGAGAATAGCCGCGGATCGGACCTCTGGCCACTCTCAGTGGCCGGGCTGCCGCCGAGCCGCGAGCACGGCGGCCACCGCCACCGCCGCCGTCTCGGTGCGCAGCACGTGCGGGCCGACGGCCAGGGTCACCGCACCCGGCCGGGCCGCCAGGGCCGCGCGCTCCTCGGGGTCGAGCCCGCCCTCGGCCCCCACCACCGCGAGCCACTCCCCACCCTCGGGTACCGCGAGGTCGCCGGGCGCGACCCCGGCGGGGTCGCCCACCACGATCACGCCG
>VGCA01000027.1 GCA_016870245.1 Actinomycetota bacterium | reverse complement strand
GCCGGGCCCGGACCGCGCTCCGGGCCCGCTACACCGGCTGGTCCCACCGACCGAGCTTCACCGTCGTCATCGAGGTCTTCTTCGTCGTCCTCGCCCTCGGGACCCTCGGCGAGTTCCTCGGCTTCGAGCTCACCGGGACCGGATTCCGCAAGCCCTCCGCGCGCATCGCCGTGGTGGCGGCCTCGGTCGCCGCGGTGCTGATCGTCATCGGCATCACCCAGCTCCGCCGCAACCGCCTGGCCGCGTTCCGCTGGTTCGACCGGGCCCTCCTGATCCGGATCCTGGTGGTCCAGGTGTTCCTGTTCCAGGAGCAGCAGTCCGCCGCCACCCTGGGCCTGTTCGTCGACCTGTTCGTGTGGGCGATGCTGCGCTCCGCCATCGTCATCGAGGAGCAACGGCTCGAGCTCGAGCTCGAGCTCGAGCTCGAGGGCGAGGTCGAACTCGAGGCCGAGGCCGACGCGGCAGGCGGGCCGCCGGCCGCTCCCGGGGCGGCCCCCACCGGCGACGCGCCCGCCGAGGCCACGGGGCCCGACGCCAGGTCCTAACCTGTCGCCCGGCCCGCCCCCGACCGGGTGCGGCCCCGATCCCGCCCGAGGAGCCCGTCATGCCCGAAGCCGTCATCGTCGCGACCGCCCGCAGCCCGATCGGTCGGGCCAACAAGGGCTCGCTCGTCGAGTGCCTCCCCACCGACCTCTCCGCCACGATCGTGTCCGCGCTCCTCGAGAAGGTCCCGGCCCTCGACCCCGCCCTCGTCGAAGACGTGCTGTGGGGCTGCGCGCAGCCGGCCGGCGAGTCGGGCTTCAACATGGCCCGCCTCGTGGGCATCCTCGCCGGCCTGCCCCAGGCCGGTGGCGTGACGGTGAACCGCTACTGCTCGTCGTCGCTGCAGACCATCCGCATGGCGGCCCACGCGATCCGCGCCGGTGAGGGCGACGTCTTCGTGGCCGGGGGCTCCGAGAACGTCAGCCGGTTCATGAAGGGCACCTCCGACGGCCAGCCCGGCACCCACAACCCGAAGTTCGAGGACGCCGAGGCCCGCACCGCCTCGCGCGCCACCGGTGAGGGCGGCGCGTGGACCCCGCCGGCCGGCCTGCCCGACGTCTACATCGCGATGGGCCAGACCGCCGAGAACGTCGCCGAGTCCGAGAACGTCAGCCGTCAGGAGCAGGACGAGTTCGCCGCGCTGTCGCAGCAGCGGGCGGTCGCCTCCCAGGGCAACGGCTTCTTCGAGCGGGAGATCACGCCGATCACCCTCGCTGACGGCACCGTGGTCACCAAGGACGACGGCCCCCGCGACGGCACCACCGTCGAGGGCCTCTCCGCGCTGAAGCCGGTGTTCAAGCCCGAGGGCACCGTCACCGCCGGCAACGCCTGCCCGCTCAACGACGGCGCCGCCGCCGTGGTGGTGATGAGCGACACCAAGGCCGAGGCGCTCGGCATCACCCCGCTCGCCCGCGTTGTCGCGAGCGCCGTGTCGGCCGTCGACCCCGAGATCATGGGCCTCGGCCCGGTGGAGGCGTGCCGGCGCGCACTGGCCCGGGCGAACATGACGATCGACGACATCGACCTGGTCGAGATCAACGAGGCGTTCGCCGCGCAGGTCGTCCCGTCGGCCAAGCAGCTGAACATCCCGTGGGAGAAGCTCAACGTCAACGGCGGCGCCATCGCGCTCGGCCACCCGTTCGGCATGACCGGCGCCCGGATCATGACCACGCTGCTCAACGGCATGGAGGACCGCGACGCCCGGTTCGGCCTCGAGAGCATGTGCATCGGTGGCGGTCAGGGCCTCGCCATGGTCGTCGAGCGCCTGAAGTGACCACGGCGGGCGCCGCGGCGACGACGGCCCGCGGCTGACGTGCGCTACGGCGTCACGATCTTCGCCACCGACCAGACCTGGCGCATCGACGAGGTCGCGGTCGCGGCGGAGGCGCGCGGGTTCACGTCGCTCTACATCCCCGAGCACACCCACATCCCGGTCAGCCGCACGACGCCGCCGCCCACCGGCGAGGCGGAGCTGGCCGAGGGGTACAAGCGCACCCTCGACCCGTTTATCGCGCTCGCCGCGGCCGGCGCGCGCACGTCGACGATCCGGCTCGGCACCGGCATCTCGCTGATCGGCCAGCGCGAGCCGATCGTGACCGCGAAGGCGATCGCGACGCTCGACTACCTGACCGGTGGGCGGGTCGACCTGGGGATCGGGTTCGGCTGGAACATCGACGAGATGGAGAACCACGGGATCGATCCCACCCGACGGCGCGAGCTGGTGCGCGAGACCGTGCTGGCGATGCGATCGCTGTGGACCGACGACGTCGCGTCGTTCGACGGCGACTTCGTGCAGGTCGCGCCGTCGTGGTCGTGGCCGAAGCCCGTGCAGGCCGGCGGGCCCCCGGTGCTGCTCGGGAGCGCGCCGGCACCCAAGGCCCTCGCGGCCGTCGCCGAGTACTGCGACGGGTGGATGCCGATCGGCGGCGCCGGGATCCGCGAGGCGCTCCCCGTGCTGCGCGAGCGGTGCGAGGAGATCGGGCGCGACCCGTCGACCGTGACGATCGTGCCGTTCGGCACGCTGTACGAACCCGGCAAGCTCGAGTACTACGAGTCGATCGGTGTCGACGAGGTGGTGCTGCGCATCCCGGCCGGCGGGCCCGACACCGTGCTCCCCGAGCTCGACCGCCTCGCCGCGGCCACCGGCGTCGGTGGCTGACCGCTCCCGACCGTTAGGGTGACGCCGTGGGATCGTCAGGCTCGAAGAAGAACCGCAAGGGCGGCAAGCGCCAGCACCTCGACAAGGTGGGCCAGCACACGCACCACGCGGCGGCCGCCGAGCAGCAGCGCGAGCGCTCGGCCGTCATGGACGTGATGGGCATGGGTGGCTCGGGCGGCGGCGGCCGGATGATCGTCGGGATCATCGGCGTCATCCTGCTCGTCGTGGCGATCTTCGCCCTGATCCTCTGGGTCGCCGAGATCTGATGCGTCCCTGAGCGACGCCGAGCGTCGGTCTGGGGACGCATGGTCCGACGATGCGTCCCTGAGCGACACCGCCGAGGAGGTCCCGTGGGCAACGTCGAAGTACGGCGCGAAGGTCCGTTCGCCTGGGTCTGGATGAACCGCCCGGAGCGACGCAACGCGCTGTCGCTCGAGCACCTCGGCGACCTGCTCGCCGCCTTCCGGGAGGTCGGGGAGTCCGACGCCCGGGGAATCGTCCTGGGCGGACGGGGGCCGGTGTTCTCGGCCGGGCACGACTTCGGTGACCTCGCCGACGCGGACGCCGCCACGGTGCGGACGATGCTCGAGACCTGCACCGAGCTGCTCCAGACCATGCAGGCGGTGCCTCAGCCGATTGTGGCCCGGGTGCACGGCCTCGCCACGGCCGCCGGCTTCCAGCTGGTGGCCACGGCCGACCTGGCGGTCGCCGCGGCGTCCGCCGGGTTCGCCGTGCCCGGCGGCAAGGGCGGTTGGTTCTGCCACACGCCGATGGTGGCCGTCGGTCGCAGCGTCGGCCGGAAGCGAGCGCTGGAGCTCGCCTTCACCGGCGACCCGATCGACGCCCGTACCGCCGCCGAGTGGGGCATCGTGAACCGGGTGGTCCCCGACGCGGACCTCGACGCGGCCACGCTCGACCTCCTGGAGCGGGCGACCCGGGGCAGCGCCCTGTCGAAGGCACTCGGGAAGCAGGCGTTCTACCGCCAGATCGGCCTCGACCAGCCGGACGCCTACCGGCTCGCCGTGGAGGCGATGGCCCGGTCCAGCCAGATCCCCGATGCGCGGGAGGGCATGCGGGCGTTCCTCGAGAAGCGCCCACCGCAGTTCGAGTGAACGTGGGCTTCCGCAGGACCTCGGTGTCGGTCCATGGACGCATGGTGGGACGGTGCGTCCCCAGACCGACGCGCAGCGTCGGCCAGGGACGCATCATCAGAGGCGTTCGAGGATCGTGACGTTGGCCTGACCGCCGCCCTCGCACATGGTCTGGAGGCCGTAGCGGCCGCCGGTGCGCTCGAGCTCGTTGAGCAGGGTGGTCATCAGCCGCACGCCGGTGGCGCCCAGCGGGTGGCCGAGCGCGATCGCCCCGCCGTTGACGTTGACCTTGCTCATGTCGGCGCCGGTCTCCTGCTGCCACGCCAGCACCACCGGGGCGAACGCCTCGTTGATCTCGACGAGATCGATGTCGTCGAGGGTGAGACCGGCCTTCTCGAGTGCGTAGGCCGTCGCCGGGATCGGTGCGGTGAGCATGAACACCGGGTCGTCGCCGCGCACGCTCAGGTGGTGGATGCGGGCGCGGGGCGTGACGCCGAGCTCGTGCACCGCCTTCTCCGACATCACCAGCATCGCGGCGGCGCCGTCGGAGATCTGCGACGCCATCGCCGCGGTGATCCGACCGCCCTCGACCAGCGTGGGCAGCGTGGCCATCTTCTCGAGGGTGGAGCCGCGCCGGGGGCCCTCGTCGGTGGTCACCTCGCCGAAGGGCACGATCTGCCCCTCGAAGCGGCCCTCGTCGATCGCGGTGATGGCCCGCTCGTGGCTCTGCAGCGCGAACCGCTCCATCGTCTCGCGGTCGATCCCCCACTTCTCGGCGATCAGCTCGGCGGCGCGGAACTGCGAGATCTCCTGGGTGCCGTAGCGGGCGACCCAGCCGTCGGATCCCGAGAACGGATCGGTGAAGCCGAACTGCTCGGCCACGGTCATCGCCGACGAGATCGGGATCATGCTCATGTTCTGCACGCCGCCGGCGATGACGACGTCCTGGGTGCCGCTCATCACGCCCTGCGCGGCGAAGTGCACCGCCTGCTGCGACGAGCCGCACTGGCGGTCGACGGTGGTGCCGGGGATCGCTTCGGGCAGCCCGGCCGCGAGCCAGCAGGTGCGGGCGATGTCGCCGGCCTGCGGGCCGATGGCGTCGAGGCAGCCGAACACGACGTCCTCCACCACCATCGGGTCGAGGTCGTTGCGCTCCACCAGCTCCTTCAGCACGAAGGCGCCGAGGTCGGCCGGGTGGACCTGGCTGAGCCCGCCCCCGCGCTTGCCCACCGCAGTGCGCAGGGTGTCGACGATGTAGGCCTCGGGCATGGCGGGTCCTTTCGGGATGGTCTGCGACCGCCGGGGAGGGCGCAGGGGCTACAGGATCGCGCGCGTGCGCCCGCTAGAGGATCGCACGTCCGACGCGGGCCCGGTGCCAGGCGGCGTCGCCCCAGCTCGCGGCCAGGGTCCAGGCCCGCTTCATGTACAGGTGCAGGTCGTACTCGAACGAGTAGCCCATGGCGCCGTGGCACTGGAGCGTGTGCTGGGCGGTGAGTGTGGCCGCGTCGGAGGCCAGCGCCTTGGCCATCGACACGTGCACCGACGCGTCGGGCTCCCCCTCGGCCAGCGACCACGCGGCCCGGTAGACGAGAGGGCGGGCGAAGTCGAGGGCGATGCGGGCGTCGGCGAGGTGGTGCTTCACGGCCTGGAAGCTGCCGATGGGAACGCCGAACTGCTCGCGCTCCTTCACGTAGTCGACGGTGAGGTCGAGCATCCGCCGGGTGAGGCCGACGAGCTGGGCTGCGGTCCCGAGGGCGCCCCGGTCGAACGCAGCGTCGAGCGCACCGGCGTCGCCGATTGCCGTGGCGACGTCCCACTCGACCCAGCCGAGCCGCCGGGATCCGTCGACGCTGGTCTCCGGGCGGATGATCAGCTCGTCGCGCGCGACCACGACGAGCACGTCGTCCTCCTCGGCGACGAGCAGGTCGGCCGAGCCCACGTAGGGCACGAAGGCGGCGCCCCCGAGCCCGGCGGTCACGAGCACCTCGCCGGCCGCGGCGCTCGCCGCGTCGGGCAGCGCGGGCACGGCCACCACGGCGTGCTCGACGAACGGCTCGGGCAGCGCGACGTAGCCGGTCTCCTCGGTGATGAGCACCAGATCGAGCACGGAGAAGCCCAGCCCGCCCTGGTCCTCGGGGGCCCCGGCGCCCAGCACGCCCATCTCCGCCAGCGCGCCCCACACGGGACCGCTGCGGCCGTCGACGTCGTCCCACGCGGCGCGCACGACGGCCGGCGGACACTCGTGGGCGAGCAGGTCGCGCACCGCGTCGCGGAACTCGAGCTGGTCCTCGGTGAAGGCGAAGCGCATCCGGGCTCCTCGACTACCGGCGCGGGAGGCCGAGGACCCGTTCGGCGATGACGTTGCGCTGGATCTCGTTGGTGCCCGCGTAGATCGGGCCGGACAGCGCGAACTGGTAGCCCTTCATCCACGGGTTGTCGCCCACCTCGGCCGCGGGCCCGAGGATCCCGAGGGCGGCCTCGTGGATGCGGACGTCGAGCTCCGACCAGAAGATCTTCGTCATGCTCGACTCGGAGCCGACGTTGTCGCCGTCGGTCATGCGGGTGACGGTGAGGAACGTCTGCCAGCGGTAGGCCTCGGCGTCTATCCAGGCGCGCACGACCTGGTCGCGCAGCGTCGGGTCGGTGGCGTCGACGCCGTCGGTGTCGCGGTACAGGTCGAGCAGCCGGTCGGCCGCGGCCATGAACCGGCCGGGGCTGCGCAACGTGAGCCCGCGCTCCACGCTGGTGGTCGCCATCGCGACGCCCCAACCCTGGTGCACCTCACCGAGCACGGCGTCGTCGGCCACGAACACGTCGTCGAGGAACACCTCGGCGAACCCCTCGTCGCCGTCGAGGCGGCCGAAGCCGCGCACGGTCACGCCCGGCGCGTCGAGCGGCACGAGGAAGTAGGTCAGCCCCCGGTGGCGCTCGGCCTCCGGGTCGCTGCGGAACAGGCCGAACAGGTGGGTGCAGAACGCGCCACGCGTGGTCCAGGTCTTCTGGCCCGAGAGGCGCCAGCCACCCGCGGCCTCGTCGCGCGCGGCCTTGCTCTGGATGCCGGCCAGGTCGCTGCCGGCGCCGGGCTCCGACCAGCCCTGGGCCCACAGGTCGTCGCCCCGGGCCATGCGCGGGAGGATGTGGTCCTTCTGCGCCTCGGTGCCGAAGTCGAAGACCGTGGGGGCGAGGAGGAAGATGCCGTTCTGGGTGACCCGCTGGGGGCCGCCCGCCCGGTAGTACTCCTCCTCGAAGATGAGCCACTCCATCGGGCTCGCACCGCGCCCGCCGTACTGCTCGGGCCACGACACCACCGCGAAGCGCGCGTCGAACAGCATCCGCTCCCACTCGAGGTGCAGGCCGAAGCCCTCGCGGGTGTCGCCCGACGGCAGGCCGCGGGGCACGTTCGCCTCGAGCCACGACCGGCACTCGGCCCGGAAGGCGCCCTCTTGCTCGGTGAACCGCAGGTCCATAGCGGCGCCGACGCTACCCGCTGCCCCTCCGGGCTCCCGGAGTCGGGTCTGGGAGTCGGGTCCGCCCGGCGAGCCGCCTGGGTAGGTTGGCCGGCGATGGCGGCGCGGCCCTTCTTCATCCACGTGTCCAAGTGCGCCGGCACCGCACTGATGTCCGAGATGGCGCGGGAGTACGGCGCCGACCGGGTCTTCCGGTTCGGCGGCGACATCCAGGAGCGCCTGGACGCCCTGCGATGCGCGGGCGACGAGGAGCGGGCCCGCATCCGCGCCTTCGGCGGCCACGTCGGCTTCGGCATCGAGCCGCTGGTCGGCGGTCCGCTGGCCGCGTTCACCCTGCTGCGCGACCCCGTCGCGCGGATCGCGTCCCACTACGCGTACGTGTTGCGCAACCGTAACCAGCCGATGCAGGCGAAGATGCTCGAGGGGGTGTCGTCGCTGGACGAGTACGTCGTCCGGTCGTCCGCAGCACCCGAGTTCAACAACGGCGCCGTGCAGTACCTGGGGGGCGACGCGCTGGCTCCGTTTCGCCCCGCCGACGAGGAGTACCTGACCGCGGCGCTCGCCCGAATGGCCGACGACCAGATCCTGGTCGGGCTCCAGGACCGCTACCCGGAGAGCCTGGCGCTGTTCGCGCGCCGGTTCGGCTGGCGACACGTGGGCGTCGCCCGGGCGAACACGGCACCCGGACGGTCGCCGGTCGCCGGGCTCGCCCCCGAGACGGTGCGGCTGATCGAGCGCCACAACGAGCTCGACCGCGCGCTGCTCGACGCCGCCCGGGTGCAGTTCGCCAACCGCGTGGCCGCCGCGGACGGACTGGCACGCGAGGTGCGCCGGATGCACTGGCGCAGTCGCGCACGTTCCTCCCGGGCGACCGTCCTCGGGGCGACCCGAGCCGTGAAGCGCCGGCTGCTCCGCTGAGCCGGCGCGACCCGGGCGACGCTCCGACAGACGCTCAGCCGGCAGGCGCGCGGGGCGCGAGCTCGACCGGCGTGGTCCACCGGCCGCGGGACCGGGCGGCCAGCGTGGCGAGGGTGGTGCGCTCGAGGATGGCGATGGTCGCGTCGCGGACCTCGGCCCAGGTCTCGTTGAGCGCGCAGCCCTCGAGCATGGTGCAGGGCTCGGGCTCGCTGCGGGTGGCACAGGCGATCGGTGCGAGCGGGCCCTGCAGGATCCGCACCACCCGCTCGAGCGAGATGTCCTCCGGCGCGTGGTTCAGCCGGTAGCCGCCGCTCGGGCCGCGCTCGGAGCGCACGATGCCGGCGCTGCGCAGCTGGGGCAGCACCTGCTCGAGGATCGAGACCGGGGTGTCGGTGCGGGCCGCGAGGTCGTGGATCTTCACCGGTCGCTCCCCGGCCTCCAGGGCCAGGGCCACCAGCGCCCGCGTGGCGTAGTCGGTGCGACGGGAGATCCACATATCTCGACTGTAACAGTCGACAATGCGGGGTATCGGCCGAGCGGGGCGGCGTCGCCACCCCGTCGACGAAAGCACCCAGAGCTCGTGGCCCACGCGGGGCCCGCCGGAAGCCCGAACGCGTAGGGTGCGGCCATGATCGAGAACCCCGAGACCCTGATCCTCGAGCGCGACGGCGCCGTGCTGTGGGTGCGCATGCACCGGCCCGAGGCCCGAAACGGCATCAACATCGCGATGCGCGCCGAGCTCGAGCAGACGTTCCTCGACGTCGACGACGACCCCGAGATCCGCTGCATGGTGCTCACGGGCGAGGACCGCACGTTCTGCACTGGTGGCGACCTCATGCCCCAGGGTGGAAACAAGAGTGCCGTCGACAAGCCGGCGTCGCAGATGGACTACCGCCGGGCGGTGCGCCCGTTCCAGCAGCTCACGAAGACCTACTGGGAGATGGCGACCCCGGTGGTGAGCGCCGTCAACGGCACCACCGCCGGCATGGGCTGGATGATGGCGCTGCTCGCCGACATGGTGGTGGCCGCCGAGGGCGCCCGCTGGACCCACGTGTTCGCCCGCCGCGGCATGGTCCCCCACGCCGGCGACCCGTTCTTCATGCCCCGGGTGCTGAGCTTCCACCGGCTCAACGAGGCGATGCTGCTGTCCGACACGATCACGTCGGAGACCCTCGCCGAGTGGGGCTGCATCAACCGGCTGGTGCCGGGTGACCAGGTCGACGCCGTCGCCGGCGAGCTGGCCGCCCGCATCGCCGCGGGCCCGACCCGCAGCCTGAGCATCTCGAAGCAGATGTACCGCCGGTCGCTCACCAACTCGATGGAGACCATGTTCTACGAGGAGGCCGACGCCACCGCGCTGGTCACCCAGACGACCGACCGCTACGAGGGCGTGAAGTCCCTCATGGAGAACCGCCCCCCCGAGTTCACCGGCAACTAGCCCCTGATGCGTCAGGACCAGGCGGTGACGAGGGCGTCGGTGGTGGTGAGGGTGGCGAGGAGGGCGATGGTGTTGTCGAGGACGGCGGCGACGTAGTCGGCGCCCACCCCGGCCACCGCGTCGCGGGGCACGATGACCTGGTAGCCGCGGTTCACGGCGTCCATCACCGTCGACAGGATCGCGACGTTGACCGACACGCCGGTGACCACCAGCGTGGTGACGCCCTCGTTGCGCAGGATCTGGTCGAGGCCCGTGTCCCAGAGCGCCGAGAGGCCCTGGTACCGGGGTGCGATCACGTCGCCCGGCTCGGCACCGAGGTCCGGGTGCAGGACCGCCGGCTCGAACGGCCCCGGCGCGCCGGAGCCCCGGCGCTTCGCCGTCGCCACGAACAGCCGGGCGTTGGTGTTGGACCCGAAGCAGTCGGGGCGGAAGACGGCCGTCGCGTGGCAGACGGTCACCCCGGCCGCCCGGGCCGCCCGGCACAGCGCGGCGACGTTGGGCACCATCGTGTGCGACGCCGCGGCGAGGTCGGGGAGGATCGAGTCCTCCCCCACCACGTCGGCCTGCACCTCGACGGTGACGATCGCGGTGTGGTCGGGAGCGGCGAGCGCGGCGAGGTCGGGCGGCATTTCGGGAGCGTAGCGAGCGTCCCCGACCTCCACGATGGGCGGCCCGGATCCAACAGTGCCGCTCAACGAGCGGAGCGCCCGGCGATCTGGTTCCGGGAGTAACTGTCACACCGGTGTGGTTCACTCACCTCGTGGCAGCAGCACTCGTAGGACTCGGGATCGCGATCGCAGGGATGGTCGGCGCCGCCGTGCTCGACCGACGCCGGCGCGAGGCCCCGCGGCTCTCCCCCGCCCGGGTGCCGGTCCGCAGGCCGGCGAGCCGACCCCGTCAGCCCAAGGCCGAGTAGACCGCGGCGGCCAGCGACGCGGCGCGCGGGTCGATCGCCGCGTCGAGGCGCATCTGGTTCATCACGTAGCCGAACCCCACGCCCGCGTCGGGGTCGGCGAACGCCATCGACCCCCCGGCGCCCGAGTGGCCGAACGCCCGGGACCCCACCCCGGGCGCGAGCGTCGCCGGGCCGGCGAAGCCGAGGCCGAAGGCGAGCGGCATCCCGAGCACCTCGTCGGTCCCCTCGGATCGCAGCACGGTGGCCCGGGCCACGGTGTCGTCGGCGAGCGCCCGGAACGCACCCGTCGGCGTCGGCACCTCGCCCACGCACGCGGCGTAGAGCCGGGCCAGCGACCGCGCGTCGCCGATGCCGTTCGACGACGGCATCTCGGTGGCGTGCAGCGCCCGGGTGTTCCACATGTCGTCGTAGCGGAACAGGCCCGACGGGCCGCTCATCACCCGGCCCATCATCGTCGACGGGTCGGCCATGAACGCGTCGACGAGCGACTGCACCTCTGGGTCGACCTCGGGGGGGTACAGCCGGGCGACCCGGGGCTCCAGGGCCTCGGGCAGGCCGATGTGGTAGTCCAGGCCCAGCGGGGCTCCCAGCTCGGAGCGGAACCACGACCCGAGCGACTCCCCGGTCACCCGCCGCACGATCTCGCCGGTGAGCCAGCCGTAGGTGCGGGCGTGGTACCCGTGGGCGGTACCGGGCTCCCACACCGGGGACTGGGCGGCCAGCGCCTCGACCACCGGCGCCACCGCCATGACCTCGTCGAGGGTGAAGGTGCCCTCCACGTAGGGCAGCCCGGCCCGGTGCGCGAGCACGTGTGCGACGGTCACCGCCTCCTTGCCGTTGGCGGCGAACTCGGGCCAGTACCGCTTCACCGGGGCTTCGGGGTCGAGGCGGCCCTGCTCGATCAGACGGTTGCAGACGACCGCGGTCACGCCCTTGGTCGTGGAGAACGTGAGGGTCAGCGTGTCGTCGAGCCATTCACGCCCCGCCTCGCGGTCGGCGAGGCCGCCCCACAGGTCGACCACCACCGCGCCGTCGACGTAGACCGCGCACGCGGCACCGACGTCGCCGTGCTCGGCGAAGTTGCGGGCGAACGCGTCGGCGACCGCGCCCCAGCCCTCGTCGGCGCCGCCGTGCACGCGGGCGTCGGCCATCGGCCGAATGCCCCTACGCGCCGGCGGAGCCGAGACGCGTCAGAACCGCCTCGGCCTCGCCCATGATCCGCTGCACCAGCTCGGCGACGGTCGGCAGCTCCTCGATCACGCCGACCACCTGACCGGTCGGCAGGATCCCGACCTCGACGTCGCCGTCGACGAGGGTGGCCTTGGTGAGCATCGGCGCGTTGGCGGCGAGCGCGACCTGGTGCCAGGCGAGACCCTGGTTGTCGTGCATCGCCTTGCCCTCGGTGAGGAGGTCCTTGGTCTTCGTGCCGGTGAGCTTCTGGAACCTCAGCGCGTTGAGCGCCGCGCGCGGGTAGGCCATGAGCCGTCCGGTGCGCTCGAGGTGGTCGACGAACTTGGTGCGGATCACCCGCTGCGGGTAGCCGTCGATGCGGGTGCTCACGACCGTGCCGGTGACGGGCGTCTTCAGGTACTCGGCCTTGACCGCGTCGGGCACCGTGCTCTCCTGCGTGAGCAGGAAGCGGGTGCCCATGGCGACGCCGGCCGCGCCGTAGGCGAGCGCGGCGACGAGACCCCGGCCGTCGAAGAACCCGCCGGCGCCGATCACCGGCACGTCGACCGTCTCGGTCACCTGCGGGAGCAGGAGGCTGGTGGGGACCGTGCCGGTATGACCACCACCTTCGCCGCCCTGGGCGATGAGGGCGTCGACGCCGATGTCGGCCACCTTCTCGGCGTGGCGCTTCGCCCCGATCGTGGGCATGACGACGAGGCCGGCGTCCTTCAGCTTCTGGATCAGCGGGGCCGACGGCGCCTGGGCGAAGCTCGCCACGCGCACGCCCTCGCGGATCATCACGTCGGCGCGGTCGAACGCGTCGGGCTGGTCGCCGCGCATGTTGACGCCGAAGGGGTTGTCGGTCCGCTCCTTGACCTCGCGGATCGCCGACTCGAACTGGTCGGCCGTCATGGTCGCGCCGGCGAGGATGCCGAGCGCGCCCGCATTGGCCGTTGCCGCCACGAGGCGCGGACCCGCCACCCAGCCCATGCCCGTCTGCACGATGGGGTACTTGACCCCGACCAGCTCGCAGAACGGGGTGCGCAACGCGGGATGGCTCATCGACCCCATGGTTCGCTCGCCCGGCGCGCGGTCCGCCGTGGACGCGCCCGCCGGCTCGCTCACTCGGGCACCTCGGCGCTGCGCAGGCCCTTGGGGTCGAGGACCTCGCGGATGATCCGCAGCTCCTCGTCGCTGGGCCGACGCGTGGTCGGCACGTCGGCGGGCACCACCAGCGGGAAGCCCGTGAGCTCCTGCACCTCCTCGACCGTCACGCCGGGGTGCAGCGAACGGATGCGCATCGCGTGGTCGGGCGTCTCGAAGTCGAACACACCCTTGTTGGAAACCACGTGGTGGATGTGGTGGTACTGCTGCATGGTCGGGCCGGCCTTCGCTGCACGGTCGTAGCCCACGCCCGAGGCGCAGTCGACCGACTCCACGAACACGCGCGCGTTGTGCACCGGGATCCAGTAGCTCGTGGGGTGGTTGACGGTGTTGCCCGGCGCGCCTCGCACGCCGAGCAGCTGGGCCTTGGGCTGGGCCCACGGGCCGATGCAGGCGATGTTCTGGTTGCCGTACCGGTCGATCTGGGTCGCGCCCATCATCACGTGGCGACGACCCGACCACACGATGTCGAAGAAGTTGCCGAACGGGATCCACGCCTCGACCACCTTCTCGGCGTCGGGCGGCGCGCCCACCGGGATGGGCGCGGCGAGCTGCGACGCGTCGCCGTCGCCGTACGCGAGGTCGGGCTCGAAGGTGAGCGCCGCGAGCCGCGCGCCGATGGTCGGGATGGTGCCGATCGGGCTCGCCAGCACCTCACCGCTGCCGCGCCACGCCTCGGCGCACGCGACCGCACAGATCTCGGCCAGGGTTGCGTCGCTCACTGCCCTACTCCGATCACTCGGCGGTAGTCCGCCTCGGGGATGTCGATGTACTTCGCCCGGAACTCGGCCCACGCTTCGGGGCTCTTGGCCGAGTCGGCGTACTCCTTCTGGATCTGCTCGTCGCGCTGGTAGTCGGGCACGCAGTGGGTGAAGTGGGCGCCGTGGGGCGCCTCCACCACGCCGTCGGTGAAGATCCGGCTGATGCGGATCGTCGACTCGGAGCCTTCCTTCAGGAAGTCGCCCGGCTCGACCACCTTCTCGCACGACACGAAGGTGCGGTCGGCCGCCATCGCGAACAGGTCGTCGAAGTACCAGTCGGCGCCGAGGTACTGCGCGTTGCCGCGGGCGTCGGCCCGGTTGGCGTGCAGCAGCGCGACGTCGAGCTTCACGGCCGGCATGGCCACGTAGTCGTCGGCGCTGTACGGCGAGGTGACGGTCGTGATGCCCGGGTTGTTGTCGAGCACCGCCGACCCCAGCCCGGCCCGGCACGGCAGGAAGTCGACCCGCATGGCGGCGGCCCGCAGACCCCACTGCAGCATGCCCTCGTCGAGCTCCATCGCCTCGATGGTGCCGTTCTGACGGGCGGCCCGGAAGTGCGGCTCGAGCGGGATCGAGTCGAGCGACACGAACCCGTACACGGCCTTCTTCAGCTGGCCGCTCGTGCAGAGCATCCCGACCTCGGGGCCGCCGTAGGCGACGATCGTGAGGTCCTTCAGGTCGCTCCGGAGGATCTCGCGCACGATCGACATCGGCTTGCGGCGCGAGCCCCAGCCCCCGATCCCGATCGTCATGCCGTCGCGCAGCTCGGCGACGACATCGGCTTCCGTCATCCGCTTGTCGGTCATCGTGGTCCTTCGTGCTTCGGCGTCACCAGGTCAACGCTGCGTTGACGTGGTGACGCCAAACGGGGAACAGGGACGGCTACTTGGTGGTGATCACGCAGGAGCCGTGGCCGAAGAGGCCCTGGTTGATCGACAGGCCCACGCGGGCGCCCTCGACCTGGCGGCCCTCGGCTTCGCCCCGCAGCTGCCAGGTGAGCTCGCAGACCTGGGCGATGGCCTGCGCGGGGATGGCCTCGCCGAACGAGGCGAGACCGCCGCTCGCGTTGACCGGGACCTTGCCGCCGAGCGTGGTGGCGCCCGAGTGCAGCAGCGCCTCGGCCTCGCCCTCGCCGCAGAGGCCGATGTTCTCGTACCAGTCGAGCTCGAGCGCGGTGGACAGGTCGTAGACCTCGGCCAGGTCGAGGTCGTCGGGACCCACGCCCGCCTCCTCGTACGCCGCCGCCGCGATCGAGTCGCGGAACGAGCGCTCGGGCAGCGCGGCGCCGATCGCCGAGTCGGTCGCGATGTCGGGCATGTCGAGGTAGGTGTTGGGGTACTGCGGCGTGACGGTGCTGATCGCCGCGATCTTGATCTGACGATCCCGGTCGGGACGGCTCGCCGCGAACTCCGCGCTCGCGAGCACCAGCGACGCAGCGCCGTCGCTCGTGGCGCAGATGTCGACGAGGCGCAGCGGGTCGGCGACGACGGGCGACTCGGCGATCTCGTCGTAGCCGAACTCCTTGCGGTAGCGCGCGTAGGGGTTGCCCACCCCGTGGCGGCTGTTCTTCACCTTCACCGTGGCGAAGTCCTTGGCCGTCGCGCCGTACTGCTCCATCCGTCGCCGCGCGTAGAGCGCGAAGTAGGTGGGGTTGGTGGCGCCGAGGATGCGGAACCGCAGCCAGTCGGGGTCTTCCGGGCGCTCACCGGGTAGCGGGCCGAAGAAGCCCTTCGGCGCGGTGTCGGCCCCCACCACGAGGGCGACGTCGCAGCGGCCGGCCTGGATCTGGGCCCGGGCCTGGTCGATGGCGACCGCACCCGACGCACACGCCGCGTAGCCCGACGACACCCGCACGCCGCGCCAGCCGAGCGCCTGGGCGAACGTCGATCCGGAGACGTAGCCCGGGTAGCCGTTGCGCATGGTGTTGCCGGCGGCGAGGAAGCCCACGTCGTCCCAGCCCAGGCCGGCGTCGGCCAGCGCGGCCCGGGCCGCGACCACGCCGTACTCCACGAAGTTCTTGCCCCACTTGCCCCACGGGTGCATGCCCGCGCCGAGGATCACCACATCGCTCACGACGCCACCTCCACGGGCCGCCACTTCCACACGGTGTGCACGGCGTCCTCGCTCTCGTAGAGCGGCTCCACCACGAGCTCCATCTCCTGGCCCGCCGCCAGCGTCGACATGTCGACGCCCTGCGCGACCTGGCCGAGCACGATCATCTGCTCCACCCCGAGCTCGACCGCGGCCACGCCGTAGGGCACGAACGGGTCACCGGCCGGGTACGGCGGCGGGGGCGCGTACCGGTTGTCGGTGAACGACCACAGCGTGCCCCGGGTCGACAGCTCGACGTCGTCGAGGTCGGGGGCGCCGCAGGCCGGGTTGCGACAGAACGAGTACTGCTTCGGGAAGAAGTAGGCGCCGCAGCGGCCGCAACGACCGCCGAGCAGCTTCGGGCCGCCCTCCTCGGTGAAGTACCCCTCGATGACGGGCACGCGCGCCTTCCCGCTCACGATGCACTCCCTTCGCCGCCGAGCAGCTCGCCCCCGCGCAGGTTGGCGTCACGCTTCTCCACGAACGCCTCGCGCAGCTCGTCGGAGTCGCCCCAGAGGTTGAGCTCGTAGGTGAAGCCCTGCTCGTAGCGGTAGCTCTTCTTCACGTCGACCGGGTCGATCCCGTTGATCGACTCCTTGGCCCGGCGGATCACCAGCGGGCTCTTCCCCGCGATGACCTGGCCGATCTCGCGCGCCGCGTCCATCAGCTCGGCCCGCGGCACCACCTTCTCGACGGTCCCCCACTCGTGCAGCTGCTGCGAGGTGATCATCGAGGAGGTGAAGTACATCGCCCGCATCTTGTGGATGGGGACGAGCCGGGCGAGGTGGGTGGCCACGCCGAGGGCGCCCCGGTCGACCTCGGGGAGCCCGAAGGTGGCGTCGTCGGACGCCACGATGATGTCGGCGTTGCCGGCGATGCCCACGCCGCCGCCGAGGCAGTAGCCGTGGACGGCGGCGATCACCGGGACCTCGCAGTCGTAGACGGCGGCGAAGGTCTCCCAGCAGCCCCGGTTGACCCCGATGAGCGAGGCGTTGGTGGGGTCGGCCGCGAGCTCCTTGATGTCGACGCCCGCCTGGTAGCCCTTGATCTCGGGGTTGGCGGCGACGATCAGGGCCCGGACCTCGGGGTCGCGACCCAGGGAGCGGATCGCGTCGGCGAGCTGGTACCAGCCGGCGACGGGCAAGGCATTGACCGGAGGGTTGTCGATGACGACCTCGGCCACATGGTCTCGGATCTCGGTTCGGATCACGGAGCGGAGCGTAGCGAACGTCCCGTTCCGCACCGGCACGAGGCCCGCACCGGCGTCCGCCCCAGTGAGCGGAGCGACCCGGAGAGGCGGAGCGTAGCGAACGTCCAGTACCGCCTAGCCTTCCGGGCCGTGAGCGAACCCACTCCTCCCCTCGACTCCGCCCTCGACTTCGCCGGGAAGGTCGTCATCGTCACCGGCGGGGCCCGGGGCATCGGCCGCGGGATCAGCGAGCGGTTCCTCGAGGCGGGCGCCGCCGTCGTGATCTGCGGGCGCACCGAGCCCGACGACCCGCCCACGGCCGACGGCCGCACCGCGGTCTTCGTGGCGGCCGACGTGCGCGACCCCGACGACGTCGACACGGTGGTCTCCGAGACCGTCGCCCGCTTCGGTCGGGTCGACGTGCTGGTCAACAACGCCGGGGGCAGCCCGCCCGCCGACAGCGCCACCGCGTCGCCCAAGTTCTCGACGTCGATCATCACGCTCAACCTCATCGCCCCGCTGGTGTTCGCCCAGCGGGCCAACGCGGTGATGCAGGAGCAGGCCGAGGGCGGGGTGATCATCAACATCTCGAGCGTGAGCGGCATCCGGCCGACGCCGGGCACCGCGGCGTACGGCGCGGCGAAGGCCGGCCTGCTCAACCTCACCCAGACCCTCGCGGTCGACTACGCCCCGAAGGTGCGGGTGGTCGCGGTGACGGTGGGCTACGTGCGCACCGAGCAGGCGCACCTCTTCTACGGCGACGAGGACGGCATCGAGGCGGTGGGCCGCACGATCCCGATCGGCCGCATGGCCGAGACGTCCGACATCGCCGACGTGTGCGTGTTCCTCGCGTCGCCCCTCGCCCGCTACGTGAGCGGCACCAGCGTGCTCGCCCACGGCGGCGGCGAAAACCCCGCCTACCTCGAGGGCTCCACCGGCGACATCAAGGGCTGACGGGTTCGGACGTCTCCCATCGCCCGGGCGACGGAAGCCGTCCGACCGCTCAGGGGTGCGAGGGCAGGTCGAGGATCGTCGCGAGGGTCTCGCGGACCTGGGTCAAGGCGACCGGTCCGACGTTGCCGCGCACGCGGCCGATCCGACCGGTCGACACCGCCCGCACGTGCTGACACTGCGCCGCCGAGGAGGCATCGAGGCCGTTGCGCCGATCGGGTTCGATCGTCACCTCGGAGCCGAAGCCGCGGACGGTCGTGGTCAGCGGGACGATCTGCACCACCGACGGCCCGGCGTCGAGGATCCGCTGCGCCGTGACCAAGACCGCGGGGTGACGGAAGCCCGCCTCGCGGCCCTCCGGCGTTCCGAGATCCAGGTCGACGACGTCACCCGAGGTCGGCATCGAGCCACGCGGACTCGTCGGGGCGCAGGGGCGTGACGAGGTCCGCCCCGATCCGGTCCTGACGCAGCGCCCGCACGGCCAGCGTCACCGTGTTCCCGACCGTGGTGTGCAGCTCGGCGGCGAGACGCTTGAGCTCCTCGTGGGTCGCGACGTCGATCCGCACGCTCGTGCTCTGCATGCAGATCAGCATACAGCGTCCCCTTCCGGCGGCGAGCGGGCGCCGACCGGCTAGGGGTGCTGGCTGGAGACGCTGACGATCTCGCCGGTCATGTAGGTGGCGTAGTCGCTCGCGAGGAAGACGATCACGTTGGCCACCTCCCACGGCTCGGCGGGGCGGCCGAACGCCTCACGACGGGAGAGCTCCTCGAGGAGCTCGTCGGTGGTGACCTTGGCGAGGAACGGGTGCATCGCGAGCGACGGCGACACCGCGTTGATGCGGATGTTGTGGGGCGCGGCCTCGATGGCCGCGCAGCGGGTGAGCGCCATCACGCCCGCCTTGGCGGCGGCGTAGTGGGCCTGGCCCTCCTGCGCCCGCCACCCGACGACCGACGCGTTGTTGACGATCACCCCCGACTCCTGGGGGATCATCCGTGTCAGCGCGGCGCGGGTGCAGCGGAACGTGCCGGTGAGCGTGACGTCGAGCACCGACGACCACTGCTGGTCGGTCATCTCGACCACGTTGGCCGTGCCACCCAGACCCGCGTTGTTCACCAGCACGTCGATGCGCCCGTGCTCTGCGGCCACGGCGTCGAACAGGCCCTGCACGGCGTCCTCGTTCGTCACGTCGCACACGACCGCGAGCGGCGCGGTGCCCGAGAGCTCGGCCAGCCGCTCGGCCGACTCGCCGAGACGCCGCTCGTGGTGGTCGCTCAGCACGACCGTGGCGCCCTCCTCGGCGGCCCGCTGCGCAGTGGCGAAGCCGATGCCGGTGCCCGCCGACGCGGTGACGACGACGACCTTCCCGGCGAGGAGCCCGTGGCCGGACGACGGGTACGGCGGCGGAGTGCGCATGGGCGGCCTCAGACCTTCGGCTCGGGCGGCAGGCCGAGGGCCCGCTCGCCGATGATGTTGCGCTGCACCTGGTTGGACCCGCCGTAGATCGTGTCGGACCGGGTGAACAGGAAGGTGCGCTGGGCGAAGCTCAGCTCGTAGGGCGGTGCGTCGCAGATCAGGCCCTCCGGTCCGAGCACGTCGACCGCGAGCTCGCCGATCGCCCGGTGCAGCGAGGCCCAGTAGAGCTTGTGCACCGACGTGAGCGGCGTGAAGTCACCCCGCTCGAGCGACGGCATGGAGCGCAACGCGTTGAAGCGCATCACCTGGAGCGCCATCCAGGTGTCGGCGATGCGTTGGCGAACGACGGGGTCGTCGGTCACGCCCCGGCGCGTCGCCGCCGCCATGATCTCGCGCAGCTCGTTGGCGAACGTGAGCTGCTGACCGAGGGTGGACGCGCCCCGCTCGAACGCGAGCGTGCCCATCGCGACCTTCCAGCCGCCGTTCACGTCGCCCACGACGTTGCCCGCCGCGGTGCGGGCGCCGCTGAAGAACACCTCGTTGAACTCGGAGGTGCCGGTGACCTGCTCGATGGGGCGGATCTCGATCCCGGGCTGGTCCATCGGCACCAGCAGGTACGAGATCCCTCGGTGCTTGGGCACGATGTCGCGGTCGGTGCGGGCCAGCACGAAGCACCAGTCGGACCAGTGCGCGAGCGAGGTCCAGACCTTCTGGCCTTCGAGGACCCACTCGTCGCCGTCGAGGGTGGCCCGGGTCTGCACGTTGGCGAGGTCGGAGCCGGCGTTGGGCTCCGAGTAGCCCTGGCACCACACCTCCGTGCCGGCGAGGATCGGCGGGAGGAACCGCTGCTTCTGGTCCTCGTCGCCGAAGTGGATGACGGTGGGTCCGAGCAGGCCCTCGCCGATGTGGCCGACCCGCCCGGGGCCGCCGGCGCGGGCGTACTCCTCGTAGAAGATGACCTGCTGGGTGAGCGACAGGCCCCGCCCGCCGTACTCGACCGGCCACGAGATGCCGATCCAGCCGGCGCGGCCGAGCTCCTGCTCCCATTCGAGACGCTCGTCGAACAGCGAGTGCTCGTCGCCCGGCCCACCCCGGCCGCGGATCGGGGCGTACTTCCCTTCGAGGGTGCTGGTGAGCCACGTGCGGGCTTCGGCCCGGAAGGCTTCGTCCTCGGCGCTGAAGCGCAGGTCCATCGCGAAGTTCCTGATCGGCGGCGGCGCGCAACCTACCAGCGGCCCCGGCGGCCCCATCAGCCCGGCCCACCCCGGCCCGGCCCCCCGGCCCGGCCCCGTCCCCACGGCCCCGTCCCCACGGCCCCGTCCCCGGGGCCCAGGCACGCGCCCCGGCTTCCCGGCCCTCCGGACCACCGTGCGAGACTGCCGATGGTGAGCACCCGGACCGACGTGTGCATCGTGGGCGGCGGCCTCGCCGGCCTGGCGTGTGCCCGCCTGCTCGCGCGCCAGGGCCTCGGCGTGACGCTGCTCGAGGCGACCGACGACGTGGGGGGCCGGGTCCGCACCGACGCCGTCGACGGGTTCCTGCTCGACCGCGGCTACCAGGTCGTGCTCACCCAGCTCCCCGAGCTCCACCACCAGCTCGACATCGCCGCGCTCGACCTCCAGTGCTACGAGCCGGGCGCGGTGGTGCGGGTCCACGGCCGGTTCCACCGCATCGACGACCCGCGCCGCCACCCCGCCCGCGCGCTCGCGACCGCCACCGCGCCGATCGGCACCGTCGCCGACGACCTCCGCCTCCTCGGCCTCGTGGTCGACCTCATGCGCACCAACCCGCGTGAGCTGCTGCGCCGACCCGACACGAGCACGCTCGAGGCACTCCGGTCCCGGGGCTTCTCCGAGCAGATGATCCAGCGCTTCTGGCGCCCCCTGTTCGCCGGCATCCAGCTCGACCCCGACCTCGAGGTGTCGAGCCGCCGCTTCGAGCTGATCCTGGCGATGCTGGCCGAGGGCGCCGCCGCCCACCCGGCCGCCGGCGTGCAGGCGATCCCCCGCCTGCTCGCCGCCGCCATCCCGGCGGGCGTGATCGAGTGCAACGCGCCGGTCGCCCGGATCGACGGGACCACGGCGCACCTGGCCGACGGTCGTGCCGTCGAGGCCCGGGCGCTGGTCGTGGCGACCGAGGGCCCGGCCGCGGCCCGACTGCTCGGCATCGCCGATCCCGGCTCGCGGGCCGAGTCGTGCGTGTACTTCGCCGCCGACGAGGCCCCGCTCCCGCACCGGATGATCGTGCTCAACGGGTCGCGCACGGGGCCGATCAACAACCTGGCCGTGGTGAGCAACGTGGCGCCGAGCTACGCGCCGGCGGGACGGGCGTTGGTGGCCGCGGTCACCCCCGGCCCCCTCGTCGGTGAGACGGCCGAGCTGGAGGCGGCCACCCGCCGACAGCTCCGCGGCTGGTTCGGTCGCGTCGTCGACGGGTGGGACCATCTCCGCACCTACCGCATCGCCCACGCCCACCCCGACCAGCGTCCGGGGTTCTCCCCGAAGCGCCGGGTCCGGCTCGGTGACGGCGTGTATGTGTGCGGCGACCACCGCGACACGGCCTCGACCCAGGGTGCGCTCTACTCCGGCCGGCGGACCGCGTCGGCGGTGTGGTCCGACCTGCAGGGCCGCCGCCCCGTCGACGTGGCCTGAGCCCGCTCACCGCAGGAGGTCGGCCAGGGCCCGCCGCAGCGCGGGGCAGTCGTCGGGGGCGGGGCGGTCGCTCCACGCGGGCTCGAGCGACGGAACGAGGCTCGGCACCTGCCACGGCGACGCGAGCGCCTGCACGCCCCGCTCGGCCGCACCCCAGCCCGTCTCCGTGTCGACGGGCTGCCCCCGGAGGGTGCGGGCGATCAGCCGTGCCGTCACCCCGTCGCCGAGCAGGCCGCCGTGGAACGCGGGGCGCACCACGAACGGGATCCGCACGCGTGCGGGCAGCGGCGCCGCCAGACCGGTGTCGACCGGCAGGACGGCGAGCGCTCGCACCCCGGGGGCCCGGCACCGCAGCAGCCCCTGGAGCAACGGCGCCTGCTCGACGATCGAGCGGAACAGCGGCGTGTCGGACCGCACGGTGACCGGGCCGAGCCGCTCCACCACGGCACCGACCGCGTCGAGCAGGCCGCCCGCCGCGACTCCCCACCCCACCCGACCCGGCGCCGGGTACGACACCCGGCCGGGCGAGACCAGCGGGCTCAGCACGACGATCGCGTCGACGGGGGCGTCGGGGGTGCCGAGGAGGTAGGTCAGGGCGACGAGCGCGCCTTCGCTCTCGGCCACGATGCCCACCGGCTCCCCGGTGGTCCGGGCGAGGGCGGCGACCTGCTCCCGCATGCGCACGGCCAGCGTGTCGATCCGGGCGTGGGTGGCCGACCGGCCGTAGGGGCGACCGCGACCCTGCCCGTCGCTGCCCGAGTAGGAGAAGCGCCGGATGCGGAAGTCGCCCGCGACCCATTGCCGCTCCAGGCCGTCCCATCGGGAGTTGAACCCCTTGACCACCAGGATTGGCGGCCCGTCGCTCGCGGCGAAGGGCGTCGCCCGGGGCGTCGGCACCCGGTCGTCCTCCACCGCGACGGCGACCGCGAAGCCGGCCGCGGCGCCACCGACCACGACCGCGAGGATCCCGGCCAGCGCGACGACGGCGAACGGCCGGCGGGGGACCACGACGGTGCGCGCCGTCGCGTCGACGACCCGGTGCCAGCACCAGGCGTTCACGACGCCGGCGGCGACGGCGATGGGCCAGCGCACCCACGCCGGACCGGCGGCGACCACCGCGCCCAGCCCGGTCACCGCCACCACCGCGACCACGACCGCGCCGACCGCCCGGCCCCGGGGGCGGATCCGCCACCAGTCGGGCCGCACC
>VGCA01000026.1 GCA_016870245.1 Actinomycetota bacterium | reverse complement strand
GGGTCCCTCGGCGAACGCGACCCGGCGCAGCCCGAGCAGCCGCCACTCGAGGCGTCCGGCGCCGTCCACTGCGTAGTCGCCGCCGGAGACCACGCCCGCGACCCGGCCCCACCACACGAGACCGCTCGTGGGGGCGAGCACCTCGTGCGAGCGGAACCGCATCCACCGTCCGCCGAGGCGGATCTCCCCCCGGATCGTCAGGCGGACTGCCCGCGCGAGCGGGGTCCCCGGCGCGATCGCGGCGGCAAAGAACGAACGCACCGGCGCGTCGAGCGCGTCGAGCGCGTCGGGCTCGAACGGGGGCGCCGGCACCTGCGGGACGAGCGCCTGTGCGACCCGCCGCCACCGCCCGTGGCGGTCCGGTCCCACCGGTTTAGGGCACCATGACGTCGGCCACGGCCCGCCGTGGCTCGCGCGCGGGGGGACGTCCGCACCCCGACCGCAGGAGCACGCCCACGCCGAGGCCGCGCGCGGCGTGCTCGATCATGCCCAGCGCCGCTCCGCACGACACGGTGAGCTCGCGGTCGTCGGGATCCACCACGGGGAGCCCGCGGGGCCGGTCGGCAAGCACCTCGAGGCGATCACCACCCACCCGGAACGACCACGGCTGGGTGTTGTGCCCCGACGGCGCAAGGACCGCGTAGCGGACGAGGAACCCCAGCCGGGCCGCGTCGGCGGCGGACGCCGGGAAGTCCCCCGCATCCACGCCCCAGGGGACGAGCACCTCGCCGGCGCGAGTCACGTGCGCATCGTATCGGCAGACGCCGGTGGCGGCTCCCGGCGGCCGCCGGCGCGGGTGACGAGCACGCCCACGAGGAAGACGATCAGCCCGAGCGCCGGCGTGAGCGGCACCGCGGCGTACGACGTGACCCGCCCGAACGGGAAGCCGCCCATCCCCGTGGCCGCGAGCGCCAGCAGGCCCAGGCCGGTGCCCAGCGCTCCCACGCCGGCCACGACCGACCAGCCCAGTGCGGTGCCGGCCCGGGGTGGTGGCGGCTCCAGCCACGGGATCGGCAGGTGCTCGAACGGCGCCATCAGCGCGACCAGCACCACCGTCACGGCGAGGAACACCACCAGGTGCGCGACGGTCGCCGGCCAGAACCGCCACGGGCCGACCGGGCCGCGGTCGAGGTCGAGCTCGTGCTCCACCACCGTCACGAGCACCAGCGCCGTGAGATGCCAGAGGTACAGCGTCATCGCCACGCCGCCGCCGGCGACCACCGCGTGCCAGGCCCGGGGCCGGTCGCACCAGCGCCGGAGGTGCGGCCAGGCCCAGCCCACCACGCACACCAGCACCACGGAGTGCAGCGCGAGGGCCAGCGTGGGCGGCGCCATGTTGGAGATCGGCTCGCCGGGCAGCCCGACCATCGACAACGGGTACGGGAACGACTGCACCAGCACCACGTTGACCGCCACCGTCGCAATCGCGATCCACAGCAGCCGCCGGCGCGCGGCGACGCCCTTGTCGACCTCGTCGCGCACGGCGAGGCCGAGCGCAGCGGTCATGAACCACACGATCAGGAAGTTGGCGACCGCGATGCCGTCGTCGATGTGGAAGCGGGCGAGGTCGACCACGGCGATCGGTACCAGCAGCCAGAGCGCGCCCACGAGCCCGTGCCGGGCCAGCCCCAGCTGCCACGACGTCGTCATGATCACGAGGATGTAGACGCCCAGGAACCAGAGGAGCTGGGTGCTGAGCTTCCCGAGCGGCGCGGCGGCGTCGGGGAGGATCGCGTTCAGCGCGAGCACGAGCGGCACCCACACCGCGAGGTACACGAACAGCGGGCGCACCAGCCGCCGCTCGCGGTGCCACACCCACGCCCGCCACGGCTCGCCCCGCCGGCGCGCGCCGGCGAGCGAGCCCCGGTTGGAGATCGCACCCGCCGCGAAGAACACCGGCATGATCTGCAGCGCCCAGGTCGCGATCTTCAGCTCCGGGATCTCCGCGAGCAGGTTGGTCATGCGCGGCGTGTCGCGCTGCCACACCACGACGGCCATGAGCGCGTGCCCGAGCACCACGATCGTGAGGCTGGCGACCCGCAGGAGGTCGACCACCCGGTCGCGGGTCTCCGGCGTGGCCGCGGCCACGGGGGCGCTGCGACGCCAGATCACCACCCCCGGGATCCAGCGCTGCGGATCGCGGGTCACATGGAGGCGCTGTCGTCGACCGGTACCTCGAGCGGCGCGCAGAGCGTGTCGGGGGCGGGGGTCATCAGCTCCTCACGCCAGCGGGTGGCCCACTCCCGAGCACGCGCGTGCCAGCGCTCGATGCGCGCGTCGCCGTCGACCCCGGCCGCGTCGGCACCGAGCACGCCGCGCGCGACGTCGCGGGCCTTGGCCATCCGCACGTGGTCCTCGGGCTCGGTGGCCCACACCGTGCACACCTCGTGGTCGTGCATCATCACCTCGTAGAGGCCCACGAGGTGGTGGCCGTACTCGGCCATGAGCGGCGCCCGCTCCTCCTGCACCGCCGCGAGGTAGTCGAGCGCGGTGCCGGGGCGCACCTCCGTGAGCTCGTGGACGAACAGCGAGCCCCGCACGTCGTCGGCGGCGAGCGACTGCATCGTGGGGCAGCCCGGCGCGCCGGCGAGCAGCCGATCGAACCCGCCGGTGCGGTAGCCGTAGGCGGTCGTCCACCATCCCTCGAGGTGGGCGTTGGACATGCGCTTCATCCCGAGGCGGTCGACCTTGCCGTACCACCCGTCCCACCCCCCGGGGATGTCCCAGATGTTGACCACCTGGGGCCACCGACCCGTGATGCCCATCACGTACCAGGTGCCGAGCAGCTCGAAGCCGACCTTCTCGTGGCCGGCCTGCTGCTTGGTGTGCTCCATGTAGTCCCACTGGTGCTGCCCCACGATGTCGATGTACTCGTGCAGGAACAGCGGACGTTCTCCGGGCGCGGTCATGGCCGCATCTTGACGCCTCGTCGGGTCGCTCCGCTCGCTCGAGGGCTCCACCCCCGCTGGGCGGCACTTCGGTTCGAGGCCAGGACGCTCACTACGCTCCCCCGGATGGCGAGGATCCTCCTGGTGCACGGCGCGTTCCACGAGCTGTGGGGGCCCAACGAGATCAAGACCCGCTGGCTCCCCGCGCTGCGCGACGGCCTGTGGCACCACGACCTGGAGGTCGACGCCGCCGACGTCGACGCGGCCTTCTACGGCGACCTCTTCCGGCCCGACCCGGAGGTCGACGGCATCGAGACGGCCGCGGCCGCCCGCCAGGCCGGCGCCGAAGCCATCGCCGCCCAGATCCCCGGCGGGGTCGACGCGCTCCCGGCGATCGCGGAGGCCATGGGCAAGGCGATGCTGGCCCGCATCACGTACCTCGCGGGGATGCTGGCCACCGAGCCCGGGATCGAGGCCGCCGCGATCGGTCGAGTGGTCGACCGCATCGGACCCGACACCGAGATCGTCGTCGCCCACTCGCTCGGCACCCTCGTCTCCTTCGCCGCGCTGCGCCGCAACCCCGACGTCCACCTCCCGCTGCTCGTCACGCTCGGCTCGCCCCTCGGTGCGCCGTTCGTCCAGGGCCGGGTCGCCGACGAGATCGTCGACGGGATCGCGCCCTGGCCCGGCAGCGTGGAGCGCTGGGTCAACGTCGCTGCGGTCGGAGACATGGCCTGCGTGGAGCCGCAGCTGGCGAAGCTGTGGGGAGCCCGGGTGCAGGATCACCTCGTCGACAACGGCCACCGCGCCCACGACGTGGAGCCCTACCTCAACGCGCGTGTGACCGGCGCCGCCATCGCCGGGGCGCTGCGCGGCGAGTAGCTACGGCGCAGGCTCGAGGACGAGGACGGGGATCGGCCGGCCGGTGATGCGCGCGCGGTAGGCGTCGTAGCCCGGATAGATCGACGCGGCGGCCCGCAGGACCCCCTCCCTCTCCTCGCCCACCGCCTCACGCGCGATCACCGCGACCGTGCGGTCGCGGTAGGTGACCTCGCCGCGCGGGTCCGCGGTCAGGTTGAGGTACCACGCCGGCACGGACGTCTGGCCGAAGTTGGTACCGACCAGCGCGAGGTCGTCTCCCACGGGCACACCCAGCAGCGGGCTGGTCCGCCGCCGCCCCGACTTCCGGCCCGTGGTGGTGACGGTGATCACCGGGATGCCCGCTACCACACCGGCGAGCGTCGACCGGCCCCGGGTCAGGCGCAGCACCCACCCGTCGACGTGGTGCGCCGTCCTCGCGAACATCCAGGCACCGGCCTTCGTCGACGCCCCGCGCTGGGTCGCGCGCTGGATCGCATTGGCCGGTCGCACCCGGTAGCCGAGCTCGGTCTGGAGGCCCATACCGCCATTCTGGCCGCCCGGCCTACGATCCCGACGATGGACACCCCTGCACCGCCGCTGTGGACCCTCGCCAACCGCGAGCCGGGTGATCCCGCCCTCGACGACGGGCGTCGGTCGCTCACCTGGGCCGAGCTCGACGCGGAGACCAACGCGTTCGGGCACGGCCTCCTCGCGCACGGCCTGGAGCCCGGCGACCACGTGTCGGTGGTGGCCCGCAACCACGTGGAGTACCTGGTCGCCATCATCGGCGCCCAGCGGGCCGGGCTGGTCGTCACCCCGGTGAAGACGGGCTGGACGCCGTCGGAAGTCGGCTACCTGCTGCGCGACGCCGAGTCGCGCGCGGTCGTCACCGACGTGGCGTCGGCCCGGGTCGCCGCGGCCGAGGCCGGCGTGGCGCTCGTCGACCTCGAGAACGACTACGCGGAGTGGATCAGCGAGCAGTCGAGCGACCCCCACCCCTACGAGCGCCACGGCTGGCGCCTGTCGTACACGTCGGGCACGACCGGGCGACCCAAGGGCGTGGTGCGAGCCGACTCGGGCGAGACGCCCTTCAGTCAGGCGTTCATCACGTCGTCGCTGTTCGCCGGCGCGCTCGAGATCCCTCGCGACGGCGTGCACCTCGTCGTGTCACGGCTGTTCCACGGCGCCCCGCTCACCTTCGCGCTCGCGGCGCTCGGCGCGGGCACTCCCCTGTTCATCATGGAGCGATGGGACGCGGCAACCGCGGTCGACCACCTCGCGAACGGCGCCGCCTCCACGATCATGGTGCCGACGATGTTCCGCCAGATGCTCGCGCTGCCCGAGGAGGTGCGCGCCCGGCTGCCGGTGCCGTCGCTCGCCACCGTGATCCACGGCGGCGAGCCCTGCCCGATCGGCCTGAAGCAGCGGATGATCGACTGGCTCGGCCCGATCTTCGTGGAGTACTTCGGGGTGAGCGAGGGCGGCATGACCCTGGCGTCGACCGAGGAATGGCAGGCGCGGCCGGGCACCGTCGGCCAGATCCACACCGCCGCAGCGATTGTCATCCTCGACGACGACGGCAACGAGGTGCCGCCGCGCACGGAGGGCGGCGTGTACTTCCGCACCACCGGCACCGCGTTCCAGTACAAGGGCGACCCCGAGAAGACCGCCTCCGCGTTCCGGGGCAACGCGTTCACCGCCGGCGACATCGGCTGGGTCGACGCCGACGGCTACCTGTTCCTCTCGGGGCGGCGCGCCGACGTGATCGTGTCGGCCGGCGTCAACGTCTACCCCGCGGAGATCGAGACCGAGCTCGAGGCCGTGCCCGGCGTGGCCGACCTCTGCGTGGTCGGCGCACCCGACGACGAGAAGGGCGAGGTGCCGATCGCGGTCGTCGTGGTGGCCGACGGGTCCGACGCCGACGCGGTGATCGCCGCGATGCAGGCCCGCGCCGCCGAGCACGTCGCCGGCTACAAGCGGCCCGTGCGCTACCTGGTGGACGACGTGCTCCCCCGCGACGACACCGGCAAGCTCCTCCGCCGCCAGGTGCGCGACCGCATGTGGGGCGACGACTCCCCCTTCGCCGCCCCCAGCCGGTAGCGCACGCGGCGATGTGGAGGCGGGGTCCATGGACCGTGCTCGTGCTGCTGGTGGCGTTGGCCGCCGCGTGCGGGGGTGGCAACGACGGCAACCCGGGCGCGCTGTACCCCGACCGGGCGAACCAGTACCGGGAGGACCAGGAGCGCCGCATCGGGGGGTCGGTGATGCTCGGCGGCTTCACGACGACGGTGACCGACGTGGAGGTCGTCGGCCAGACGGTGACCGTCTCCGTGGAGATCACCAACCGCAACGACGAGCCGCAACGGATCGACGCCACCCAGTGGACGCTCGTGAACCCGCGGATCCAGACCCTCGACCCCTCGAGCGCCGACTTCCCCCTGACCGAGCTGCCCGGAGGCGAGACGGTCAACGCCGAGGTGTCGTTCACCCTCGATCCCGGCGAGACCGGCGACGTCTACATCCAGTACAAGCCCAAGATCCTCGACGCCGCCCGCGGGATCTGGCGCTACCGGGTCGGCGCCGGCATCGCTTCCTGACAGATTGGGTCTGACCCTCCGTAGCTGTCATACCCCCCTGTCATGATGCACTCATGACCGAACGTCAGTTCGATGCATCGGGTGCCGCCGGCGATGGTGGTGTGCCGGTCGACTACTCGGTGTTGTGCGATGAGCTGCGCTGTCATCCGACGGAGTCGGTCGCGGCGATCCGGGAGGAGGCGGTGCGGGAGCAGCGGTGGTGGCGGATGCGTGAGCTGGCCGCCACCCGCGTGCTCGACGAGCGCGGCCAAGTCGACGACACGCTCGCCGGGGTGGACGGAGTGTCGATCCGTGATGTGCGGGCGACGGTGGCGACCGCCCGGGCGCTCGAGGACCTGCCGAGCATCGCGGCGGTAGCGGCCGAGGGGCGGCTGTCGGACGCGCAGCTCGCACAGGTGGTGAAGGTCGCCGACGCGACGGACGAAGCCGAATGGGCGCAGCGCGCACCCCGGTGGTCACCTGCGGATCTCGCGCAGAAGGCCCGCGAGCTCAGGACACCGACGATCGCGGACGCGGCCGCGCGCCGTGCCGCGCGGGAGCTACGCACGTGGTGGGACTCCGACCAGGGGATGCTGCGCCTCCGCGGGGCGCTCCCCGACGTCGACGGCGCCACCTTCGAGCTCGTGGTGAAGCAGATCGTCGAGGGCATGCGCCCGGCGGCGGGACAGCCCTGGGAGCCCTACGAACGCCGCGGGGCCGACGCCCTGATGATGCTGGTCGAGTCCTACCGGGAACGCCGCACCGACCAGACCACCACCGTCCCCGGCGCACACCTCGTCGTCCAGGTCCCCGTCTCGGGGCCGGCGACGGTCGCGGGGATTCCCCTGCCCGACGAGATGGTCGAGAAGCTCCGGGCGTCGGCCCGGATCGAGCCGCACCTCGTCGACCCCGACGGCGATCTCCTCGCCATCGGTCGGACCGAGTCCGTCGTCTCACCCAAGATGAAGCGGGCCGTGCTGCTACGCGACGGGAAATGCCGCATCGACGGTTGCGACGTCCGCGGCCCCCTCGACGTCCACCACCTCATCCCGAAGTCCTGGGGTGGCACCGACACCATCGACAACCTCGCGGCGGTCTGCAAGGGCGGAGGCGCCCACCACGGCCTCCTCATCCCCCACGGCCCCTACATCCTCCTCGGCAACCCCAACCGACCCGACGGCCTCACCCTCCTCCCCGTCACCGACCTCCCCGCCCTCGCCCAGCTCGCCACCCAACGAGCCAGAGCCGACCAAGCCCGAGCCGGACCCGACGCCGCTGCCTGAGGGGCGAGCCCAACGGCCCGACCCGCACGAATCCGGTCCTCGCGCTCAGTCGAGGAACACCGGGGGCCGACCCTCGCGACGGGCGACGATCGCCTCCTCGAAGTTCTTGGTGGTGAGTCGCATGTGCAGCTGGGTGCGGTTCTCGAGGTTGATCGCGGCATCGAGGCTGTTGACCTCGAGCGCCGACCACAGCACCTGCTTGGTGAGCGCGACGCCGATGCGGCTGTAGGCGTTGATCTGGTCGGCGAGGTCGAAGCAGGTCTCGAGCAGCACGTCGTCGTCGACCACCCGCGACACGAGCCCGATGCGCTCGGCCTCCTCCGCGTCCACGTCGCGACCCGACAGCAGGATCTCGAACGCCCGCGACGCGCCGATCGCCCGCGGCAGCAGGAAGCTGACACCGAGCTCGGTCGCGGTGAGGCCGTTGTTGATGCCGGCGGCCCGGAAGTAGGCCGACCGGCCCGCGATGCGGATGTCGGCCCCCATCGACAGGCACATCCCACCACCCACGGCGGCGCCGTTGATCGCGGCGATGACCGGCTTGTCGGCGTGGCGCATCGCCACCACCAGGTCGGACAGGTACTCCATCGCCCGCACCGAGATGCCGGCGAGCGTGAGACCGCCGATGTTGGGCGGCGCCGACGAGTCCTGGAGGTCGGCGCCCGAGCAGAAGCCGGCGCCGGTGCCGGTGATCACGATCGCCCAGACGTCGTTGTCGGCGGCGGCCGCGTCGATCGCCTCCCGGAAGGGCACCATCACGTCGAACGACATCGCGTTCATCCGCTCGGGCCGGTTGAGCCGGATCACCCGCACGCGCGGGCGGGGGTCCTCGATCTCGACGTACGCCACGGTTCCTCCTCGGCGCCCGTCGATCGCGCGGGCGGTGCCGACAGGATCGCACGCGCGTCCCGCGCGCCCCGGACCGACGTCGGGTCGCAGCGCCCGGTTGCCCCGACGCACACCCGCGGCCGAGACTCCCGCCGATGCCTGCCGATGTCCCCCGTCCCGTCCCCGGACCCGTGGAGGCCCCGTTCTGGGAGTGGTGTGCCCGTCACGAGCTCCGGCTGCCCCGCTGCGCCGACTGCGCCACGTTCCGCTTCCCGCCCCGCCCCCGGTGCCACGTGTGCCGGTCGGCCGCGTACACGTGGGAGCCGGTCGCCGGCACCGGGACCGTCGCGTCGTACACCGTGATCTCGCCACCGGTGCTGCCCGCCTTCGCCGACCGGGTGCCGTACAACGCGGTGGTCGTCGAGCTCGACGAGGGCCCGTTCCTCGTGAGCAACCTGCTCGACGTCGCCAACGAGGACCTCGCCACGGGGATGCGGGTGGAGGTCACGTTCGTCGACGTCGCCGACGGATTCGCCCTCCACCAGTTCCGTCCGGTCGTCACGACGGAGGCGGCGACGTGAGTGGCCACGAGGTCGACCTGGTGAGCCGGCGCAGCGCGATCGCCGGCATCGGGCAGACGCCGTACGCCAAGAACCTCGGGCGGTCGGAGCTCGACCTCGCGTGCGAGGCGATCATCGCCGCGTGCGACGACGCCGGCTTTCCGGTGCCCGAGGTCGACGGCATCGTGTCGTACCACGTGGAGCAGGTGTCGGAGGAGGCGCTGGTCCACGCGCTCGGCCTCGACAACTGCTCGTTCATGGCCCGCACCACCTCGGGTGGGGGCGGCGCGGCGAGCGTGGTGGGCCTCGCCGCGATCGCGGTGGCGAGCGGTCAGGCCGAGTCGGTGGTCGCGTTCCGGGCCCGCAACCGGTCGAAGGGCGCGTCGTACGGCGCCGATCCCAACCAGGGCGGCCGACCGTGGGAGAAGGTCGGGGCCGGCGCCACCGACTCCAAGCAATGGCACCACCCGTTCGGTGTGGCCGCGCCCGCCCAGGAGATGGCGCTCATCGCCCGTCGGCACATGCACCTCTTCGGCACCACCGCCGAGCAGTTCGGCATGCAGGCGGTCGCGCAGCGCTTCCACGCGTCGCGCAACCCGCACGCGATCATGCGCGAGGCAATCACGCTCGATGACTGGCGCAACGCGCGGATGATCGCCGACCCCATCCGGCTCGTCGACTGCTCGCTCGAGAACGACGGAGCGACCGCGGTGCTCGTCACCACGCCCGAGCGCGCCCGCGACCTCGCTCAGCCGGTCGTCACCGTGCTCGCGCAGGCGATGGGTGCCGGGCCGATCCACGTGTCGCTGGCCGACTACTTCCGCAGGTCGTCGAGCTTCCACGACCACGACTTCGCCGGCCGCCACATCGCGAAGCAGGTGTTCGCCCGGGCCGGGCTCACTCCCGCCGACGTCGACGTCGCCATGATCTTCGACCACTTCTCGATGGCGGTGCCGCTGAGCCTCGAGCAGTACGGGTTCTGCGGGATCGGCGCGGGCGGGCCGATGATCGAGTCGGGCGCCACCCGCTGGCCCGCCGGCGGACTGCCCGTCAACACCCACGGCGGCAGCAACGGCGAGGCGTTCATCCACGGGGTCAACCACGTGCCCGAGGCGGTCCGCCAGCTGCGTGCCACGTCGACGGCGCAGGTCGAGGGCGCGGCGGTCGCGCTGGTCACCGGCGCGATCACCGACCCGGCCGGCGCCGTCCTCTTGGGAAGGGGATGAGCATGGGTGCGCGCACGAGACCGACCGATCCCGACCTCGGATTCCGGCCGATGACCGAGGCCGACCTGCCCGTGGTCGAGGGGTGGCTGCGGGCCGAGCACACCCAGCCCTGGTGGTCGTACGCCCTCGATTGGGAGGAGATCGCGCAGGCGGCGCGCGGCCAGGTGCCGGTCGAGCAGTGGATCCTCCAGATCGACGGCACCGACGCCGGGTACTTCCAGTGCTACGACGTGGGCCACGACGACGAGTACCGCACCGCGTGCGCGACGGTGGGCGTGCTCCCGGGCAGCGCCGGCATCGACTACCTGATCGGCGAGCCGTCGCTGATCGGCGGCGGCATCGGCACCCGGGCGATCGCCACCTTTGTACGCGACATCGTGTTCGGCCGGGGCGAGTGGCCCGCCGTCAGCGCCGGGCCCGACCCGGCCAACGGCGCGTCGATCCGGGTGCTCGAGAAGAACGGCTTCCGGGTGGCGGGTGACATCGAGACGTCGTGGGGCATCGAGCGGCTCATGCTGCTCACCCGATCCGAGTGGGCCCGGTCGCAGCGCGGGTCCGGCGCGACGACCTCGCCGGGAGCCGGAACGGCCGTCGGGTCGGACTAGCGTCCCGCCGATGGCCGACGGGAACTTCGACGCAGTGCTCTTCGACTTCGGGGGCGTGTTCACGCAGTCGCCGTTCGAGGTGGTGCGCCTCCACGGCGAGGAGGTGGGGGCCGACCCCGAGGTGATCCTCGAGGTGCTGTTCGGTGACTACGACCGCGACGACGACCACCCCTGGCACCGGCTCGAACGAGGCGAGGTCACGCTCGACGACGCGCTCACGGAGATCCGGGCGCTGGCCGGCGAGGCCGGGCTCGACGTCGACCCGTTCGCCGCGTTCGCCAAGTTCGGCACCGGCGGCTCGATGGCCGACGCCATGGTCGAACGGACCCGGCAGCTGCGGGCCGACGGCTTCCGCACCGCGCTGATCACCAACAACGTCAAGGAGTTCGGCGACGGGTGGCGCAGCCTGGTGCCCGTCGACGACCTGTTCGAGGTCGTGATCGACTCGAGCCATGCCGGGGTGCGCAAGCCCAACCCGGCGATCTTCCACCTCGCCACCGACGCCCTCGGCGTGGCCCCCGAGCGCTGCGTGTTCCTCGACGACTTCCCCGGCAACATCGCCGCGGCGGAGGCCCTCGGCATCACCGGCATCCTCGTCGGCCCCGACCGCCACGCCGCCATCACCGCCCTCGACGCCCTCCTCACCCCCTGACCCCGATGCGTTTCTCACCGTCGATCCGCCCGGGGCGGCGGTGGACCGTCGGGCCCGGTATCGACGGTGAGAAGCGCATCGGCGGGACCGGTATCGACGGTCAGAAGCGCATCGTCGGGACCGGTATCGACGGTGAGAAGCGCATCGTCGGGTGGTGGGGCAGACTGCGGGGGTGACCGCGACGACGATCGACTTTATGACGGCGGCGCTCCCGGGCGCCGAGCTGCACGACACGCTGCGCGACCTGCGCCACCAGGGGCCGGTGGTCGAGGTGACCATGTACGGCCAGCGGGCCTTCATGGTCACCCGGTTCGCGGAGCTGCGGGCGTTCTTCGCCGACCAGGAGCACTTCCCCGGCGGCGACATCTACCAGTTCCACACCGAGCCGGTGGTGGGGCGCACGTTCATCTCGATGAACGGCAAGGAGCACGACCAGTACCGCATCCTCGCGATGCCGGCGTTCCGCTCGCGGGCGACCGCCCGGTTCGTCGACTCCGAGCTCGTCCCGCTCGCCCACGAGCTCATCGACACGTTCGCAGACCGGGGCGAGGCCGACCTGTTCACCGACCTCGTCGGGCGGTTGCCGTTCTGGTCGATCTCCCGCAAGCTCGGGCTGCCGGTCGGCACCGAGGAGCACCAGCGGCGCTGGGCGCTGCAGATGCTCTCCTACCCGTCCGACCCGCAGGCCGCGCTCGACGCGTCGGCAGCGGTGACCGAGTTCCTCATGCCGAGCGTGGAGGAGCGCCTGCGCGACCCGCGCGACGACGTGCTCTCGCACCTCCTCCACTCCGACCACGACGGCATGCGCTTCACGACCGAGGAGGTCGTGGCCCACGTACGACTCCTCTACGTGGTCGGCGCGACCACCACGTCCGACTCGATGAGCAACCTCTTCTGGACGGTGCTCCAGGACCCCGCCCTCCTCGACCGGGCCCGCACCGACGCCGACCTCCGGGCCCGCATCGTCCACGAGCTGCTGCGGTGGGAGCCGCCGGTGTGCCTGCTGCCGCGGGTCGCCACGCACGGCGGCGTGATCGGGGGCGTCGAGGTGCCGCCCGGTGCGATGCTGCTCTGCGCGATCGCGTCGGCCAACCGCGACGGCGACGTCTTCGACGAGCCCGACCGCTTCGACCCCGACCGCGACCAGGGAGAGCTGCTCACGTTCGGGTTCGGCAACAAGTTCTGCCCCGGCTCGCACATGGCCCGCCAGCAGCTCGAGGCCGCACTCGGCGTCGTGCTCGAGCGGCTGCCGAACCTGCGCCTGGTCGAGGCCGACCCGCCGTCGGGCGCGATCCTCCGCCGCACCGAGCACCTCCAGGTCGCCTGGGGCTGACCCCCTCGTCCACCGCCGGTCTCGGCGCCGCTCGGCGGCGCATCGTGCAGTCAGCCGCGGCCCAAAGGGGCCGAGAGACGGGCGATCACCCGCCGGAGGGCACCGATCGTCGCGACGGTGCGGTCGGGACCATGCCCACCGGCGGGGCCGACGCGGCGCCGCGGGGTTCCTTCGCCTCGGAGCGGGCGACCCAGGCCAGCGCGCTGAGCAGCGCGACCACCACGCCGACGCCGACCGCCACGCCGCCGACGAGCACGTCACGCACGTCGGTACCCGCCGCCAGCGCGTGCACCGTGGCGAACGCGAAGAGGCCGTAGCTGGCGAGGTGGATCTGACGCCACACCGTGCGGGGCAGGTGCCGTTGCGCGAGCGACGTGAGCTCGACCGCCAGGAGGACGTAGAGGCCGACCACACCGAGCGCGACCGGTAGGGGCTTCCACTCCGACGCGAACGGGACGAGGACGTCGACGAGCCCGAACGACGTGTAGCCGTCGAGGATCAGCGCGCCCACGTGCACGACCACGAAGACGACGGCCAGGGCGCCGAGGAAGCGATGCACGCCCAGCATCCACCACGGGCGGGCGCGGCGGCCGAGCACACGGGTCGCGGAGAGGACACCCCACAGCATCGAGGCGAGCAGCAGACCCCAGCTCACGATCCCGGTCGACCGCGACACGTACCAGGCCAGGTGCTCCATCCGGGGTCCTCCGCCGTCTCCCGCTCAGGCCGCGCGCGCAGCGGTGCGGCCGACTTCCTGCACGCCACCGTCGTCGGCGACGAGATAGCCCGACACGTGGTGCCGTTCGAGCGCGGCCCGCCCACGCTCCGGCCCGTCGACGAACGCGGCCTTGGCGAGCACCTCGGCCCACCATCCCTGCGCCGCGAGCACGGCGGTTCCGGCCAGGCCCGGGTACGCCGGCGCCCCGGTCGCCGGGTCGACCAGGTGGTGACGCTCGTCGCCCGCGGGACCCCAGGTGCGCTTCGTGCGCCACGTGGAGGCGACCGCGCCGCCGGCCACGTGCAGGTGGGTGATGCTCTCGCCGGTGATCGGGTGCGCCAGGTCGATCACCCAGCCGCCGGCGCCCGGCGCGCGCCCCTCGACCCGGAGGTCCCCGCCGACGTTGACGAGCACGCCGTGGGCGCCCGCCCGCATGAGCTCCTCGGCGACCAGGTCGGCGGCGAGGCCCTTGCCGATGCCGCCGGGGTCGAAGCGGACGCCGCGCGGGAGCCGCACGGCGCCGACGACGCGATCGACGACGATCCCCGCGCAACCGGGGGCGGGGATCGTCGTCGGAACCGGGTCGGGGGAGTCCCGGTCGATCGCGTCGAAATCGCGGTCATACCCGATCGCGCACATCGCGTCGAGCACGGTCGGATCGAACCGACCGTCGGTGCGGTGCCATCCCTCGACCGCCCGCTCCACGAGGAGACGGGTGTCGGGGTGCACGATCACCGGCGCACCGTGGGCGGCGTTGAGCACCGACACGTCGCTGTGGTCGACGAACCGGCTCCAGCGCCGCTCGAGCTCGAGCAGCCGCGTCTGTGCGTGCGCGACCCCCGTCTCGGCGGCCTCGACCGTGGCGGCCTCGACGAGCACGTGGGCCGTCGTGCCCATCACCCGGAACTCGCGCTGCGCGTGCATCGCGGATCAGCTCCCACCGCTGCGCGTCTGCGGTCCCGACGGTGCCCGCGACGGCGAACCCGAGCCCGAACCGTCCGACCGCGGGTCGGACGCCGCGCCGTTCGCAGCCGGGTCGAACGGTCGGAGGCCGGCGTCGCCGTCGTCGTCGGACCGTCCATCGTCGAACCCGTCGGTGGCGGCCTGCCGGAACCCACCGGGGACCGCCGACGAGATCTGCCGCCGCTCGGCCGAACCGTCGTCGGCGCCGTTGACGCCGGCGATCACACCGGTGAGGAAGGTGGCGGTGCCGACCGCGACCCCGGCGGCGACCCACTTCGACTTCCTCAGCCCCTCGCGGCGGGCCTCGCCGGGCGTGGGCGCGCCACCGGGCTGCGGATCGGACATCGCAGCGGCGGGGGTGGTCGGGTCGGGCGTCCGAGGATCGGTCATCGACGGTGCTCCTTGGTCTCGACGAGGAGTCAACTCCCTTTCCATGAGGAAACCGTGAGGATTGCGCGCGATCCGTGCGTGAGCCTGAGAGATCCTCAGACGCGCGGGACGCGCAGGACGCGCAGGACGCGCAGGACGGGCAGGGCGGGCAGGACGCGCGCGACGGGCGCGGCGGGCTCAGACGGGGCGCACCGACACCGGGATCGCGGCCAGGCACGGCATGCCGGTGAGCGGATCGACGGTGTCGACCGTCGACGCGAGCCGGCTCACGTTGGTGTCGATCCATCCGTGGGTCACGGAGACCACGCCCGCGCGCAGGCGGTCGTCGACCCGCAGCGCGCCGACCAGCGCACCGTGCGCGCTGGTGACCTCGACGGCGTCGCCGTCGGCGAGCCCCCACGCGCGCGCGTCGATCGGACTGCAGCGGACCCACGGTGGGTCCTCCCCGCGCGCGCTCGACTCGTAGCGCGCCGAGTTCATGCTGCGGAGCTGACGCCGGGGCACCAGCACGGTCGCAGGCGGATCACGATGGTCGAGTGCACCGAGATCGGTGGCGAGCCGCTCCACGAGCGCGGCCGGCGCGAGTCGGAACCGCCCGTCGGGCAGCACCTCGTCGTGCACCCAGCCGAACTCGGGCGCCGGCCCGTCGATGCCCCGCGGGCCCGCGGCGAACACGGCCTCGGGGTCGGCGCCGGCTCGTGCGAGGAGGCGCGCGAGCAGCTCCCGGTCGCCGGTCGCGTCGGGGTCGAGCCCGTCGAGCACGTCGAGGTCGAGGCGCCGGCCGATCTGCCCCAGCATCCACCAGACCGCTCGGCGCTGCGCACCGGGGGCGACGACCGCGTCGGTGCACTGCGTGCCGGTCGCCAGGGCGACACCCTCGATCATCGGCAGGTCGGCCCGCTCCATCTGCGCCGTCGCCGGCAGCACGTGGGTCGCCAGAGCGGTCAGCTCGTGATCGACGACGTCGGCCACCGCGAGCACGTCGAGCGACGCGAGCGCCCGGGCGGTGCGATCGGGGTCGGGGAACGCGGCGAGCGGGTTGCCGCCGAGCACGACGAGCGCCCGGAGGTTCCCGGCCTCGATCTCGTCGACCATGCCCACGCACGGGTACTGCCCGGCCCATCGGGGCAGATCGGGACGACTGGCCGGGCCCGGCTCGGTCCAGCCCTCCGGCGGCGACGGCTTCGGGCGGCGACCCCGCAGCGGCATGAGCAGGCCCGGATTGACCCGCATCCCACCCGGGCGATCGAACGAGCCGGTCACCGCGAGGAGCACCCATCGCAGCCACGCGGCAACCAGTCCGTGCGGGTTCATCACCACCCCGGTGCCGACGAAGCACGCGAGGCGCCCGGCGCTGCGCACCGCGACCAGGAGCGCGTCGAGCGCGGCGCCGTCGACGTCGGCCGCGCGAGCCACTCGGTCACGGGTGCACCGGTCGAGCAGCGTGCGCAGCGTCGCGACGTCGGCGGCGTCGGCGTGGGCCGCGAGCTCGGCGTCGTCCGCGCCGTCGGTGAGGAGCTCGCGCACGAGCCACGCGAGCACGAGATGGTCGGTGCCGGGCCGGATCGCGAGATGACCGTCGGCGAGCGCCGCGGTCTCGGTGCGGATGGGGTCGCACACCCACAGCTCGCCACCGGCGCGCCGGAACTCGCGGATGCGGGCGATCGGATCCGACAGCGCAGTGCCGTATCCGTGCGACACCACCGGGTTCGACCCGAAGACGACGAGCAGGCGCGAGTCCTCCGGGTCCCACACCGTCGACAGCTGCATCTGTCCGGTGACGAGCTCGGCGGCGCGCAGGATCGCGGCGTTGTCGATGGTGGCGGGCGTGTAGCGCTGCTTCGTGCGCAGCAGCCCGAGGAACCGCTCGGCGGTCATCCATCCGTTGAGGTCGTAGGCGAGACCGGTCGCGAGGTAGGCGCCGACGGCGTCGGGTCCGTGGTCGTCGCGCGCCGCGGCGATGCCGGCGGCGAGGTCGTCGAGCACGACGTCCCACGGTGCCTCCGCGCCCCGCAGGCGCGGCGCGTCGAGCCGGTCGGGCCGGTGGTGGAAGGCCGGGATGGCCCGCCCCTTCGGGCACGTGTAGCCCCGCGACACCGGGTGCCCCGGGTCGCCGCGCACCTCGAGCACCCGGTCTCCCTGCGTGGTGACGACGATGCCGCACGCCGCCGCGCAGATCCGGCAGAAGCTCAGGTGCTCCTCGACGGGTCGCGCGCCGGTGCTCACCGCGCGCAACGTACTGCACGGGCAGATAGGAACGCGATCCACCGTCGCCTCCACGCGTCGCTCCGCTCACACACCCCGCGCCGACCCGAGCAGACCGTCAACACGCGTCCGGGACGCTCGCTACGCTCCCGCAATGCCCGTCACCGGCTTCGACCACGCGGCGATCCCCACCGCCGACTCCGAGCGCTTCCTCGCCTTCTACAAGTCCCTCGGGTTCGGCATCGAAGGCGAGGACGCCTGGCGCGCGGGCCGCATGCCGATCTTCTCCGTCACCTTCGGCGACAACAAGATCAACGTCCACACCGAAGCGCTGATGGCCCGGCGCGACAACCCGGCATTCCTCCGCGGTCCCACGGCCGAGCCGGGTTGCGGCGACTTCTGCTTCGTCTGGGAGGGGGGAATCGACGCGCTGCTCGCCACGCTCGACGCCGCGGGCGTCGAGGCGATCGACGGCCCGGTGCCCCGCGTCGGCGGTCGCGCCGAGGGCACCGCCCAGGGGATCAGCGTGTACACGCGCGACCCCGACCACAACCTGCTCGAGTTCATCTCCTACGACCCGGCCGACGTGGCCCGCTTCGCGCGGCCCGCCGGCTGAGCCGACGGACCCGATCATCGGGAGGCGCACCGTGCCCACCGCATTCGTCACCGGCGCGAGCCGGGGCATCGGCAAGTCCTGCGCGCGGTTCCTGGCCCGGGCGGGCTTCGACGTCGCCATCTCGGCTCGGACCGTCTCACCCGGCGAGGCCCGCGAGCACTCGTCGACCGTCGCCCGCTCCGACACCTCTCCCCTCCCCGGCTCGCTCGAGGAGACCGCCGCGCTCGTGGAGGCCGAGGGCCGCCAGGCACTCCTGGTGGCCGCCGACCTCACCGACGCCGCGTCGCTCGGCGCCGCGGCCACCCGCGTCCTCGACCGCTGGGGCACCGTCGACGTGGTCGTGCACAACGGTCGCTACATCGGACCGGGCCACATGGACCGCCTGCTCGACACGCCGATCGAGCTCATCGAGAAGCAGCTGTTCGCCAACGCCGTCGCGCAGCTCGTGCTGAACCAGTTCTTCATTCCCGCAATGGCGGAGGCCGGCGGGGGTGCGATCATCAACATCACGTCGGCCGCGGGCTACGGCGATCCGACGGCCCCGGCCGGCGAAGGCGGGTGGGGCCTGGGCTACCCCATGTCGAAGGCCGCCGCGCACCGCATCGCCGGTGTGCTGCAGGTGGAGCACGGGCACCAGGGTCTGCGCTTCTACAACGTGCAGCCCGGCTTCATCAACACCGAGCGCATGGCCCAGGACATGGGCGCGTTCGGATTCGAGCTGATCGGCGCGCCGCCCGACGTGATCGGCGCCGTGATCGCATGGATCGCCACGAGCCCGGCCGCCGTCCCGCTCGCCGGTCAGACGATCGAGGCGCAGTTCCTCTGCCACGAAGAGGGGCTGCTGCCGGAGTGGCCGGGCCCTCGCCCCAACACCAGCGAGCTGGCCTACGACAAGTCGGGGTGGGTGCTCGAGCAGCTCGAGGAGCAGCTGCGCGCCACCTGGGAGGGCTGAGCGCCACCGTGTGCACGGTCTGTGGGGCCGCGTGGGTCGACGACGCGCGGTTCTGCACCGCGTGTGGCACGCCGACCGGCGACGCGATCGACGGCGCGCCCCGCCCGACCGCGGCCGCCGCGACGGCGGCGGCCTGCGCCGACGGGAATCGACCGGTCGGGTGCCGGGGCTGTGACCTCCCCGTGGCGCGCGCCTGGGCGTCCTGCCCCCGCTGTGGCGCCGCGGCGCCGGCGGGCAAGAAGGCCGTGCTCAGGGCGCCCGACGTCACCACCACCGTCGGCGCCCCGCCCGGCGGTGCCCCGGCCCATGGTGTGGCACGGGTCGAGGGCTGGTACCCCGACCCGTTCGGGCGGGGCGCCACCCGATGGTGGGACGGCGCCACCTGGACGGCCTACGTGTCGGACACCGACGTGCACTGGGAGCCGGTGTCGTTCCCGACCGAGCGCCAACCGGGGGTGAAGGGCATCGGGGTCGCGTTCATCGGGTTCGCGATCGGTGTCGCCCTCGGTGTGGCGACCTCCTACGCGATGCACGAGGCCGGTGAGCCCGGCGGGCGCGCCGCACTGCTCCTGGTCAGCGCCTTCTCGCTCTGGCTCGGGCTCGGCGGCGCGATCGCGTACGTCACCTTCGTGCGGGGCAGCCGCTCGCTGGTCACCGACTACGGGCTGCGCTTCCGCTGGGTCGACGTGCCCCTCGGGGTCGCGGGGTGGATCGCCGGTCGGGTCCTCGGCGGGCTCATGGTCGTCCCGATCGTCGCGGTCTGGCCCGACCTCCGCCCCACCCGCGACGACGTGTACGGCGACGACCCGATGACCACCGCCGCGTGGATCGTGCTGGCGCTGGTCGTGTGCATCGGCGCGCCGTTCATCGAGGAGCTGTTCTTCCGCGGGCTGATGCAGACGCGCCTGGTGGACCGCTACGGGGCGGTCGTCGGCATCCTGGTCACGTCGGTGCTGTTCGGGGCCGCGCACCTCATCGGCTGGGTGGGGCCCGTCACGTTCGTCTACGCGACCGCCATCACGGGCGCGGGGATCGTGCTGGGGCTCCTCCGGCACCTCACCGGCCGGCTCGGCGCCCCGATGCTCGCCCACGCGTTCTTCAACACGCAGGCGCTCGTGCTCGTGTGGCTACTGCGCTGAGCCGGATTCACCCGGCGCGGCACCCGCCCCGGAGTCCGGCGCGTCGACGACCTGCGCGGTGCGGGCCACCGAGAGGTCCTGCTCGTCGGTCCGCCAGTTGAGGACGTTGTTGGCGACGTTGTAGAGGATCCCGAGCACCATGAAGACCGTCACGAGGCGCTTGGCTCCCTGCCCCAGGTACATGCGGGCGGTGCGCGGCGGCACGCCCGGCCCGACCTCGGACGCGATCGCCGGCGCCGCGGCCGCCATGCCCGGGTACTGCTCCTTGTCGCCGTAGAGGCCGACGGGATAGGTGGGCGTGAGCATCATCAGGTAGCCGAACACGCGGGCCTGGTAGCGCAGCACGGCGCCCAGCGACTGGGCGGGCAGCCCCGGCATGCGGCCCTTCGCCAGCACGATGATCCAGATCACGATCAGCGCGAGGTTGACGCCCACGCTCAGCCACTGCGCCAGGACCAGCACCGGGAACGCGAGCACGAGTCGGAACAGCACCGCCCACCGGTTGAGTCGGGTGGGGTTGACCTCGACCACGACGGGAGAGCGCTCGTCGGACAGCGCGAACGGCGGGTACTCACCGCGCAGCAGGTACACGTAGGCGGTCAGGCGTACGTGGTACCGCATCACCAGGTAGAGGTAGCGGGCCGCCCAGCCCGGCAGCTGCCCGCTGAACAGCGCGCCGAACCAGCCGATCACGAGCACGACCAGCCCGGCGAGGGTGACGAGCGCGATCCAGAAGAAGTGCGGGATCGCCAGGATCAGCCGGAAGCCGACCGTCCAGCGGTTCTGGCGCTCGGGCGAGCCGAACCCCACCTCGATCGTCGTCGGCAGGTCGGGGATGCCGGCCGGATCGACGATCTGGGCGCCGTGGCGCGCCACGTACTCCGTGAATCGCTCACCGTCCCACCACCGGTACTCGTACCGACCCGTCGGGTCGACCCGCCACTCACCCGACACGCGCGACCGCCTCGGCGGTGACGACCTCGCCCGGCACCACGGTCACGGCCGCGGCACCTCGGGAAGGGGGTGGCGGAACAGCTTCGCCGCGTTCTCGTGGGTGATGGCCCGCAGCTCCTCGACGGGCAGGTGACCCCAGTACTTGTCGATCTCCGCCTGGGTCACCGGCCAGGTGCCGTCGCCGTGCGGGTAGTCGGTCTCGACCATGATGTTCTCGACCCCGATGCGGTAGCGGGTGTCGATGGTCGACGGGTCGTCGAGGGTGCAGAACCAGAAGTTGCGGCGAAGCACGTCGGCCGGCCGGTTCCGCGCGTCGTAGCCCGACGACAGGTAGCCCGAGCGATCGACGATGTTGTCGAGCCGGTCGAGCAGCATCGCCACCCAGCCGATGCCACCCTCCGACATCGCGATCTTGAGGTCGGGGTACCGGAGCATCCAGCCCGACCACAGCCACTCGGCCGCAGCGGTGAGCGACAGCTGCCCGAACAACGTGGAGGTGAGGCCCACCGGAGGGGCGTCGGGCGCGATGTCGGCCATGCCCGACGAGCCCACGTGCAGCGAGATGACCGTGTCGGTCTCCACGCACGCCTGGATCACCGGTTCCCAGTACTCGTTGAAGATCGACGGGAAGCCGATCTTGTGCGGGCGCTCGGGGAGGCTGACCGACACGAAGCCCCGGTCGGCGTTGCGGCGGATCTCCGCCGCGGCCTTCTCGGGATCGGCGAGGTAGGTGATGCCGAGCGGGATGAACCGCTCGGGGTGCCGCTGCCACCACTCGTCGTGCACCCAGTCGTTGAAGGCCTGCGTGACCGCATAGCCGACCTCGACGTCCTTCGCGGCGGAGTACACCCGCCCGCAGAACCCCGTGATCATCGACGGGAAGTTGAGCGACGCCCAGATGCCGCCGAGATCCATGTCGCGGACGCGGGCGTCGGGCTCGTAGCAGCCGGGGCGCATCTGGTCGAAGCGGAACGGCTCGACCTTCACCGACTCGGGCCGGCGGCCCGCCACCGCGTTCATGCCGGCCTGGTAGTGGTTCTGGCCCTCGAACTCCCACACCTCGTGACCGTGCTCGTTGACGACGACCTTCGGTGCGTGCTCCTGGAGGCGCGCCGGGAGCCGGCCCTCGAACATGTCGGGCGGCTCGACGAGGTGGTCGTCGACCGAGATGACCGTGTACTTCACCGTCGCCGGGTCGGGCTCGGGCAGGAACAGCTCCGGGTCGAGCATCTGGGTCATCGGGCGGGCCTTTCGCGCCTCGGGGGCGGGGGGTGCGGGGTCGCGGGTCGGTCTCGCGGGCGGGCTTTCGCGCTCGGGCGGATGCGGTCAGACTATCCCCGCCTCCCCGCACGGGACTCCGAGGCATCGAGGCACGGCGAGCGAGGGAGCGTGAGGGTGGGAGCGGTCTTCAACCACGTGGGGCACTGCGTCGCCGACGTCGACCGGGCGCGGCGGTTCTACGAGGAGGTGCTCGGCCTCGAGTTCTGGCGCGACCTCGAGCCCCCCGACGAGATGACCACCCAGCTGCTCGACCTGCCCGAGCCGGCGGGCCTGCGGGCGGTCTACATGCGCCAGGGCGAGTTCGTGCTCGAGCTGCTCGGCTTCCGGGGCGTCGGCACCACGGCGCCGCCGCGGCCCCGGGTGATGAACGAGGTCGGGCTCACCCACATCTCGGTGTCGGTCGACGACATCGACGCCACCGCGGCGAAGGCCGTGGAGCACGGCGGCAGCATCCTCGAGCAGACCCACGTGGGCCTGGCGGTGATGATCCGCGACCCCGACGGTCAGCTCATCGAGCTGCTCCCCATGGGCTACCGCGCCTCACTCCCCGACTAGCCAGGGTCGCGGCGCCCACCCGCCGACCTAGAGTGGGGGGAGCAGTGCATCCCACGGGGAGCTCGGGACAGCCGGGCTGAGAGGGTGACCACGCACCCGGTGAGGGCGGCCCCGCCGCCGGCACCGGGCGCAGCGTCACCGACCCCTCGAACCTGATCCGGGTAATGCCGGCGAAGGGAGGGAACGTGAGCGACCCCGCTCGCGCATCCGGCCACACCTCACGGGCCATCGTCCTCGCCGGCGGCGAGCTCCCGCCCACCGACGCGATCCGCGACCTCGTCGCGGGCGGTGGGGCCGCCGGGCCGCCCCTCGTCGTCGCCGCCGACTCGGGGCTCGACCACGCGCTCGCGCTCGGACTCGCCGTCGACGTCGTGGTGGGCGACCTCGACTCCGCGTCGGCTGCGGCGATCGCCGCGGCCCGGGCCGACGGGGTGGCGTTCGAGACCCATCCCGTCGACAAGGACGCCACCGACCTCGAGCTCGCCCTCCTCGCCGCCCGCGACCGGGGGCCCACCCGGATCACCGTGGTGGGCGGGGGAGGTGGTCGCCACGACCACCTGCTCGCCAACGCGCTGGTGCTCGCCGCCGCCGACCTGGCCGACCTCGACCTCGACGCGCTCGTCGGCACCGCCCGCATCACCGTCGTGCGCGCCCGGGCGACGCTGCACGGCCATCCCGGCGACCTGTGCTCGCTGCTGCCCGTCGGCGGCGTCGCCCACGGGGTGCGCACCCACGGCCTGCGGTTCCCCCTCCACGGCGAGGACCTGCTCCCCGGCTCCACCCGA
>VGCA01000025.1 GCA_016870245.1 Actinomycetota bacterium | reverse complement strand
CCCGACGCTCCGGTCCCGGCTGCGCCGGCCGCGCCCGGTGATCGTCTGGTCTCGGCCGTCGGGATCACCGTGGTCCTCGGCGGTCGCCCGGCGCTGCGCGAGGTGTCGCTCGACGTGCGCGCCGGCGAGGTGGTCGCGCTGCTCGGCCGCAACGGAGCGGGCAAGACCACCCTGCTGCGCGCGCTCGGGGGACTGCTGAGGCCCGAGCGCGGTCGCGTCGACGCGGCGGTGGCGGTGGGCACCGTCCCCCAGAACCCCAACGCACTGCTGTTCTCGTCGACGGTGCGGGCCGAGGTGCGGGAGACGCTGCGCCTGACGGGTCGCGACGACCCGGCCGCGGTCGACCACTGGATCGACGCGTTGGGTCTGCGCGCCCACGCCGACCGTCACCCGCGCAGCCTCTCGGGCGGGGAGCGCCAGCGTGTGGCCATCGCCGCGGTGGCGGTGGGCGGCGCGCCCGTCCTCCTGCTCGACGAGCCCACCCGGGGGATGGACGCCGCGTCGCGGCGCGCGCTGCACGACGCCGTGGTCGAGCACGCGGCCGGCGGCGGTGCGGTGGTGCTCGCGACCCACGACGTCGAGCTCGCGGCCCGGTGCGCGACCAGGGCGGTCGTCCTCGGCGACGGCGACGTGGTGGCCCAGGGCGACGCCCGCGAGGTGCTCGCCGGGTCGCTGTTCGCCCCTCAGGTGCTGCGGGTGATGCCGCCGTTCCTCACCGTCGCCGAGGTGGCGACGGCGCTCGCCGCGGAGGGCCGGTCGTGACCCGCACCCGCCCGTGGGTGGTCTACGCGCTCGTCGCGCTCGTGGGCACCGCCGCGTTCCTGTACCCGTTCTGGTTCCCGGCGGAGGCGTTCCCCAGCCAGGCCCACGCCACCGACGCGCCGCTGTGGGCGGCACTGATCGGGGGGCTGGTGGTGGCCGCGGTCACGCTCGAGATCCGCCGCGGGACCATGAACGGCGCGACGGTGGCGATCCTCGGGGTGCTCTCGGCCGCGGCGGGACTGCTGCGGCTCGTCGACCTCCCCGGGAACAACGCCGGCATCTTCTTCCTCGTGGTGCTCGCCGGCGCCGCGTTCGGCCCCCGCTTCGGGCTGCTCCTCGGGATCTGCGCGATGGCGGTGTCGGCCGTGGTCACCGGGGGCATCGGCCCGTGGCTGCCGTTCCAGATGCTCGCCCTCGGCGCGATGGGTGCGGGCGCCGGCGCGATCGACCCGCTGGCCCGTCGCCTCGGCCTGCGGGGCGAGGTCGTCGTGCTCGCGGCCTACGGCTGGGTGTGGGGCTTCCTCTACGGGGCGATCATGAACCTGTGGTCGTGGCCGTTCGTCCAGGGCGACGGTCCCACCCAGTGGCAGCCCGGCCTCTCGATCGCCCAGACCCTGCGCCACTACTGGGCGTACTACGTGGCGACGTCGTTCGCCTGGGACGCCGCCGGCGCGCTGTTCAACGCGGCGCTCATCCTCGTCACCGGCGCCGCGCTGCTCCCCAGCCTCCGCCGCTTCGCCCACCGCCTCGAACCCGCCGTCGAGTTCGTCGACCCGCCCTCAGCGATGCGCTTCTCACCGTCGGAACACGCGTCATAGATGCGTTGCTCACCGTCGATGGCGCCCCGTGCCCATCGGGCCGTACCGGATCGGCACCCCAGGATGCAGACGTCATCGACGGTGAGAAACGTATCGACGGTGAGAAGCGCATCGACGGTGAGAAGCGCATCGACGGTGAGGCGCGGCCGAGGGCGGGTGTTGGGGGCGTGCGATCAGAGGCGGACGCTGCTGGCGGACCAGGAGGCGAAGAGCTTGGCGTAGCGGCCTTCGCGGGAGACGAGCTCGTCGTGGGTGCCGAGCTCCACCAGGCGGCCGGCGTCGACGACGGCGACCCGGTCGGCCCGGGCGGCGGTCGAGAGCCGGTGGGCGACCACGATGACGGTCCGGTCCTCGGTGAGCTGTTCCAGCGCGAGCTCGACGGCCCGCTCGGTGCCCGGGTCGAGGTTGGACGTGGCCTCGTCGAGGATCAGCACCGCGGGGTCGGCCAGGGCGGCGCGGGCCAGCGACACCAGCTGTCGCTCCCCCGCCGACAGTCGTGACCCCCGCTCGCGAACCTCGGTGTCGAGACCGTCGGGGAGCGCCTTGAACCGCTCGAGGATGCCGAGCTCCTGGAGCGCGTCCTCCACGTCGCCGTCGGACGCGCCGGGCCGACCCACCCGCACGTTGTCGCGGATCGTGCCGTGGAACAGGTAGCCCTCCTGGGGCACGACGACGATGCGTCGCCGCAGCGCGTCGAGTGACGCGTCGCGCAGGTCGATGCCCCCGAACGAGACGGTGCCCTCACGCGGGTCGTAGAAGCGGGCCACCAGCTTGGCGAGGGTCGACTTGCCGGCGCCGGTCGGGCCCACCAGCGCGAGCCGCTCGCCCACGCCGATCTCCATCGACACGTCGCGCAGCACCAGGTCCGCCCCGTAGCCGAACGACACGTGGTCGATCCTGATCGCGCCCTGATCCGGCAGCGCGACCGCCTCGGCCGGCTCGTCGATCGACGGCACGGTGTCGAGCAGACCGAACAGCTTGCCGAGGGCGGCCCCGGCGGACTGCACGGTGTTGTACAGCTGCCCGAGCTGCTGCACCGGCTCGAACAGGTTGTTGAGGTACAGCACGAACGCGGCGACGGTGCCCACGGTGATGATGCCCTGATCGGTGAACCAGCCCCCCATGCCGATGATCACCGCCACGCCCACGACACCGAGGTACTCGACGAACACGAAGTAGCGAACGGTGATGCGCGACGTCACCCGGTTGGCGTCGTGCAGCGCCTCGTTGGTCTCCTCGAACCGGTCGGAGAACGCCGCCTCCTGCCCGTAGGCCTGCACCACCCGCACGCCGGCCAGGCCCTCCTGGAGCGTGGCGAGGTTGTGGCCGATGCGCTCACGCACCTCGAGGTAGGCGACGTTGGCCCGGCGACGGAACCACCGGGTCCCGAGCACGAGCGGCGGCACGAGCACGAGGATGCACAGCGCGAGCTCCCAGCTGAGCAGCAGGATCGCGATGAGTGCGCCGGTGAACAGCAGCACGTTCTGCACGAGCCCGGTGATGCCCATCTGCACCAGCTCCTGCATCGCGTCGACGTCCGACGTCATCCGCGACACGAGCCTGCCGGTCTTCTCGCGCTCGAAGAAGTCGAGTCCGAGCGTGGTGAGGTGCCGGAACACCCGCACCCGGAGCTGGCGCAGGAACGACTCGCCGACGCGGGCGACCATCATGATCGAGACCCGCCCCAGCACGAGCGCGAGGAGGGCCACGGCCACGTAGAGCAGCGCGGTCTGGTTCAGCACGGCGCCGTCGGAGGCCTTGATGCCCTGGTCGATCCCGCGCCGCACGAGGAGCGGACCGGCCAGCAGGCATCCGGTCTGCACCGCGAGGACCATCACCGCGAGGGCGATCGCCTTGCGGTGCGGCCGGAGCATGTGCCCGAGCCGGCGCAGCACCTGCTTCGCCTGGTCGCGGTCGAGGGTCTCCTCGGTCGCGTTCCGCACGGCCGCGGCGCGCCCGCCCATGCCTACGGCCGCCGTGCCTTCGCCGCGCGCTCGCCCGAGTGCGCGAGCACGTCGCGGTAGCGATCGGACGTAGCGACCAGCTCGTCGTGGGTGCCCTCGGCCACGACCTTGCCGCCGTCGACGAGGATGACCCGGTCGGCGAGGGCGATGGTGGCCGGACGGTGGGCGATGATGATCGTGGTGCGCCCAGCCATCACCTCGCGCAGCGCGGCGCGGATCTCGTGCTCCTTGCTCGGGTCGACCGCGGAGGTCGCGTCGTCGAGGATGAGCACCCGCGGGTCGGCGAGGACCGCGCGCGCGATGGCGATCCGTTGTCGTTGCCCGCCCGACAGCGAGAACCCGTGCTCGCCGATCACGGTCTCGTAGCCGTCGGGCAGGTCGTCGATGAAGTCGGCCGCGCCCGACAGCCGCGCGGCCCGACGGACCTGCTCCATCGTCGCGTCGGGGTCGGCGAAGGCGATGTTGGCCCGGACCGAGTCGGAGAAGAGGAACGTGTCCTCGAAGACGATGCCGACCGCGCTGCGCAGCTCCTCCAACTTCAACGTGCGCACGTCCGCACCGTCGATGAGCACCCGGCCCGCGTCGACGTCGTAGAAGCGGGGCAGGAGGCGCGCCACCGTCGACTTGCCCGACGCCGTCGGCCCCACGAGCGCAACCGCCTCACCCGGCCGCACGTGGAGGTCGAGCTCGTCGAGCACCGACACCCCGTCGTGGTAGCCGAAGGTCACCCCCTCGAAGCGCACCTCGCCGCCGCCCTCGGGCAACGACCGGCCCTTGGGTGGGTCGGCCACGATCGGGTCGGTGACGAGCACCTCGTGCACCCGCCCGGCCGACGCCGACATGCGCGACGACATCGCCACCATCATCCCGCTCATCCGCAGCGGCCAGATGAGCATGAGGATGTACGAGTTGAAGGCGACGAGCTGGCCGATCTGCATCTCGCCGTCGATCACCAGGTGACCGCCGTACCAGAGGATCATCACCAGCGCGATCGCCGGCAGGAAGTCGACGAGCGGGAGGAATCCCGAGCGCAGCTTCGATGCGGCGAGCGCCCGGTCCTGCACCGCATCGGCCTCGGCCCGGAGCCGCTGCACCTGCAGCTGCTCGGCGCCGAAGCCTTTCACCACCCGCACACCCGAGACGGTCTCCTCGACCACGCCCGACAGCTCGGCGAGCTCCTGCTGGAGCTGGAAGCTGATCGGCCCCATCCGCCGCGAGAACCGGGTGGCGGCCACGCTGAGCAGCGGCAGGGCCGCGAGCGCGAGCAACGCGAGCGTGACCGACTGCACGAGCATCACGACGGTGATCGACACCAGGATCATGAGGCTGGCGGCGGTGAGCGGGGCGAGCATCAGCCACTCGCGCACCATCTGGATGTCGGTGTTGGCCCGGGCCATGAGCTGGCCGGTCTGGGCCTGGTCGTGGAACGCGAAGTGAAGGCGCTGGAGGTGGGCGAACAGCCGGAGCCGCAGGTCGGTCTCCACGTGGAAGGCCAGCCGGAAGGCGCCGTAGCGGCGCAGTCCGCTCACCACCGCCTGGATGGCGCCCACCACGAGCATGAGGCCGACGTAGAGGAGCAGGGCCTGGGTGTCGTCGTCGACGATGCCCTGGTCGATCGCCGCTGCGGCCAGGAGCGGGATGGTGACCTTGGTGCCGGTCCAGCAGAGGGCCGCCGCCATGGCCGTCGCCACCCAGCCCCAGTGGTCTCGGGACGCAGATCCGACGAGCCGCCAGCCGGCGCGCCGAAGCTCCCGCTCCCTGTCCACTCCCACTCCCCCCGTGCGCTGTGGTGTCGTACGCCGAACGTACCAGTGGGGACTCACGAGCTCGTCAGGATCGCGGCACCGTGGAACGGGAACCGACCGGACGCGATGAGGGGGCGCCCGGAGGCGCCCCCTCATCGAGGAGTGCTCGGCGTGGACCGCCGTCAGCGCTGGACGATCGGGAACCACTCCTGGCCGTCGATGGCCAGCGGGACCCAACAGTTCACGTTGACCGGGCAGCCGCTGTAGGTCTTGCCGTTGGCATCGAGCGGCGTGCTCGGGTTCGCGATGTTGAGCGTCTCGATGTGCACGGCGTCGGCGAAGAACGGCTTGTTCTTGGCGAACGAGCCCTGCCCGTTCGACATGTAGGCCGCGTCGCTCTTCCCGGTCTTCAGCAGGTTGCTGTGGACCTTGTCCCAGGTGAGGCTCTTGCCCGCCTTGGCAATCGCCGGCACGAGCATGCTCATCATCGTGCACTCGTTGGGCGGGAAGTCCTCGGTGAAGGTCGGGTTCGTCGACGGCCAGTCACCCGCGGGCACGCCGGGCTGGCTCTTCTGGTTGCTGAACTTGTCGAACGCCACGCGGCACTTGGCCTCGAACTTGCTGTCCGCCTTGACGCCGTCCTTCGTGGGCAGCGCCCGGGTGTCCCAGGTGGTGACGCACGGCGCACCCACGACCTCGGCCGGGGTCCGCGACGCACCGAACTGCGTGCACAGCGAGCTGGAGGCGTCGATGATGATGTTCTTGAAGCCCGCGTTCGACCGCGCGGCCTCCTGGTAGTAGCCGCTGGTGGCCGTGAACGGGATGAGGATCATCACCGTGTTGGCACCAGCCGCCTGCAGGGTCGTCACTGCGGCGCCCGACTCACGGTTGATCGCAGTCGGGTCCGCCTGGAGGGTGTTGACCTCCACCTTCTCGACCACGTTGAAGCCGGACTTCTTGAGCTCCTTCTCCAGCGCGTCGCCGGCCGCCTTGATGCCGGGCTCGTTGCTGGAGATGATGCCGATCTTCGAGGACTTGTCGGCGAGCTCGGCCTTCTTGAGGAGCGACGCCGTGGTGGCTGCGTTGGTCTCGGCGTTGAGGCCGAGCGAGATGAGCCGGTTCCCCGAGGCCTTCACCAGGTCGCTGTACACGGACTCGCCGTAGAACATCGGCGTCTCGTTGTCGACGGAGATGCAGGCGAGGGAGCTCTGGCGGTACCCGTTGCCGTTCACCACCACGAACGGGGTGTTGTCCTGGGTTGCCTGCGTGCAGGCCTTGTCGTACGTGGTCGCGTCGATCGGGTCCCACACCGCCGGCTTCACGACCACCTTGCGACCGTTCAGCGTGCACGAGTCACCCGACGCCTTCACGCCCTTGGTGCCCTCGGCAGCGAGCTGCTGGCAGAAGTAGTCGGCGAAGCCCTGCCAGCGCCTGAGCAGGTTGGATGTCGTCAGCTTGGGCGGCAGGTTGAAGCCCTTGGCGCGAAGGCCGTCGAGGTCGGACACCAGCGCAACGACGGTGATCTCGTCGTCGGTGACGCCCTGGGTCTCGCTCTGGGTGCGCGAGGCCGCGCCGGCCGGCGCGACGGCGACGACGCCGAGCGCTCCGACCAGGGCCAGCCCTGCGAACAGGCGGAACGACTTGCGAAGCATGTATCCCCCTTGCGATGAACGAGGCCCCCGAGTCGGTGGACCCCCGTCGCCGGCTCGGCGAGTGAGCGGCAGGATAACCGATAGTGGAACGCGTTATCGCGCGCCCCCCCGGTTCCCTGACAGGGACGTCAGGGAACCGGGACGCGGCGCGGTGAGCCCGCGACTACTTGGAGCTGACCGGGAACCACTCCTCGCCGTCGACCTCCTGCGGCACCCAGCAGTTGACCGGGGCCGGGCAGCCGTTGAACAGCCCCTTGGCGTCGACCGCGGTCTGCGCGTTGGCGCCGTTGAGGGTGACCAGATGCACCTTGTTCGCGAAGTAGTGCTTGCTCTTCGAGAAGCCGCCCTCGCCGTCGGACAGGTAGGCGGCGGGCGCCGACTTGATCGCCTCGAGGTTCTTGGCGACCTTGTCCCAGGTGAGGTTCTTGCCCGCCTTCTTCATCGCCGGGATCAGCACGCTCATGATCGTGCAGTAGTCGGGGCGCATGTCCTCGACGTAGGTCACGCCGTTCGCGGTGACGTCACCCGAGGGCACGCCCGGCTGGCTCTTGATCCCGAACCCCTCGTCGAACACCGTCCGGCACTCGGCCTCGAACTCCGAGTCCTCCTTGACGCCGTCCTTGGTGGGCAGCGCCCGGGTGTCAAATGCAGTCACACACGGGGTGCCCGCGACCTCGACCGGGATCCGGCTCGCCGCGAAGATGGAGCACATCGATGCCGCGTCGTCGACGATGAAGTTCTTGAACCCCGCCTGCGAGCGGGCGGCCTCCTGGAAGTAGCCCTGGCTGCTCGTGAACTGGATGCCGATGAACACGGTGTCGACGCCGGCGGCCTTGAAGGTCTCCACCGCCGCGGCGGACTCGCGGTTGATCAGCGCGGAGTCGGCCGACAGCGCGTTGACCTCGACCTTCGAGGCGACGTCGTAGCCGTTCTTCTTCAGCTGGGCCTCGAGCGCATCCCCGCCCGCCTTCACGCCGATGTCGTTGGAGGACAGGATGCCGATCTTCGCCGACTTCGGTACCAGCTTCGCCTTCTGCACCACGTCGGCGGTGGTGGTCCCGGCGACATCGGACGGAGGGGGCAAGGCGAACAGCTTGTTGCCCGAGGCCTTCAGCAGGTCGGTGAACACGGGGTCGCCGACCATGAACGGCGTCTCGCCGTCGACGCTGATGCACGGAATCGAGCTCTGCCGATACCCCGCGCTGTTCAGGGCCACGAACGGCTTGATGTCCTGGGTGATCTGGGTGCAGGCCCGGTCGTAGGTGGTGGCGTCGAGCGGGTCCCACACCACCGGCTCGACCCGGACCTTGCGGCCGTTGATCGGGCCGACCTCGTCGAAGTAGATCTGCCAGTTCTTGACCAGGTTGCCCACGGTGAGCTTGGGCTGTTGGATCAGACCCTTGCTCCGCAGTGAGTCGAGGTCGGCCACGACGGCGACCACGACGATCTCGTCCTTGGTCACGCCCTGCTGCTCCGTACGGTTCGTGGCCGATGCCGGGACGGTGACGCCGACGCTCGCGACGAGCGCGATCGCCACCGACCCGACGAGGACGCGGGCTCGTCTGCGGATCATGTGTGCTCCCCCAGTCAGTCGACGGTCCCCCTGACCGTCGCACCCGCGTCGCCGCGAGTCGCTCGGACCCTAGCCCAGGGCGCACGCGTGCCATGCTCGCGCGGAGCGGGATGGTGAGAACACGTTCCAGTTGATACCGTGCCCGCCTCATCGCGGGTCGCGCTGGATCGAGGGGGGACGCGCCCGATGCCCGAAGCACCGACCGATCCCACTCCGCAGCGGAGCGCGGCGGCCGCACTGACCGCCGTCGTCGTCGCCGAGGAGGAAGCCCGCCGCGAGGCCCAGGCCGCGGCCGAAGCCGGCGAGCTGCTGCCCGACGACCTCCTGCCCGGCGTCGGCGGCGAGCCCATGCCGCTGCGCGAGGGCATCAAGGCCGGCGGCATCGCGATGATCGTCGCGCTGCTGCTCGTCAACGTGATCGAGACGTTCGACCAGGTCGCGCTCCAGGTCCTCGCGCCCGACATCCAGGAGTCGCTCGGGGTCAGCAAGACCACGCTCCAGGGCCTCAGCTCCCTCGGAGGCGTGGTGCTCGTGGTCTCGACGCTGCCCTTCGCCTGGCTGGCCGACCGCTACCTCCGCACCAAGATCCTCGCCGCCGCCACGCTCGTGTGGGCCACCGCCGTGGCCTGCACCGGACTCGTGCAGAACCCGATCTCCATGGGCTTCGCCCGGGCCGCGGCCGGCTTCGGCGCCTCCGCCAAGATCCCGATCACGCCCTCGCTGATCGCCGACCAGTACCCGATCGGCGTCCGCACGCGGATGTTCGCGACGGAGAACCTCGGCCGCCCGCTCGGGCTCGTGATCGGACCGTTCATCGTCGGCGGGGTCACCGCGTGGGTCGGCGGCGCCGAGGGTTGGCGCTGGGCGATGCTCGCGATCGCGATCCCCATCGTCTTCGTCGCCGCCGCGCTGCTGGTCCTGCGCGAGCCGGCGCGTGGCAAGAACGAGCAGGAGGCCGTGCTCGGCCGCGTGCTCGACGAGGACGACGAGCCGCCGGTGCGGCTCTCGTCGGTGGCGGCGCGGCTCAAGAAGGTCAAGACGTTCCGCTACCTGACCCTCGGCATCGGCATGCTCGGGTTCGCGCTCGTCAGCGTGCCCGTGCGGCTGAGCTTCCTGTTCCAGGAGAGCTACGACTTCGGGGCCTTCAAGCGCGGGTGGGTGCTCTCGCTCACCTACGTCCCCGCCCTGATCCTGATCCCCATCGCCGGCCGGTACGGCGACCGCCTGTTCCGCCGCGACCCGCGGTGGGCCGTGCGCCTCTTCGGCTGGCTGGTGATCGGCTACGGCCTGTTCCTCACCATCGGCACCCAGCTCGGACCGGTGGAGCCGCTCATCCTCTTCGTCGCGATCGCCAACGCCTGCCAGCTCGCGGCGTTCACCCAGGTCGGCCCCACGATCTCGGCGGTGGTCCCGTACCGGATGCGGGCCCAGGCCTTCGCGCTCATCGGCTTCTACATCTTCCTGCTCGGCGGGTTCTTCGGCGGCCTGATGGTCGCCGCAGTCGCCGACGCGTACGGGGAGCGCACCGCACTCCTCGTGGTGGTCCCCGCCGCGGCGTTGCTGGGCGGGCTCCTCGTGATGCGGGGCGCAAAGTTCATGAAGCGCGACATCTCGCTGGTCGTCGAGGAGCTCCTCGACGAGCAGGAGGAGCAGCGTCGCATCGCCCAGAACCCCGACGACGTCCCCGTGCTCCAGGTGCACAACCTCGACACCTCCTACGGCCCCGTGCAGATCCTGTTCGACGTCAACCTCGAGGTGCGCAAGGGCGAGGTGCTCGCGCTGCTCGGCACCAACGGTGCCGGGAAATCCACGTTGCTGAGGGCGGTCAGCGGTCTCGTGATCCCCGACCGCGGCGTCGTGCGGATGAACGGCCGCACGATCACGCTCACCGATCCCGAGATCCGCGTCGCCATGGGCATGATCCAGGTTCCCGGCGGGGAGTGCATCTTCCCCGGTCAGACCGTGGCCGAGAACCTCGAGGTCTGGAGCTGGCTGATCGAGGACCCGACCAAGCGCAAGGACCGCATCGCGGTCGCACTCGACACCTTCCCGCAGCTCAAGGACCGCATGAAGCAGCGGGCCGGATCGCTCTCGGGCGGGCAACAGCAGATGCTCGCCGTGTGCAAGGCCGTCATGCTCGAGCCCGAGCTGCTGCTCATCGACGAGCTGTCGCTCGGGCTCGCGCCGCTGGTGGTGCAGGAGCTGCTCGAGGTGGTCGAGGGCCTCCGCTCCACGGGCGTCACGATGGTGATCGTCGAGCAGTCCGTGAACGTCGCGCTGTCGATCGCCGACCGGGCCATCTTCATGGAACGGGGTCGGGTCCGGTTCGAGGGACCGGCCAATGAGCTCCTCGAACGCGACGACCTCCTCCGAGCCGTCTTCCTCTCGGGGGAGGGTGCCTGATGACGCTCGCGTTCACGGTCTCGGAGCAGATCGTCTTCAACGGCGTCATCCGGGGGATGGTCTACGGCCTGGTGGCGATCGGCATCGTGCTGATCTTCCGGGCGTCAGGGGTCATCAACTTCGCGCAGGGACAGTTCGGGGCGCTCGGCGCGTCGGTCATGTCGATGCTGTTGGTCAACTACGGCTGGTCGTTCTGGGCCTCGTTGCCGCTCGCGATCATCATCGGCGCCGCACTCGGAGGCCTCACGGAGCTCCTCGTGGTCCGGCGCCTCTTCCACCAACCCCGGCTCCTGCTCTTCGTCGCCACCATCGGTGTGGCGCAGGTGATCCTCCTGCTGCAGCTGCAGCTCCCCACGGTCGAGGAGAACCTGCCGTTCCCCACGCCGTTCGACGAGATCTGGAGCGTCGGCAGCCTGACGATCCGCAGCGAGCAGCTCGTCGTCCTCGTCGCCGTGCCGCTCATCGTCGCCTTCCTGGCGGTGCTGCTCCAGCGCACCAAGTTCGGACTCTCGGTGCGCACCGCGGCCGACAACCCGAGCGGCGCCTCCCTCTCGGGGGTGCGGGTGAAGGCCGTCTCGACCCAGGTCTGGATCCTGGCCGGGACCCTCGCGGCGGTGAGCGCGGTCATCGCCGCTCCCGTGCTCAACCAGCGCACCAGCGACATCTCCAACGCCCTCGGACCCGACCTCCTGCTGCGGGGCCTCGTGGCGGCGCTGGTGGGCGGCATGGTCTCGTTCCCGCTGGCGCTCGTCGGCGGGATCGCCATCGGCGTCGTCGAACAGCTGGTGCTGTCGAACACCACGGGCTCGCCGGGCACCGACACGCTGGTCATGTTCGCCCTGCTCGTGGTGCTCGTCCTCTTCCGGGCCCGCAACCAGCGCTCCGACGACTCGGCGTGGTCCCTGACTCCACGATCCAAGGCCGCCAACGCCGAGCTGCTGAAACACCCGCTCGCGCGCGGGGCGCGCTATCTGGGCGCGCTGATCCTGCTGGTCGCCGGCCTGGCGATGCCGCTGTTCTTCTCCACCGCGGTCGACATGAACGACCTCACGAGCGTCCTCATCTTCTTGATGGTGGCGGTCTCGGCCACGGTCCTCACCGGCTGGGCCGGTCAGCTCTCGCTCGGCCAGTACGCGTTCGTGGCCATCGGCGCCTACCTGACCGCGTTCTACGGCCAGTCGATCGGGTTCTTCCCGTCGGTGGCGCTGGGCACCCTCTGGGGTGTGGTCGTCGCGATCGTCATCGGGATCCCGGCCCTGCGCGTCCGCGGGCTGTACCTCGCGATCATCACGCTCGGGTTCTCGCTCGCGGTCAGCGGGTTCGTCCTGGTGCAGAACGAGGACAGCTGGCTGCCGTTCAACCTCAACACCTACTTCACCGGCTACGGCACCCGGCTCGAGCCACCGGTCATCGACCTCCCGATCATCGGTCGCTTCGACCTGGCGACCGACAAGGACGCGTACTACTACCTGTGCTTCATCGCATTGCTGATCGTGATCGCGATCGTCTCGCACCTGCGCCGTACCGGAATCGGTCGATCCCTCATCGCAGTGCGCGACAACGACAACAACGCGGCCGCGTACACGGTGGCCCCGACTCGGGCGAAGCTCATCGCCTTCGGCATCTCGGGCGGTGTCGCCGCGTTCGCCGGTGGTCTCTTCGCCGCCCAGAACGCGGTGATGTACCCCGACTACTTCGTGCCCGCGGAGTCGATCCGGGTGCTGTCGGTCGCAGTGGTCGGTGGCCTCGCATCCGTGATGGGCGCGATCATCGGCACCATCGTCATCGTGGCGATCCCGCTGATCTTCAGCAACACCCCGCAGCTGCAACTGTTCGCCAGCGGCGTCGGCATGCTGATCCTCATCCTCTACGTGCCGGGTGGCCTCATCTCGGTGATCGACTCCGCCCGCGACCAGCTCCTCAACTACGTTGCCAAGCGCACGGGTTGGGAGCCGAAGCGGGGTCGAGAGACTGCGGACGTCACATCGCTCTCCACCCGCGACCGGAGCAAGGAGGCCGCGACCGCCGAGCTACTGCCCCTGCGGACCGACGACGTGCGGGTGCGCTTCGGTGGCCGGTACGCGGTCAACGGTGTCAGCATCGAGGTGCGGTCCGGCGAGGTCGTCGGGCTCATCGGCACCAACGGCGCCGGCAAGACCACGCTGATGAACGCGGTGTCGGGCTTCGTGAAGTCGACCGGGACCATCGAGCTGTTCGGCACCCGCATCGACGGCAAGGCGTCGTACCGGCGCTCCCGCTACGGCATGGGTCGGGCGTTCCAGAACGCCCGGATCTTCGGCGGCCTCACCGTGCGCGAGACGATCATGGTCGCACTCGAGGCCCGCCAGCGATCGCTGCTGCTGCCGTCGATGCTGTCGCTGCCGCCCTCGCCCTGGGCCGAGCGCACCAAGCGAAAGCAGGCCGAGGAGATCATCAGCTATCTCGGTCTCAGCCGCTACGCCGACAACCTGGTGAGCGAGCTGTCGACCGGCTCCCGGCGCATCGTCGAGCTGGGCGCGCTGCTCGCCCTCGACACCCGGCTGATGATGCTCGACGAGCCCACCGCCGGCGTGGCCCAGAAGGAGACCGAGGCGTTCGGCCCCCTGATCAAGGCGATCCAGCAGGACCTCGGCTCGTCGATCCTCATCATCGAGCACGACATGCCGATGGTGATGTCGATCTCCGACCGGATCTACTGCCTCGAGGCCGGCCAGGTCATCGCCGAGGGCGGGCCCGACGAGGTCCGCAACAACCCTGCCGTCATCGCGTCGTACCTCGGCACCGACGAGCGGGCGATCCAGCGGTCGGGCACTGCGGGCGACGCCGAGGCCACCGCCGCCGGCGCCACCACGGAGTGACCGCCGGCCTCGCCGGCGGTGGTGCTCAACCGCCCTCGGCGAGGACCCTGGGAACCCAGTCGGGATACGGCGTGGCCTCCGGGCCGCGTCCGTCGGCGACGACGTAGGCCTCCGACACGACCGTGCCGTCGGCCCCCAGCTCGAACCAGCGGTAGCCCGGCGGCATGAGCGTGCCCGCATCGAGATCGAGTGCGAGCCAGCCCGACGGGCAGGTGAAGTGGTGCACGCCGAGGCGCTCGCTGGCGTGCGAGCTGTGCACGTGCCCGCTGCTCACCGCCCGCACCGACCCCGCGGCACCGACGGTCTCGACGAACCATCGGCTGAAGGGAGCCTCGTCGAGGCCGACGAAGCCGGGGTGCGCCACGGCCGGGTGGTGTGTCCAGATCATGGTGGGCCCGTCGGCGTCGGCGGCCAGCGCGTCGACCAGACGCGCCCCGTCGGCGGGGAGCAGTCCGCCGCTGCGCGCGTCATGACGGCGGTCCTCGCGGTCGACGACCGTGCCGTCGGGCCGCACCACCCGCCCGCGCGCGTTGGCGTCGAGGAACAGGAAGCGCCAGCCGTCGACCGTTGCCGCGTCGACCGCCGACAGCGTGCCGCCGGGCAGGTGCGTCGTGAAGGCGGGCTCGGCGTCGTGGTTGCCGGCGAGGCAGAACACGAGGACGCCGAGCGCGCCGAGGCGCTCGCGCAGGTACGCGTACTCGGCCGGGTCGCCGGTGTCGCCGAGGTCTCCGGTGGCCACCACCACGTCGGGCGTGAGGCCGCGGCGGTCGACGTCGTCGAGCACGCGGTCGAGGTTGGCGCGCGGGTCCTGGCCGAACCGCTCGCCATCGGTGGTGATGTGCAGGTCGGAGAGCTGGAGCACGCGCACGGCCATGACCGCACCGTATCCCGGCCGCCCCGACCGGGACGCGGTCCGGACCGCCGTGCCATGATCCGGAGATGACCGAGGCGATCCAGACCCAGGCCGGGGTGGCGTTCCAACGACTCCTCGACACCCTCAGCGAGATCCAGCAGCGCTACCTCTCGGATGAGTTCGGGATCACCGATCCCGACAGCGCGGCCGAGGGCCACCGGCTCCTGATCCACCAGCTCGACACTGCGCTGTCGATGTACTTCGAGCAGGACGCCGCGCACCCCGACTGGCGCCGCATCGTCGGTCCGCACCGCAAGGCGCTCGGCGACAACACCGACGCCATCTACTTCACGGCGCCGTGGAGCTCCGCGTACACGTACCGCGTCACCGGCAACATCGCGGGCGCGGCGTACACGTCGTTCACGGTGGAGGCCGGCGCAACCGACGGCTCCTACGCCACCCAGACCGCAGGCGTGCTCAACGACACCGACTTCGACATCGCCGACGACGGGTCATACGAGGTCTTCTTCGGTGGCGAGCCCCGCGACCGCAACTGGCTGGCGCTCCCCGAGGGCGGAGGGCTCATCACCACCCGCCACTACTTCGAGTGGCCCCAGCCGGCCGCGGCCGACGACACGCTGCTGATCCCGCTCACCATCGAGGTGCTCGAGGAGGTCGGCCCGCCCGACCGGCCGAGCGACGCGTCGATCGCTGCGGGCATCGACCGCATGGCCAACTTCATGCGGGGCCGCACCATCGACCAGCCACCCCGCGGCTCGGTGCCGCTGCCCACCTGGGTGGGCGTCACCCCCAACGAGTTCCCCACCCCCGAGAAGCCCGGTGACCTGGCGTTCGCCGCGTTCGACGCCGCCTACTCCATGGCGCCGTACTTCCTGGCGCCCGACGAGGCGCTGGTGATCACCGGCCGCTGGCCCGAGTGCCGCTTCGCCAACGTGTGCCTGTGGAACCGGTTCCTGCAGACCTACGACTACGTGCACCGCACCGTGGGCCTCAACCGGTCGAACACCGTGCTCGAGACCGACGGCTCGTGGCGGATCGTCCTCGCCCACGAGGACCCCGGCGTGCCCAACTGGCTCGACACCGAGGGTCGTCCCTTCGGTCAGGTGTACTGGCGGTACTTCCTCGCCGAGGGCGACATCGACACGCCGCAGGCCACCGTGGTCAAGCTCGCCGACCTCCGGGATTCCTGACCACGAGGTTCGCTCACGACAGCCGGTACAGCCGGAACTGCGGGTGCTCGACGTCGAGGGTGGCCACGCTCGAGAACCCCGCGTCCTCTGCGTAGCCCCGCAGCACGTCGCCGCGGATGACCGTCCCGGTTCCCACCCCGCCGTCCTGCATGCTCACGGCGAGGCAGTGCAGCGTGCTGAACGAGTGGAGGAACCGCTCCATCTCGTTGGCCGGCACCGTGAAGGCGTCCTCGGTGCGCTCATCGACGACGAGCACCGCGCCATCGCTCCCGGCGAGCTGCTTCATCGTCCGCAGGATGCCCACCGGGTCGGGCACGTCGTGCAGCATCTCGATCGCCATCACGAGGTCGTACTCGCCGCCATCGAGAGGATCGGCCGCGTCGCGCACCTCGAAGCGCACCCGATCGGAGAGCCCCGCAGCCGTCGCCGCGTCGCGCGCGACCGCGATGGAGGCCGCGTCGAGGTCGTACCCGTCGATCTGCACCTCCGGATACGCCGTCGCGATGGTGATCCCGGCGACCCCTTCGCCACACCCGACCTCCGCGATCCGCACCCGAGCGCCCGACTCGAGCTTCGCCTGCACGTCGGGGAGCGCGGGCAGCCACGTCTGCACCAGGTGGTTGACGAACACCGGACGCGTGAACGCGGCCTGGAGGTCGTGGAGATCGAAGAGGCCGAAGGCGGCACCGGTCCCGCGCCGGAACTCCTCGACCATGATGTCGAGCGCCTTGCCCGCCCACGGCACCACGGCCGCGCACGGCTTCATGCACGCCTCGCTGTCGTCGTCGATCAGGACGTGGGCGTGCGCGTCGGGCAGGGTGAACCGCCGGTCGTCGGGCCCCTTCGCGACATCGTCGACCTCGACGACCCCGGCGACGGCCTGCTGCTCGAGCCACTCACGCGCGTACCGCTCGGCGATCCCCGCCGCGGCCGCGAGCTCGCCCGCGGTCGTGGGGCCCGCACCGGCCAGGGCCTCGTACAGGCCGAGGCGCACCCCGAGCTCGACGTTGGCCAGCTCCATCGCCGCGAGGCTCGCCATGAACAGGTTGCCGGCGAACTCCTCGACCTGCGCCTCGTCTTCGGCCGTCAGCTCGATCTTGGGCATGGACCACCTCCGGCGTGCCGTCTCGGCGCCAGTATGGGACAGGCGGGGACGCGACGCCACCCCGCCGGTCAGCGGACGACGTCGGCGACGAGCTCCACCACCGCGGGGTCGTCGGGCTCGCCGACGAACCCGGCGACGCGCTCGCCCGCGTCGAGGTGCGCGCGCACGGCGACCCCGGCGCGCGACGCGTCGGGGTCGGCGACGAGCTCCACCGACGGCTCAGTCCCCGACATGGAGACGGCCGTACTTGCCCTGGAAGAAGAGCAGGGGCGAGCCCTCGTGGGTGACCCCGAGGTCGAGCACCCGGCCGACGACGATGATGTGGTCGCCGCCGTCGTACTCGGCCCAGAACTCGCAGTCGAGGTAGGCGAGGGTGTCGTGCAGCACCGGGGACCCGCCCACCCCGAGGTGCCAGTCGACCTGCGCGAAGCGGTCGACGTCCTTTGTCGCGAAGAGGCGGGACACCTCCTCCTGGTGCGCGCCCAGGATGTTGACCGCGAACTTCCGGGCGGCCTCGATCTTGGGCCAGGTGGACGACGTGCGGGCGACCGCGAACAGCACCAGCGGCGGGTCGAGCGACACCGAGGTGAACGAGTTGGCCGCCAGACCGGCGGGCTCGCCGTCGGCGATGGCGGTGATGATGGTGACGCCGGTCGCGAACTGTCCGAGGGCCTTGCGGAACTCGCCCTGGTCGGGGGTGAAGACGGCGTCGTCGGTGGGTGCCGGTTCCTGACTCATGGCGCCATCATGCCCGCTGGCCGGCCGGACCGCAGGCCCGTGGCTCACACGTGATCGAGGTTGATCCGAAGGCCTTCGTGGGCGGCGATGATGCGAGGCCCGTTCACCTTGTCGGAGACGTCCTGCGCGTGCTGGAGGATCCGGTCGATGTCGTCGTCGGAGTGCGTGGGGCAGTGGTGGAACAGCACCAGGTTCCGGATACCCGACTCCTTGCCCACGTGCACCGCGTACTCGATCGACGAGTGCCCGAAGTGCCGCTTGGCCTCGTACTCGTCGAGGGTGTGCTGCGCGTCGTGGATCAGCACGTCGACGCCGTCGCAGAGCTCGAGCACGCCCGGCGGCACGTAGTCGTCGGGATCGTCGGTGATGCAGCCCGGACCGTGGTCGGAGATGTAGGTGACCGACCGGCCCTCGAGCTCGACCCGGAAGCCGAGCGCGGGATCCGTGTGCCGCACCCAGCGGCTGAGCACCTTCGCGCCGTTGAGTGCGTAGGCGTCGTCGCCGACCTCCTGGAAGCGCACGTCGCCGCCGAGCTGGTCGGGGGTGATCGGGAAGAACGGCGGGCGCATCACCTGCGCGAACACGTCGCCGAGCGGACCTTCGAGCTGCCGGGGTCCGTACACGTTGATGTTCGCGTCGGGCCGGAAGGCCGGCGTGAAGAACGGCATCCCGATGATGTGGTCCCAGTGCAGGTGGGTGAGCAGCACGTTGGCCGTGTACGGCGTGGCCGCGCGGTTGGCCTGCATGTCGGCCACCAGCTTCGCGGTGACCTCGTCGCCGTAGGCGCGCACGCCGGTACCGAGATCGAAGATCACGGGCGCGTGACCCGGGCACTCCAATGCGACCGCGGACGTGGAGCCGCCGTATCGCGAGTACTGATGGCCGTCGCACGGCGTCGAGCCGCGAACGCCGTGGAACGTGAGAACCGGGCCCCCCGCAGTCATGGACGGATACGTTACTCACACCGGAACGTGTTCTCATCCGATGGTGACTGCCGTCACCGGCCCGGTGACGGCGGTCACGCGCTCCCCGGTGCGCGTGACGCAGGATGCGGCTCCGCGAGCGACGCGTCCGATTTATGCAGTATTGGCGCAGGGAGACCGCCGGGTGGACGAGGGGCCGACCGGCGCCATGACCGTCGTGCTGGTGCCCGTGGTCGCACGGTTCGTCGCTGGCGCCGTCGCCGACATGGTCGGTGATCTCGAGGTCAGCCGTCCTCGGCCTCGGGAGCGTGTCAGGCTTCTGGCTTCTGGCAGAGTGCGGAGCCCGAAGGATCGAGGGCTCGGGGGAAGGGGGGTCCACTGCATGGTCGACGAGACGGCAACCGCGCCTCGGCAAGTCCGGTTCATCTGCTTCCTGTGCGGCGCCAGCTGCGGACTGTGCGCAACCGTCGATGGTGACCGGATCACCAAGGTCGTCGCCGACCGCGACCATCCGGCCACGCGTGGCTACAGCTGCACGAAGGGGCGATCGATCCCGGAGGTCCACCACGCCCCGAACCGGCTGGATCGGCCACGCCTCGACGGACGCGACGTCGAATGGCCGGTGCTGCTCGACGACCTCGCGGGCAAGCTGCAATCGCTGAAGGCCGAGCACGGACCCGACAGCATCGCGCGGTTCTTCGGCACGGGCTTCTTCTTCATCAACGAGGCGTTCGGCGCGGCGACGTTCTTCGGCGCGCTCGGCACGCAGCAGCTCTACGGCGCGATGACGCTCGACACCGCCCCGTTCCTCCGAGCCGCGGAGTTGGTGACCGGCTTCGCGCGGAGCACGCCGGTCTGGGCGCCCGACGATCCGGCTTCGACGCTGGCGGTGATCATCGGCCAGAACCCGTCGAACTCCGGCGGCTACAGCGGAACGCCGTCGTCCAACTTCACCCAGCGGGTCCGCGCGTTCCGTCAGCGCGGAGGCGAGATCTGGGCGATCGATCCGCGGGCCACCCGCACCGCCGGGATGGTCGACCGGCACCTCGCACCCCGACCGGGGTCGGACGTGTTCATCTTCGGGTGGCTCGCACGCGAGCTCCTGCGCGACGGGTTCGACGCGCACGAGCTCGAGGTGGCCTGCGACCCCGACGACGTCGAGCACCTGCGCGCCGTGGTCGAGGCCTTCGATCTCGAGCTGGTGACACGCCGGACCGGCCTCGCGGAGCACGACCTGTTGGACCTCCTCGCCGCGATCCGGCGCCACGGCCGGGTGTCGCTCCTCCCGGGCACCGGCGTCTCCTTCTCGCCGACGGCGGTGTTGACCTACTGGCTGATCTGGGCGGTGGGGATCATCACCGGCTCGCTCGACCGCAGCGGTGGGATGCGCTTCCTGCCCGAGAGCACGACGATGATGGACGGGCCTCGTCGGACCGGCCACGCACCGGAATCGGGCGCGTTCGGCCCGGGGCCGGCCAGTCGCCCGGAGCTCAAAGGCGTGTTCGGCGAACGACCCGCCGTCGCCCTGGTCGACGAGATCGAGGCGGGGAACATCCGCGCGCTGATGATCATGGGCGCGAACCCGGTGGCGGCCGCGCCGGATCCGGATCGACTCCTCGCGGCGCTCGCCACGCTTCCGGTGCTCGCCGTCTTCGACATCGTCGAGTGGGAGCTCACGAGGATCGCCACGCACGTCATCCCGTGCACCTGGCTCGCGGAGCGCAACGACATGCGCTTCCTCCCGCAGTACGGCGCCGAACGCACCTACGTCACGCCGGCGATCGTGGCCCCCGGTGCCGATCGTCGCCACGGCTGGCAGGTGCTCTCCGAGCTGGGTGCGCGCATGGGCTTCGACATCTTCGACGTCCTCCCCGGCGTCGATGCCGAGACGGCCACCGACGAGGGCCTGATGCGCGCCATCGGCCGCCTCACGTGCGACGACGCGGACAACGTGTTCGCGGCGGGCACCGACGGCGTCCGGGTCGAGTTCCGCTACGGCTGGTTCCACGAGCAGGTACTGCCGGACGGGCGCTGGAGGCTCGCCCCGCGCGTGCTGACCGACCGCATCCCGGGCGTGCTGGCGAGCGAAGACACCAGTGGGCCGCGACTCGTCAGCGGCCGCACGCTCGCCAGCGTGAACAGCTCGCACTACGCCGTCCCGCTCGACGAAGGACCTCCACCCATCCGGATCAGTGCCGACGTGGCGCGCGAGCGCGCGATCGAGACCGGCGATCGCGTGCGGGTCAGGACCGCACGCGGCGAGGTCGCGGGCGCGGTGCTCGTCGACCCGTCGATGGCACGCGAGACCGTCTGGATCGCGCACGGGTGGCACGAGCAGAACGTCAACCGGCTGACCGACCCGGCCCCGGATCCGCTCACCGGTCAGCCCAGCGTGACCGGCGTGCCCGTGGAGGTCGAGCGCCTGCCCTCGTGAGGTCGGTGCCCGATCGGACGCCGGATCAGACGCCGGATCAGACGCCGGATCAGACGCCGGATCAGATGCCGCGGATGTCGCGGATGTCGCGGCGATGCACGAGCACCGTCCCGGTCGCCGCGGCCATCGCCTACTCGGGTGAGGTGTAGGGCCGTTGCCGCGGCGTCGCGTGGCTGCGTTTGAGCACCATCACCCGGCGCCGGAAGTAGCAGACCTCCTCGCCGCGCTGGTTGAACCCGCGGGTCTCCACCAGCACCACGCCCCGGTCGTCCTTCGACGCCGACTCCCGCTTCTCGAGCACCTTGGTCTCGGCGTAGATGGTGTCGCCGTGGAAGGTGGGCCGCTGGTGCTTGAGCTCCTCGACCTCGAGGTTGGCGATGGCCGACCCGCTCACGTCGGGGACGCTCATCCCCAGCACGACCGAGTAGACGAGGTTGCCCACCACGACGTTCTTCCCGAACTGGGTCTGCGTCTCGGCGAACCACGCGTCCGTGTGGAGCGGGTGGTGGTTCATCGTGATCATGCAGAAGAGGTGGTCGTCGTACTCGGTGATGGTCTTCCCGGGCCAGTGCTTGTAGACGTCACCGACCTCGAAGTCCTCGTAGTAGCGGCCGAAGGGGCGCTCGTGAACCGTCATGACGCCGGAGCCTATTGCCCGGCACCGGTACGTTGGGAAGCCGCATGACCGGACCCCACAGCGTTGCGATGAGCTTCCGCCGGGACACCGACGCCGTGAAGGGTCGGAAGATCGAGCGCGACGTCCTCAAGCGGGTGCTCGGGCTGTGCCGGCCCTACCGGCGTCAGCTCATCGGGTTCCTGGTCACGGTGATCCTGGCCGCGGTGGTCGGGGCCATCCCGCCCCTGATCCTCCGCTCCCTGCTCGACACGGCGGTCCCCGAGGACGACCGGACGATGGTGTTCGCCCTCGCGGGGCTCGCAGTGTTCCTGGCGATCACGTCGTCGGCGTTGTCACTCGTCCAGCGGTGGTACTCGGCCAAGATCGGCGAGGGACTGATCTACGACCTGCGCCTCGGGCTGTTCGACCACGTGCAACGGCTGCCGCTCTCGTTCTTCACCCGCACGCAGACCGGCGCACTGATGTCGCGCCTCAACAACGACGTCATCGGCGCGCAGCAGGCGGTCACCAACACGCTCGGCACCGTGGTGTCGAACGTCATCACCATCGTCGTCACGCTCAGCTTCATGCTCGCCCTCGACTGGCGCCTGACGATCCTCACACTGCTCGTGCTGCCGTTCTTCATCATCCCGGCGCGCCACATCGGCAAGAAGCTGGTCGGCGCGACCCGCGAGTCGATGCAGCTCAACGCGTCGATGAACAACACGGTGGTCGAGCGGTTCAACGTGGCCGGCGCGCTGGTGGTCAAGCTGTTCGGCGACCACGACACCGAGCGTGACAACTTCTCGTCGCGCGCCGGGCGAGTGCGCGACATCGGCATCACGACCGCCATGTACTCGCGCGTGCTGTTCGTCGCGCTCGGCTTCGTCACCGCGGTCGGGACGGCGATCGTCTACCTCGTCGGCGGCAACCTCGTCATCAGCGACGTGATCTCAATCGGCACCATCGCCGCGTTCGTGGTGTACGTCGGGCAGATCTACCAACCGCTCACGCAGCTGACCAACGCCCGGGTCGACGTGATGACCGCCATCGTGTCGTTCGAGCGGGTCTTCGAGGTCCTCGACTTCGACCCACTGATCACCGAGAAGCCCGACGCGATGGAGCTCGATGCGCCCCACGGTCGCATCACGTTCGACCACGTGTGGTTCCGCCACCCGTCTCCGGCCGATTCGTCGATCGCGTCCCTCGAGGAGGGTGTGGTCCTGCCCGACGACGACCCGAGCGCGTGGATCCTGCGCGACGTGAGCTTCGACGTCGAGCCCGGCGAGTTCGTCGCGCTCGTCGGACCGTCGGGCGCGGGCAAGACCACCACCGCACTGCTCGTGCCGCGCATCCACGAGGTGGTGCAGGGGCGCGTGTGCGTCGACGGGCACGACGTGCGCGACCTGACCCTCGACTCGCTGCGGGGCACGGTCGGCATGGTCATGCAGGACCCCCACCTGTTCCACGAGTCGATCCGGTCCAACCTCCGCTTCGCTCGCCCCGACGCGACCGACGACGAGGTCGTCGACGCCTGCCGGCGGGCCCGCATCCACGACCTGATCGAGACGCTCCCCGACGGCTACGACACCATCGTCGGCGAGCGGGGCTACCGCATGTCGGGCGGCGAGAAGCAGCGCCTGGCGATCGCCCGCATGCTGCTGAAGGACCCCGCGATCGTGATCCTCGACGAGGCCACCTCGCACCTCGACGCCGAGTCGGAGCTGGCCATCCAGCGGGCCCTGGCCGACGCCCTCGCGGGCCGGACCGCCCTCGTGATCGCCCACCGCCTGTCGACGATCGTCGCCGCGGACCGCATTCTCGTGCTCGAAGACGGCAGAATCGTGGAGGAAGGGC
>VGCA01000024.1 GCA_016870245.1 Actinomycetota bacterium | reverse complement strand
GCCCAGGGCCGGCTGTGGACCATCCTCCTGGGGCACGACGGCCGACGGCCGATGCAGCTGGTACAGGTCGATGCGGTCGGTCTGCAGCGCGCGCAGCGACCGTTCGCACGAGGCCACGATGTGCTCGCGCCGGTGCCACGTCTCGGGCGGCCCGTCGCCGCGGGGCATGCCGACCTTGGTGGCGAGGAGCACCTCGTCGCGACGGCCGTTGGCGGCGAGCGCGTCGCCCACGATGCGCTCGCTCGCGCCACCGGCGTACACATCGGCGATGTCGATCAGGGTGATCCCGGCGTCGATCGCCCGCTCGAGGATCGCGACCGACTCGTCGGGCGGCGTGGGATCACCGAAGTTCATCGCTCCGAGCACGAGCGGAACGGTCTCGACGCCGGTGGGACCGAAGGGCCGGCGCTCGGTCACGGTGTCCGCTCCTGGGCCTGCGGGCCGGGCCGCTCGGGCCCGGCCCGCCTCCCCGATCGCCTCCCCGATCGGTCACGACGGGTCCGGGGCTGGCTCACGGTGCCACCGCCTCGGCGCCCACGTGCTGGGCGATCCAGGTCTTGAGCGGCACATCGTCCTCCGTGGGGTCGAACCAGGCGTTGGCCGACGTCGTCGCCCCGAGGAGCTGGCGCCGGATGGGCGGGAGACCGTTGCGCAGCTCGCCGAGGTCCATCTCCGACTTGGGTCGGAGCCACCGGTGGCTGTAGCCCACGGTGAGGAAGACCCGGGTGCGGTCGGAGTGATTGGTCGACGCCGAGTGCCAGATCCGCCGGTCGAACACGATCGCGTCCCCCGCGGCGGCCGTCACCTCGGTGGCGCCGGCGGGCTGCTCACCCATCGGGATCGCGGGCCGGCCCGCGCGGTGGCTGCCCGGCACCACACAGAGGTTGCCCATGCCGGCCTCCGGCAGGTCGGTGAGGTAGTACCCCACCTTCACGGAGACGCGGGGCTGGGGCGCCTGGTCGAGGTCGCGGTTCATGCGGTTGTTGTCCTGGTGCCATCCGTAGCCGCCGTGCATCGCCTCGGGCGGCGACGGCGGGGTGACGATGAGCTGGGTGTGGAAGAGCTGGATGTGCCAGCCGAGCACGCCCCACACGGTCGGGAACGTCGTGGGCAGGTCGACGAGGTCGAGGTACTCGGCGTCACGTCCGACCAGATCGTGCTGGTTGAGCACGTGGTGCGGACCGACGCCGGGCTCGCGGCGGTACGCCTCGTCACTGCGACGGGCGATCGCCAGGAGCCGCGCCACCCGGTCGGGATCGAGGGCACCGGGTACCACGAGGAACCCGTCGGCCTCGAAGCGGGCCCGGGCGTCGTCGCCGAGGAGGTGCGCGAGGCACGCCTCGTCCCACGCGGTCCCCATCCCGAGCGGCTCGTCGGTGGTGGTGGCGGTCATGCCGGGAGTCTGCCCCACCGCGCGCCGGTGCGCCTGGAGGCGCGCGGCGGGGGGACGGCGCAGGGGAGGGTGGGGTGCCGGCCGCGGCGGCGCCGCCGGAGTGGACACCGGCCGGAGTGCCGGGAAAGAGTGACGCTCTGCCCACTCGGAGCCGGGTTCTGGGGGGCTCCACACCGACCACAGAGGGGGACACCACGATGGCGTGGGACTTCGAGACCGATCCCGAGTTCCAGGAGAAGCTGGACTGGGTCGACCGCTTCGTGCGGGAGGAGTGCGAGCCGCTCGACCTCGCGTTCCCGCATCTGCAGTTCCACCCGCTGACGCCCGAGCGGCGCTCGGTGATCGACCCCCTCAAGGAGGAGGTCAAGCGCCAGGGCCTGTGGGCCACGCACCTCGGCCCCGAGCTCGGCGGCCAGGGCTACGGCCAGCTCAAGCTCGCGTTGCTCAACGAGATCCTCGGCCGGTCGCTGTGGTCGTCGATCGTGTTCGGCTGCCAGGCGCCCGACACCGGCAACGCCGAGATCATCGCCCACTACGGCACGGCCGAGCAGAAGGAGAAGTACCTCCAGCCCCTGCTCGACGGCGAGTGCTTCTCGTCGTACTCGATGACCGAGCCGCACGCCGGCGCCGACCCCACGCTGTTCAAGTGCCGCGCGCACAAGGACGGCGACGAGTGGGTCATCAACGGGTGGAAGTACTTCTCGTCCAACGCGAAGACGGCGTCGTTCCTCATCGTGATGGCGGTGACCGACCCCGAGGTGAGCGCGTACCAGGGCATGTCGATGTTCCTCGTGCCCACCGACACGCCCGGGATCAAGATCGAGCGCAACGTCGGGCTCTGGGGTGAGGAGCTCAACCAGGGCTCGCACGCGCTCATCCACTACGACGAGGTGCGGGTGCCGGCCGACAACCTGCTCGGTGGTGAGGGTCAGGCCTTCGCCATCGCCCAGACCCGCCTCGGCGGTGGGCGCATCCACCACGCGATGCGCACGATCGCGGTGTCACAGAAGGCGCTCGACATGATGTGCGAGCGGGCGCTGTCACGCGAGGTGTCGGGCGGCAAGCTGGCCGAGAAGCAGTTCGTGCAGGGCTACATCGCCGACTCCTACGCGCAGCTCATCCAGTTCCGCCTGTTCGTGCTGTACACCGCGTGGGAGATCGACAAGTACAACGACTACAAGAAGGTCCGCAAGGACATCGCGGTCGCCAAGGTCGTCATGCCGACGGTGCTCCACGACATCGCGTGGCGTGCGATGCAGGTGCACGGCGCGCTGGGCACCACCAACGAGATGCCGTTCTTCGGCATGGTGCACAGCGCCGGCGTGATGGGTCTCGCCGACGGGCCGACCGAGGTGCACAAGGTCACCATCGCCCGCCAGGTCCTGCGCAACTACGAGGCGACCGACGGCATGTGGCCGACCCAGTGGATCCCGGGCAAGGTCGAGGCGGCCAAGGCCAAGTTCGCCCACGTCCTCGAGCTGGAAGTGGGGAACCTCTAGTGGAGCGGCAACGGAGGCCCAGGACCACGATCGTGGTGCGCGCGTGTGCCACCCCGGAGTGGGAGCGACCGTTCTGATGGCGGCCGAGGGGACGACCGAGCCCACCCTCGACGTCGACCGGCTCGTCGCGTGGATGGACGCGCAGGGCCTGCCCGGCGCGGGTGAGCCCATGTCGGCCGAGTTCCTGTCGGGCGGCAGCCAGAACGAGATCTTCCGGCTCCGCCGGGGCGACCTCGACTGCGTGATCCGCATCCCGCCGTCGTTCGCGCCGGCCGACCGTGACAACGGGATCATCCGTGAGTGGCGGATCATCGAGGCCCTCGACGGCACCGACGTCCCCCACACCGCGGCCGTGGCCGTGTGCGAGGACCCGTCGGTGCTGGGCCGGACGTTCTACCTGATGGGCTTCGTCGACGGCTGGTCGCCGATGGGGCTCGTCGACAAGCAGTGGCCGGCCCCGTTCGACACCGACCTCGACGCCCGCGCCGGCCTCGGGCTCCAGCTGGTCGAGGGCATCGCGCTGCTGTCGAAGGTGGACTGGCAGGCCAAGGGCCTCCAGGACCTCGGCCGGCCCGACGGCTTCCACGAGCGCCAGGTGGAGCGGTGGACGCGCTTCTTCGAGCGGATCAAGGGCCGGGAGCTGCCCGGGCTCGAGGAGACCTCGGCGTGGCTCGGCACCCACAGGCCGATCGACTACGTGCCCGGCCTCATGCACGGCGACTACCAGTTCGCCAACGTCATGTACGAGCACGGCGCGCCGGCCCGGCTCGCCGCGCTGGTCGACTGGGAGATGGGGACCGTCGGCGATCCGAAGCTCGACCTCGGCTGGGTCATGCAGTCGTGGCCCGAGGACACGTCCACGGCCGCGGCCGAGACCTCGGGGTACGTCAACATGCGGGGCATGCCGTCGCGCACGCAGATGCTCGATCACTACTCGGCGGTGTCGGGGCGCCAGGTCGACGACATCGACTACTACGTCATCCTCGCCAAGTGGAAGCTCGCGATCGTGCTCGAGCAGGGCTTCCAGCGCTCCGGCGACGACGAGAAGCTCCTGGCGTTCGGTCCGATCGTGCTCGACCTGATGGCGGGCGCGGCGGAGATGGTCGAGACCACCGACTACAGGTGAGCCGCGCGCCGTCGCGGCGAACCATGGAGGGGTAGGCGACACATGCGTTCCGCGGTGTGTCCGGAGCACGGCCCGCCCGAGGCCGTCGTCGTCGCGGATCTGCCGGCCCCCGAGGTGGGGGCCGGCCAGGTCCGCGTCGCGGTGCGGGCGGCGTCGGTCAACTTCCCCGACGTGCTGATCTGCGCGAACGAGTACCAGATCAAGGTGCCGGCGCCGTTCGTGCCCGGCAGCGAGTTCGCCGGCGTGGTCGAGGCGGTGGGCGAGGGGGTCGACACCGTCGCGGTGGGCGACCGGGTCTTCGGCACGGTGATGGTGGGCGCGTTCGCCGAGCAGGTGGTGGTCGGCGCGTCGTCGATCACGCCGACGCCCGACGCGATCGACGACCGGCACGCGTGCGCGTTCGGTGTGGCCCACCGCACCGCGTACCACTCGCTGCGCGCCGTGGCCGACACGCAGCCGGGCGAAGAGGTCATCGTCCTCGGCGCCGGTGGCGGGGTGGGCCTCGCCGCGGTGCAGCTCGCCGTCGCGCTCGGCGCGACGGTCACCGCGGTGGCGTCGTCCGACGAGAAGCTCGCGGTCGCACAGTCGATGGGGGCGACCCGCCTCGTGAACCACAAGGCCGGCGACCTGCGCTCGGCGCTCAAGCAGGCGCTGCCGAAGGGCGCCGACGTCGTCATCGACCCGGTGGGCGGCGCGCTGTCGGAGCCGGCGCTGCGGGCGTTGCGCTACGGCGGACGGTTCGTGGTCATCGGCTTCGCGGCGGGCGAGATCCCGCGGGTGCCGCTCAACCTCGTGCTGCTCAAGGGCAGCCGGATCATGGGCTTCGAGTTCGGGTCGTTCATGCGATACGAGACCGAGGCGATGGTCCGGGGCGAGGCCGAGCTGCTCGCGCTCCTGGCCGCCGGCAAGGCCACCCCCCACATCGGCGCGTCGTTCCCGCTCGACCAGACCGCGTCCGCCCTGCGCTACGTCGCCGACGGCCACGCCATCGGCAAGGTCGTCCTCGACATCACCTGACCTCCCCAACCGCCGATGCGTTTCTCACCGTCGATCCGCGGCGATGCGATGCGCTTCTCACCGTCGATCCGTGAGCGGTATCGACGGTGAGAAACGCATCACGGGGTGGCGGTGGCCTGGGCGACGGCGTCGGTGAGGGCGGCCGCGCGGGTGGGGGAGCAGCAGGGGGTGATCACGGCGGCGATGCCGGCCATCTCGTCGGCCGACACGTCGCCCGACCACACCGCGGCGCCCACGTGGATAGCCAGCGGGAACGGTGCCCCGGTGAGGGCCACGCAGGTGATGCTGATCAGTCGGCGGTCGCGGCGGGTGAGCCCGGGTCGCCACCACAGGTCGCCGAACACCCACTCCACCACGGCCTGGCGGTACGGCGTGTCGCACGGCGGCGAGGCAAACCCGTTGACCTGCTCGAAGCGGGTCAGGCCCGCGGCGCGGCGCGCGGCGCCCGTCGTCGACGGATCGGCCGCGATCTCGTCGAGCCCGGGCCACGGCGTGACCGGTTCCTCCCGCTCCTCCTGGAGCCGCCGGGCCTGCTGCATCAGCACCCCCTCGAGGTGCGACGCCCGGGGCCACCCCGCGTAGACGGCGAAGTGCAGCGTGGCCTCCATCAGCTCCTCGGTCGTGAGCGCGCCGTCGCGGAGCGCGGCGGACGCGGCGTCGTCGACGCGCGCGTCGAGCGGCTCGGCGGCCGCGGCCGCGATCAGGGCGACGAGCGCACGGTCGCGCGGGCTCGGTTCGGTCTCGGCCATCGCATCCCCCCGGGTGGCACGCGGTGCCCGGAATCTAGGAGCATCCCGGGAGAGGGGGAAGCCGAATGGCCATCGACTGGACCGGCACCGTGGCAGTCATCACGGGCGGGGGGAGCGGCATCGGGCGGGCCTGCGCGCATTCGTTCGCGGCTCGCGGGGCCATGGTGGTGGTCACCGACGTCGACGCGGCGCGGGCCTCGACCGTGGCCGACGAGCTGGGTGACGCCGCGGTCGGCCTGCGGGTCGACGTGACCGAGCAGGCCGAGCTCGAAGCGGCCCGCGACCTCGCGCTCGACCACTTCGGGCGGATCGACCTCGTGATGAACAACGTGGGCGTGATCGTGATGGGCGGCGTGGAGGAGATCCCGCTCGACGCGTGGCAACGCGCGATCGACATCAACCTGCTGGGCCTCGTGCGCAGCAACCTCGTCTTCCTGCCCCACCTGATCGCCCAGGGCTCGGGCTACGTGGTCAACACCGCGTCGACGCTCGGGCTGCTCCCGTACTCCTACGACCGCACGCCCTACATGGCGACGAAGCACGCGATCGTCGGGCTGTCGGAGGGCATGTACCTCGCGCTCGGGCCGAAGGGGATCCAGGTCTCGTGCCTGTGCCCGGCCGGCGTGCTCACCAACATCGTCGAGCAGATCACCGTGCACGGCACGATCGCTCCGCCCCGCGCGCCCACCCTGAAGCTGTCGCAGCCCGAGGAGGTGGGGGAGCTGGTGGCCGACGGGGTGGAGGACGGGCGCTTCCTCATCCTCACCGCACCGGAGGCCGCCGATGAGCTGGCGGCACACGGCGCCGACATGGACGGCTACCTCGCCCGCATGGCTCGCGAGCTCGAGGAGGAACTCGGCGGTGGCTGATCAGGCGTTGCGGGCGTCGAGCGCGCGCTTGGTGGCCTCGAGGTAGCCGAGTCCCCAACGGAGGCACGGCTCGAGGTGGTTGCTCTCGGCCCATTCGTTCCACGCGTTGATGAACAGCAGGTTCTCGTCGGGGCTCGGCGGCGTGAAGCGGTCGAGCACGGTGCGCAGCCAGCGCTCGTACTCGGTGGGTGACGCGTTGCGCAGGATCATCCCCCGCTCCTGCCGGCGCGGGGTGTTGTCCCACGACGGTGACACCGAGGGGAAGCGGAGGTAGTCCTCGGCCGGACGGCCGAGCATGCCGTCCACGACGGCCGGGTAGTCCCAGATCCAGTGGGTCCGGTACGCCTGGGAGCTCAGGTGCAGCCGCCGGATGATGCGTGACGGGAGGTCACGGCGCAGCGCGCGTCCGAGCCGGGCGAAGTCGGGTTGGAAGTCGGCGGATGCGTCGAAGCCGAGCACGGCGGGGTCGCCCCGCCCGTCGTGCTCCCACCGGCACAGGTACAGATCGCCGATGCCCGCCCGGCTCGCCTCCTCACGCCAGACGTCGGTGGTGCGGCGACTGTCGGGCAGCAACGTCGACCGGTACACCATGAACAGCGGGCGGCCGTCGATCCGGATGTATCGGGGGTCGGCGAAGGCGGGAAGGAGGCTGCGGATGTGGGCGCGGTCGTCGGCCTCGGAGTACTCCTGCGCGAGCAGCACCTCGTGGGAGCGTCCGTCCCATCTCCGGGTCCAGTTCTCGTTCGCCCACGTGAGCGCGAACGGGAAGTCGGGCGCACCCGAGCGGAGGACCTCGTCGAACGGACGGTCGAGCAGCCGCTTTCCGTTGAACCAGTAGTGGTAGTAGACGAAGCCGTGGATGCCATGGGCACGGGCCAGGTCGGCCTGGGCCTGTCGCGTCTCGGGGAGGCGCAGGTCGTAGAACCCCAGGTCGGCGGGGATGTGCGGCTGGTAGTGACCCCGGAAGCGCGGTCGGGCCCGCGCGACGTTGCGCCACTCGGTGAACCCCGTGCCCCACCACGCGTCGTTCTCCGGGATCGGATGGAACTGCGGGAGGTAGACCGCGAGCGCACGTACCGCGGAACGCTCGGGTTCGGCTCCCATCGGCGCGCATCGTAGTGTCGCACCGATTCGGGCGTCCGGCCGTGGTCAGCGCGGCGGGAGTCGCGGGTCAGCGGCCGGCGCCGCCGAGCGCCCGTGCCGTGGCTTCGAGGTACGCCCGCCCCCAGCGGGCGCACGGCTCGAGATGGTTTCCCTCCGCCCACTCGTTCCACGCGTTCAGGAAGACGAAGCTCTCGTCGTTGCCGTACGGAGCGAACGTGTCGAGCACCGCGTCGAGCCAGCGCTCGTACTCGGCGGGCGACGAGTCGCGCACGATGATCCCCTGGCGGTGGCGCCGTGGTGTGTTGTCCCACGACGGAGTCACCGAGGGGTAGCGCTTGTACCCGACCGGGGGCCGGTCCAGCATGCGGTCGACGACCGTTCGGTAGTCGAAGACCCGGTGCTGTCGGTAGACCTGCGGGGAGAGGTGCAGCCGGCGGAGCGCGCGCTCGACGGTGCTGCGGCGCAGCGGCGGGCCGAGATGGTCATAGGCCGGTTGGAAGTCGATCGCGGCGTCGAAGCCGAGCCCGGCGGGGTCGCCCCGCCCGTCGTGCTCCCACCGGCACAGATACAGGTCGCCGATGCCCGCCCGGCTCGCCTCCTCCCGCCAGGTGTCGGTGGTGCGGCGGCTGTCCGGGAGCCGGCTGGCGCCGTACACGATGAACAGGGGCCGACCGTCGACGCGGATGTACCGCTCGTCGGCGAAGTAGCGCAGCAGGTGCCGAATGTGGGCGACGTCGTCGGCGGGCGAGTAGTCCTGGGCCATCAGCACCTCGTTCGGCGCGCCGTCCCAGGTCCGGCTCCAGTGCTCATTGGCCCAGGAGAGCGCGAACGGGAACCGCGGCTCGCCCGAGGCGAGGATCTCGTCGACCGGCCGTTCGAGCAGCCGCCGGCCCATGAACCAGTAGTGGTGGTAGACGAATCCGTGGATGCCGTGGGCGTGGGCGAGGTCGGCCTGGGCCTGGCGGACCTCGGGGACCCGGAGGTCGTAGAAGCCGAGGTCGGCCGGCAGGTGCGGCTGTTGGTGCCAGCGAGCGAGGGGGCGAGCCTGCACGACGTTGCGCCACTCGGTGAATCCGGGGCCCCACCAGGCATCGTTCTCGGGGATCGGGTGGAACTGTGGCAGCACGAAAGCGAGCGCTCGAATGGTGTCGCGCGCGTCGAGCCCGCCACCGGGGTTGGCTGCGGTCACCAGCTCAACGGTGTCCGCGACGAGCGCGGTCGACCGCGTCGTAGATCGCCGGCGGCGTCCACCGCTGCGCGATCTCGCGGGCGCGGATCCGCCGGCCGCGCCGCTTCACCGCCGCGAGCGACAGGTCGCCTGCGCCGGCGGCGTCGGGCGGGAACTGCTCCCCCGGGCGCTCCAGGAACAGCGTCGTCTGCTTGCCCGGAATCGTCTCGTGCTTCGGGCGGTCGACCGTGAAGTAGTAGAGCGCGATCGACTTGCGCGACCACCCCTCGGGACAGGTGAGGGGGTCCGGATGCCCGTGGTAGGTCCAGTCCGTCGTGGAGAAGACGACGGTCCGGTTGAAGACGGGGAGGATCTTCTCCACGCAGGCGCTCATGTCACGGTTCCACAGCTCGAGGTGGCCGCCGTACTCGTCCTTCCAGTCCTTGTTCAGGTACACGAGGACGTTGAGTCGACGCTCGAGGGGCAGGCGGTAGTGCCGGCTGAAGTCGGCGTGGATGCCGAGGCGCCCGTCGCGGGGGATCTGGTGGAGGCCGCCGCCGGTGAAGTACGGATCGCCGATGAGGCCGGAGATGCCCGTCAGCTCCTCGAGGAACTCGAGGAACGGCGCCGAGTTGAACTGGTAGAGGATCAGTGACAGGTCCTCGGGGAGTCGCGCCTCGCCCTGGGACTCCAGCTTGCCCTCGTTGTAGTCCTGGTACCGGGTCCAGATGGGGCTGTCGAGGCTCGGGAACTCGTCGAGGACGAGGTCGAGCATCTCCTCGGGCATGAGCCCGTCGAGCGCGATGTGGGGGAACGGCGACGCGTCGGCGTACGCCGCCTTGTTCGCCGCGGCGACATCCATGAGTCGGGGGCCGTCGAAGTACAGCTTCATGGCCGGCTCCTCGGTCGGGTTCGTCGGCGGCCGGCCGGGAGCCGTGGCGCTCCCCGTCCGCGCGGCGTCATCGTACCGGCGGGCGGGTACTGGCCTCCGGTTCGGCAGCGCCGACGAGCGCCACGATCCGGGACGGGCCGAGCGGGAGCTCGGTGATCCGGACGCCGAGCGGCGCGAGCGCGTCGGCGATCGCGTTGACGACGGCGGGCGGCGCGCCGATGGCCCCGCCCTCGCCCACGCCCTTGTACCCGCCGGGGCCCGGCGCCATCGACTCCACGTGGCCGAACTCGATGCGGGGCGCCTCGGCGGCGGTGGGGACGAGGTAGTCGAGGAAGGTGGTGGTCACGGGGTTGCCGTCGGCGTCGTAGGCGAGGTGCTCGTACAGGACCCCGCCGATGCCCTGCACGGTCCCGCCCGCGATCTGGCCTTCGACCACGTTGGGGTTGATCATCGGGCCGCAGTCCTCGCTCACGATGTAGCGCAGGATGGTCACCTCGCCGGTGACCACGTCGACCTCGCAGGTGCACACGTGCGTGGCGTTGGCCCAGATCGACCCGTGCGTGGTGGTGTACCGGCCGGCCGACTCGAGCCCGCCCCCGAGGCCCGCGGGCAGCGTTGCCGCCTGGTAGTAGGCGAGGTCGGCGATCTCCGCGAGCGACACCGAGACGGCGGGGGTGCCGCGCACGAACGCGGCGCTGGCCTCCAGCTCGATGTCGTCGGGCGCGGCCTCGAGCCGGTGCGCGGCGATGGCGACGATCTTCTCTCGCAGCTCCCGGGCCGCCTCCGCGACGGCACCGGCGGTCATCGAGCCGCTGCGGCTGCCCGCGGTGCCGGCCCCGTAGGGCGTCACTGCGGTGTCGCCCTGGACGGTGTGCACGTCGGCGATGTCGCATCCGAGCGCGTCGGCCGTGAGCTGCAGGACGGTCGTCTCGACGCTGTTGCCGGCAGAGCCGCCCGCGACGTAGACGTTGACGGTGCCGCCCGGCTCGACGCGGATGACGGCACCTTCGGTCGCGAAGCTGCCCATGCCGCTCGCGGTGGGCTCGACGTAGCTCGCGGTGCCCACGCCGACGAAGCGCCCGGCGGCCCGGGCCTCGGCCTGCTCCCGGCGGAAGCCGTCGTAGTCGAGGATCTCCAGCGCGTGCTCGAACGTCTCCAACGGGGTCACGGCGTCGTAGGTCATCCCGTTGGGGTTGGCGAAGGGCAGCTCGTCGGCGCGGAGGAGGTTCCTCCGGCGCAGCGCCACCGGGTCGATTCCCATGTCGCGCGCCGCGAGGTCGAGCAGGACCTCGCGCGCCAGCGTCTCGTACTGCCACGGGCCGCGATAGGCGGTGCGCCCGACGGTGTTGGTGAACACGCACGTGGTCGAGAACGTCGCGGCGGGCACCCGGTACGGCCCGGGGAACAGCATCCCGGCGGCGGCCCCGGTGCCGACCGGCCAGGGGATGGGATAGGCGCCGACGTCGATGAGGTGGTCGACGTGGGCCGCGACGATGGTGCCGTCGGCGGCGAACGCGAACCGGCAGTCGCCGGTCTCGTGGCGGGCCTGGCCGGCGCACATGAGGTTCTCGCGGCGGTCCTCGATCCACTTGATGGCGGCGGGCACCTTGCGGGCCGCCAGCACGATCGCCATCTCCTCGCGCGTGACGTTGACCTTCTGGCCGAAGCCGCCGCCGGTGTCGCGCATGATGACGCGCACCCGGGCCTCGGGGAGCCCGAGCAGGCGCGCGCAGTACGCGCGCACCTCGTGCGGCGCCTGCGTGGCGGACCAGATGGTGAGCTCGCCGCTCGCGGCGGTCCACTCGGCCACGATGCCCCGGCACTCCATCGGCACCGCGGCGTAGGCCTGTTGCGAGATTGTCTCGCGCGCGACGTGCGCGGCGGCCGCGAAGGCCTCCTCGTCGGGCGGGCGGAACGCGAGCCGGCCGACGACGTTGGCCGCGTAGCCGTCGTGCACCGACGCGTCGGTGTCCTGCGCGGCGCGGTAGTCGACGACCGGCGGGAGCGGCTCCCAGTCGACTTCCACCAGCTCGGCGGCGTCCTCCGCGACGTACCGGCTCTCGGCGAGCACCAACGCGACGTGGTCGCCCACGAACCGGGCCTCGGCCTCGGCGAGCGGCGGCAGGGGTGTGGTCGGCATGTTCCTGCCGAGCATCGTGAACCACTGCTCGCGGACGTCGGGGTTCAGGTCCGCCGCGGTGAGCACGGCGTGCACGCCGTCGAGCGCGAGGGCTTCGCTCGCGTCGATCCCGCGGATGGCGGCGCGGGGGAACGGGCTGCGCACGAAGCACGCGTGCAGCATCCGGGGGCGTTGCACGTCGTCGACGTAGGTGCCGGCGCCCGTGAGCAGCCGGGCGTCCTCTGCTCGGGCGATGCGCTGTCCGGCGTAGCGGGTGGCCACCGCGACTACCGCCCGAGGAACTTCGCGACGTTGGTGCGCAGGTCGTCGGTGTCGAACGACGCGGTCTCGGCCGACATCGCGAAGTCGATGGTCGCGAGGACCGCGTGCTCGAGGTGGAGGTTGAGGACCCGCTTGGTGGCCTCCACCGCCTGCTGCGGGAGCGCGGCGATCTTCCGGGCGGCTTCGGTCGCGGCCGCCAGGACCTCGCCGTCGGGGACGACGTGGTTCGCGAGGCCGATCTCCCTGGCCCGGGCCGCGCTGATCCGCTCCCCGGTGAAGGCGTACTCCTTCGCCAGCAGGAGGCTGGTGTGCAGCGGCCAGGTGAGCGGCCCCCCGTCGGCGGCCACCAGTCCGACGCTCACGTGCGGGTCGGACAGGAACGCCGACTCGGCCATGTAGACGACGTCGGACAGCGCGATCACGCTGCAGCCGAGCCCGACGGCCGGGCCGTTGACCGCGGCGACCACCGGAACCCGGCAGCGGATCATGTTGACCACGAGCTCACGGCCCTCGGCGATAGTGGCCTGCCGCAGCGCCATGTCGTCGACCATGCCCTGCAGGAGGTCGAAGTCCCCGCCGGCCGAGAAGGCCCGGCCCTCCCCCGTGATGACCGCGACGCGCGCGCCCTCGTCGGCACTGAGCTGCGGGAACACCTTCGTGAGCCCGAGGTGCAGCTCGGGGTTGATCGCATTGAGCTGGTCGGGGCGGGCGAGCGTGATGATGCGCAGCGGCCCGTCCTCCTCCACGCGGATGACATCGGGGAGGTCGTACGGCATCGGGACTCCTGGTGCATGGCGAGGCAATGCGGGAACGGAACTACCGGAATTCGGGAATGTAATGCTCGGACGGAGCGCGGTGCCCGGAACGGCGCGCCCTGCCCGCGATCGACGGTGAGAAGCGCATCTGGGGTGTGGGTATCGACGGTGAGAAGCGCATCGGCGGTGGGGTTCAGGTCTCGGTGGCGCGGGCGAGGAGGCCGCGGGCGATGACGATGCGCTGGATCTCGTTGGTGCCTTCACCGATGATCATGAGCGGGGCGTCGCGGAAGTAGCGCTCGACGGGGAGGTCGGTGGTGTAGCCGACCCCGCCGTGGATGCGCATCGACTCGGTGGCGATCTCGAACGCGGCTTCCGACGCGAAGAGCTTGGCCATGCCGGCTTCGACGTCGCAGCGCAGCCCGGCCTGCTTGCGTTCGGCGGCGGAGCGGGTGAGGAGGCGGGCGGCTTCGAGCTTGGTGGCCATGTCGGCCAGCTTCAGCTGGATGGCCTGGTGCTCGCCGATGGGCTTGCCCATCGTCACCCGCTGCTGGGCGTAGGCGAGCGCGGCGTCGAACGCGGCCCGGGCCACGCCCACCGCCCGCGCCGCGATGTTGATCCGACCGACCTCGAGCACCGACAGGATCTGCGGAAGACCACGCCCGGGCTCGCCGACCAGTGCGTCGGCGGGGATGCGGTGGTCGACGTAGGCCATCTCGACCGTCTCGATGCCCCGGTACCCGAGCTTCCCCACGTTCTTCGAGGTCGAGAGGCCCTCGAACGCCGGGCCGGGCTCCTTCTCGACGATGAAGGCCGACACGCCCTCCTCGGTGCGGGCGGCCAGGGCGACGATCCCCGCGCGCTCACCGTTGGTCACCCACGCCTTCGTCCCGTTGACGATCCACTCGTCGCCGTCGCGCACCGCCCGGCACGCGATGTTGCGGGTGTCGGTCCCGGCGTCGGGCTCCGACAACGACAGCGCACCCCGCGGCGTGCCCGTCACCATCGGCGGGAGCCACCGCTCCTTCTGCGCCGCCGTGCCGTAGGTCTTGATCAGCGTGGCGCACATCGTGTGGGTGTTGAGCACCCCCGACAGCGTCATCCAGCCGTACGCGAGCTCCTCGATCACCCCGATGTAGGTGAGCAGGTCGAGCCCGAGGCCGCCGTACTCCTCGGGCATCGTGATCCCGAAGAGCCCCATCTCCTTCATCTGCTCGACGAGGTCGTGCGGGTACGCGTCGACGTGCTCCAGGTCGGAAGCGACCGGGATCACCTCGCGGGCGACCCACTTGCGGACGGTCGCGATCATCTCCTCGCGCAGCGCGGGGTCGGTGGGTGCCTCGGTGTTCATCGGACTCCTCTCCATCTCGTCGTTCTGCTCACTGTCCGACCGGCGTCACCCGCGGCGGCCGCGGCGCGCCTGCGCCGCACTACCGGGTCAGGATCGAGACGCCGGCAGTCCCGGGCGCCCCGTAGAGCTGGGTGTAGCCGACGCGGGGGTCCCCCGGGACCTGGCGGTCACCGGCCTGCCCTCGCAGCTGCAGCACGATCTCGTGGATCTGCCGCAGCCCCGACGCGCCCACGGGCTCACCGTTGGCGATGAGCCCACCGTCGGTGTTGACGGGCAGCGGACCGTCGATCTCGGTCGCGCCGTCGGCGTACAGCTGCTCCTGGTCGCCGTCGGCACAGAAGCCGTTCTCGGCGAGGTGGATGATCTCGGCGCCGGCGTCGGTGTCCTGGAGCTGGATGACGTCGACATCGTCGGGGCCGATGCCCGCCATCTCGTACGCGGCGCGTGACGCGTCGACGGTGGGGCCGACGGTCTCCTCGATGGGCAGCCACGGGTGATGCACCTCGAACGCACCGAGCCGCCGGGTGCGGACGGTCGTCGCGCGGAGGTAGATCGGCGTGCTCGTGTACTTGTGCGCGTCTTCGGCCGGGCACAGGATCACCGCCGCCGCGCCCTCGTCGGGGCTGCAGAACATGTACTGCGTGAGCGGGTAGTTGAGGTACGGCGACCCGAGGATCTCGTCCTCCGACAGCGGCTTGCGACGGAAGGCGTTCTCGTTGAGCGACCCGTTGCGGTAGTTCTTCGCCGCAGCGCGCGCGAGCGTTCGCTCGGAGATGCCGTGGTCGTGCATGTACTTGTTGATCTTCATGCCGAAGAACTTCGTGGTGACGAACTGGCCGACGTCGCCGTACCACTCGGGGCACGCGTAGAGGCGCGGATCGGCGCCGAACGCGCCCGGCGGGTGCTTGTCCATCCCGACCGCGATGCCGAGACGGGACTCGCCGAGGCGGATCGTGTTGGCCGCGAGCGTGAGCGCGCTCGCCGCGGTGGCGCAGCCGTTGTACACGTCGGTGAACGGGATCCCGGTGAGGCCCATCAGCGCGACGACCGCGTCGGGGTTGTCGACCTCGTAGCTGCCGGCGAACGCGAACTCGATGTCCTTCCACTCGACGCCCGCGTCGGCGAGCGCCTTGCGGATCGCGACCGCGCCCATCTCGATCGCCGTCGTGTCACCGAACCGCCCGAACGGGTGCAGCCCCACCCCGACAATGGCCACGTCCATCACTACTGTCTCCCTCGCTGGTGTGCTGCGTGCGGACTCGGTGCAGGTCGCCGCTCGCTCGACTGCTCCCGTCGCCTTCGGCTCCGTCCGCGCATCACTGTCTCCCTCGCTGGTGTGCTGCGTGCGGACCCGGTGCCGCGGGCCGGAACGCGAACGTCACGACCTCGTTGCCGTCGTCGTCGGTGCGGAACGGCACGAGCACCAGCTCGACCTCCATCCCGTGCGCGAGCTTCTCGGGGTCGTGCTCCGTGAGGCGGGCCTCGACCTTCACCTCGTCACCGAGCACCACGTACCCGACGCCGAACGGCACGAAGTCCTTGCCGGCCGGGCCGGCGTAGGGCGGCGGCGGTGGGAACGACTGCGTCGTCCACGCCCACAGTGAGCCGCGGCGGGCGAGGAGGTGCTCCTCCATGCCCGTCGACCCGCAGCGCGGGCACGACCCCTGCGCGGGGAACGTCACCATGCCGCAGTCGGCGCACCTGCTGCCGATGAGCTGCGGGTCGTCGGACGGGAAGGTGAACACCCCCTCCGCCACCGGAACCGTTGCCATCAGTCGGCCTCCTCCGCGAGCGCGCGGGCTCGCAAGTCGTCCTTCACGACCTTGCCGGTCGCGTTGATCGGGAGCGCGTCGATGAACACGACGCGCCGCGGCACCTTGAAGTTGGCCATCTGCTCCCGCGACCACTCGACGATCTCGGCCTCGGTGACCCGCGGCCCGTCGTGCAGCACGAGGAAGGCCATGCCGACCTCGCCGAGGCGGGCGTCGGGGATGCCGATCACCGCGGCCTGGGCCACCCGTGGGTGGCCGAGCAGCAGGTTCTCGATCTCGGCGGGGTACGCGTTGAACCCGCCGACGATGAACATGTCCTTGATCCGACCGACGATGCGCAGGTAGCCGTCGGCGTCGAACACGCCGAGGTCGCCGGTGTGGAGGTAGCCCTCGGCGTCGAAGGCGTCGGCGGTGGCCTCGGGATCGTCGAGGTAGCCGCGCATCACCGTCTCGCCCCGCACGCACACCTCGCCCGGCTCGCCGGTGGGCACCTCGCGGTTGTCGGTGTCGACGCAGCGGACGTCGAAGCCCGGCCACGCCACGCCGACGGTCGTGGCGATGTGCGCGAAGTCGTCGTCGGCCCGGCTGCCCGTGACGGTGCCCGCCTCCGTGAGGCCATAGCCGGTGCGGATGACCTCGAAGGGGAGCTCCTCGGCGACCCGCCGGATGAGCTCGACCGGGATGTCGGCCGCGCCGGTGACGGCGAGGCGCAGCGTGGAGAGGTCGTACGCGTCGCGGTCGGGGAAGTCGAGGATCGACTGGTAGATGGTCGGCGCCCCCGGCAGCACGGTGATGCCCTCGCGCTGCACGAGGTCGAGCACCGCCGGGACGTCGAACACCGCGAGCGGGTAGATGGTCGCGCCGCGCATCAGCGAGGCGAGGCAGCCGGCCTTGTACCCGAAGATGTGGAAGAACGGGTTGACGATCAGGTACCGGTCGCCCTCCCGCAGCTGCGCGAAGTCACACCAGTCGAGATAGGCCCGCAGCGCCTGGCCGTGCGCCATCACGACGCCCTTGGGGGCGCCGGTGGTGCCCGAGGTGAACACGACGTCGCTCGGGTCGCCGGGGCCGATGGCGGCGACGCGGGCGTCGAGGTCGGCCTCGGTGACCACGCCAGCCCGGGCGAGGAAGTCGGCCCAGGCCACCTCGCCGGGGGCGTCGCCCGCCGGCCCGTCGATCACGATCGTGTGCGCGAGCGCGGGGAGGTCGACGCCCGACTCGGCCAGCAGCGCGGGGTAGTCGGTGTCGAGGAAGCCCCGGACCGTGAAGACGGCCTTCGCGCGGCTGCGGCCGAGGATGTAGGCCGCCTCGGGCCCCTTGAACCGGGTGTTGACCGGGACGAGCACGCCCCCGGCACTGGTGACGCCCAGCGCGGCGACGATCCACTCCAGCGAGTTGGGGGCCCATACGGCCACCCGGTCGCCGGGTTCCACCCCCGAGGCCATGAGGGCCCGGGCCGCCTCCGACACCCGGCCGACCAGCTCGGCCGACGAGACCCGGTGGTCGCCGTCGACCACCGCCGCGGCCGCGCCGAAGCGCCGCCCGTTGTCCCGGACCATCGCCGGGATGGAGGGCCAGGCCACCTCGCTGCGCTCGTCGAACGCCACCACTCGCTCACTCCCGGGATCCGCATCCCACGTCGGTCGCCGCCGCCCGTCGCGCCCCGTCGGGCCTGGACGAGCGACCCTAACACCGGCCGGAGTCCAACGAGAAGCCGGTTCCCGGAATCTGGATACTCGGTTCTCGGCCCGCCGTATGATCGACGCCGTGCACGGGCACCCCGATCACGAGTACCACCCGCTTCGGGTGGTCGACGTCGTCACCGAGACCGACGACAGCCGGTCGTTCGTCCTGGAGATCCCCGGCGCGCTCGCCGACACCTTCGCCTACGCGGCCGGTCAGTTCTGCACGTTCCGGGCCACCGTCGGCAGCGCCGAGGTCGTGCGCTGCTACTCGATGTCGAGCGCGCCCGCCGTGGGCGACCCGTTCGTCACCACGGTCAAGCGGGTCCCCGGCGGGGTCATGTCGAACTGGATGGTCGACACGCTCGCGGTCGGCGACACCATCGACGTGATGCGGCCCGCGGGGCTGTTCGTCCTGCACGACGCGTCGGTGCCGATCGTGGCCTTCGCGGGCGGGAGCGGCATCACGCCGGTCATCTCGATCATCAAGACCGCACTGGCCACGACCCGACGCGAGATCGTCCTGGTCTACGCCAACCGCGACGCCGACTCGGTGATCTTCGCCGCCGACCTCGACCGGCTCGAGGCCGAGTCGGACGGGCGGCTCGTCGTGCACCGTCACCTCGACGCCGAGGCCGGTTTCCTCGACGCCGACGCCTGCGTCGCGCTCGTCGGCGACCGGACCGACGCCCACTTCTACGTGTGCGGGCCCGGCCCCTACATGGATGTGGTCGAGGCCGCGCTCGAGCGGATCGGCGTGCGGCCGTCGCAGCTGTTCATCGAGCGCTTCGTCACCCCGGGCGAGATCCCGGCGATCGCCGAGCGCTCACACACCGAGTCCCTCACCGTGAAGCTCGCCGGCCGCAAGCACGCGATCGACTACACGCTCGGCGACACCATCCTCGACGCCACCCGCCGGGCCGGGCTCAAGGCGCCGTTCTCCTGCGAGTCGGGATCGTGCGCCACCTGTATGGCCCACCTCGACGTCGGCGCTGCGACCATGCGGGTCAACAACGCGCTCACCCCCGCCGAGGTCGACGACGGCTGGGTCCTCACCTGCCAGGCCATCCCCACCAGCACCGAGGTCTTCGTCAACTACGACGACTGACCCCCGCCGATGCGCTTCTCACCGTCGATACGGCAGCGTTCGATGCGCTTCTCACCGTCGATCCACTCGCACGCACCCCGGTGACGGGAGCCCCGTCGGCGACGGGAACACAATCGATCGACGGTGAGAAACGCATCGGGGGTCGGGGGTGCCGAGGAGGCCGCCGGTGTGCTCGTGGGGGTGGGGCGGGGGCGGTGGGGGACGGGCGGGGCGTCAGCGCGTGCCGGCGAGCGACGCGCAGAACGCCTCGGTGCGCTGACGCGACGCGAAGCGGGCCTTGCCGTCGGCGCCCCAGGGGACGACGCGGATCGAGAGGTCGGTCACCCCGGCGTCGGCGTAGCGGGCGATCTCGGCGGCCACCGTGGCCTCGTCGCCCGCCGCGAGCATGTCGCCCACGTCGCGGGCGTCGCCCTCCTCCAGGAGTCGCTGGTAGTTGGGCGAGTACTCGGCGTGGCCGAGGATCTCGTTGGTGAACGCGCGCGCCGCGTCGACCTCGTCGTTCGCGCACAGGCAGACCGGGACGCCGGCCACGATCCGCGGCGCGGGCCGCCCGGCGGCGTCGGCGGCCGCGGTGATCTTCGGGACGACGTGCTCGCCGATCGCCCGCTGGTCGGCCATCCAGAGGATCGTGCCCTGGGTCTGCTCGCCCGCGATCCGCAACATCAGCGGTGCCAGCGCGGCGAGCAGGATCGGGGTGGGGGGCTGGTCGGTCACGTCGAGCGGGTTGTGGATGCGCCAGGTGTCGTTCTCCACGTCGACGGGGCCCGGCCCCGCGAATGCGACGTCGAGGACCTCGAGGTAGTCGCGCACCTGCTTGGCCGGCTTCTCGTAGGACAGGCCGAGCATGTCTTCGACGATCCAGTGGTGCGACGGCCCGAGGCCGACGGTCAGGCGGCCGTCGCACACGAGCTGGGTCGACAGCACCTGCTGGGCCATCGCCACCGGGTGACGGGTCTGGATGGGCAGCACCGCGGTGCCGAGCTCGATGCGCTCGGTGGCCCCGGCCATCACGGTGATCGCGGTGAGCGCGTCGAAGTCGGACGGGATCTGGGGCACCCACACCGACGAGAACCCGGCGGCTTCGGCGGCCTGCGCCCCCTCCACCATCCGGGGCACCTTCTGGCGATGGCGGCCTCGGTCCGGGCCGATCATGATCCCGATGCGCACGGTCTCCCCTCCGCGCCCGCCGGCTCCCTCGACGGGCGGGCGGCCGACCCTAACGCCGTGCCCACCGATACGGCAATCCCGTTCTCGTTTTCGGAGAGTCTGCTTGCAGCCCTGGCGCGGCCTGGGGAATACTCCCGGGCACGCCAGCCGAGGGGGAGCCGAGCCGATGGGTCGCGTCGCTGTGGTCACAGGGGGAGCGTCGGGCATTGGTCGCGCCACCGCCGAGCGACTCGCCGCCCAGGGCGCCCGGGTGGCCATCCTCGACATCAACGCCGAGGCCGCCGCGGAGGCCGCCGCCGCGGTCCGGGCCACAGGGGGCGAGGCGATCGGGGTCGGCGTCGACGTGTCGGACCGGGGGTCGGTCGCGGCCGCGCTCGACGAGGTGCGGGCCACCTACGGCCCGATCCTGGTGCTCGTCACCAGCGCGGGCATCGCCCCCTTCGAGAAGTTCCTCGAGATCTCGGTCGAGTCGTGGCAGCGCACGCTCGACGTGAACCTCACCGGCACCTTCCACTGCGTGCAGCTCGCGATCCCCGACATGATCGAGGCCGGCTTCGGCCGCATCGTGCTGATCTCGTCGTCGAGCGCGCAGCAGGGCGCGCCCCGCATGGTCCACTACTCGGCGTCGAAGGGCGGGATCATCGCCATGACCCGGTCGCTGGCCAAGGAGTTCGGCCGCAAGGGCATCACCGTCAACAACGTCCCGCCGTCGATGATCGACACGCCGATGTCGCGCCAGTCGCAGGCCGAGGGCAACCTGCCGCCCACCGAGATGCTCAGCGAGCGCTCCCCAGTCGGCCGGGTGGGCACGCCCGACGACATCGCCGCCGCAGTCGTCTTCCTCTGCTCCGACGACGCCGGCTACATCACCGGGCAGACCCTGGGCGTCAACGGCGGCGGGGTCGTGGCATGACCGAAGCGCCTCGCGTCGCGCCGCTCACCAAGGACGAGTTCGGCGACGACGAGACCCGCGCCCTGCGCGCGTTCGTCGGCGACGCTGGCGTCGAGCGGTTCCTGGGCGAGGGCGACACGCCGCCGCTCCCGGCCGTGCTCGGCACGCTGATCCGCCATCCCGCGCTCGCCGCCAAGTGGCTGCCCTACAACGACGTGCTACTCCGCACCGGCACCCTCGACGCCCGCCTGCGCGAGATCGTCATCTGCCGGGTCGGCTGGCGCACCGCCGCCGAGTACGAGTGGCTCCAGCACGTCCGGCTCGCCCACGGGCTCGGCGTCACGGATGCCGAGATCGCCGCCGTCGCCGACCGCGGCACCGTCGAGTGGGCGCCGCTCGAGGCCGACCTCCTCGCGGCGACCGACGCGCTGCTCGACGGCTACGAGATCCCGACCGCCCTGTGGGACCGGCTCGCCGAGCATCTCGACCAGCGGCAGATGATCGAGCTCGTCTTCGTGGTCGGCACCTACACGTGCCTCGCGATGGCGTTCAAGAGCTTCGGCGTGCAGCTCGACGCCGACCTCGTCGACTACCCCGCACCGCGCATGACCGACCGCACCGACTGAGCCGCGGCGCTCCCCCGGCCGCGGCGTCCCGGATCCGGAGAATCTGCGACTCACAATCCGAAAACGGCATTCTTCCCTCAGGTGCGGTTAGAGTCGGCCGCACGGGAGAGGCGGGTTTCCATGGCGGCGATCGACACCGACGACAACGAGAGCGAGCCCGAATGGCGTCAGCGGGCCGTGTCCCGCAGCCTCACGGCTGCCCGCTCGCGGGCCGAGCAGCGGATCCAGCGGTTCCTCGACGCCGCCTTCGAGCTCATCGACGAGAAGGGCACGACCGAGTTCACCATCCAGGAGGTGATCGACCGGTCGAAGCAGTCGCTGCGCGGCTTCTACCAGTACTTCGACGGCAAGGACGAGCTCATCCTCGCCCTGTTCGAGGAGACCGTCCGGGAGTCGATCGAGGACTACGAGCAGGCCCTCGAGGGGGTCACCGACCCGCTCGAGCGGCTCCACGTGTTCGTGGTGCGGCTCCACGAATGGTGCGACCCGCAGGAGCGCAAGCGGGGTAGTCACAATCGGGTGCCGATCTCCGAGTTCGCCACCCAGCTCGCGGTGGCCCACGCCGACCGGGTCAACGCCACGCAGGAGCCGATCTACCGGATGATGCTCCAGCTCGTCGAGGCGGCCGCCGCCGCCGGCGAGATCCAGGTCGACGACACGCGCCGGGCCGCGTCGCTCGTCATGCAGGTGGTCATGTTCAGCTGGTTCGGCAACCGCATCGTGAAGAACCCGCGGCTCAAGATCGACTCCGACCACATCTGGCAGTTCTGCCTCGCCGGCCTCCGCGGCCCCCGCTGACCCGAGCGAGCCCTGGCGGTGCCCGTCTTCGGGACGGGCGTCGGGTTGGACAGGGAGTCGGCCGGCGCGGTGGCGGGGGACGTGTCGCTCGTCGCCGGTCAGCCCTGCTCCGCGAGGGGATCGTGCTGCACTCCGGAGTCGAAGCCGCCGTGCTTGCGCATGAACGTGGTGGAGCGGCGGCGGATGCGCCAGCCGTCGGGAGTGCGCACGTACTCGTCGTTGTACCAACCGAGTCGCATGGCGTGGGTCTGCTGGTCGACGAAGAGGAAGTGCTGCATTCCGGTCGCGGCATCGGCGCCGTCGAGCTCGACGACCGACATGTTGCCGATGAACTGGCCGCGCGGCGCCGCCGCGAGCAGCGCGGGGAAGCGGTCGAGGGAGTAGGGCGTGCCGAAGGCGGTGTACACCGCGTCGGGCGTGAACACCTCGAGCCAGCGGTCCTCCACGAACTGGCTCGTCAGCATCATGTACCGGGCGCAGACCTGGTCGATCTCGACCAGGTCGGCCGTGCGGTCCTCGGCCATCGGGTCCCCCTCGGGTGGCGCCGGTCCCGGTTCCGAGCCGGGGCGGAAGTGACGCAATCGCTGAGCGAGAATTACGTTATCATCCGGTCGCCGGCGAGAGCCGGGGCCGGATCCGGGGCCGGATCCGAGGCCGGGTCGAGGGATGTGGCAGTCGTGTACCGTTCGGTACAAGACGGTCCGGGGGGATCCGGGCACACCGGAGGGGGGAGGTGACCACGCGATGCTCCGGCTGATCGGGCGCCGGCTCCTCACGCTCGTGCCCACCTTGCTGGTGGTCACCTTCGGGGTGTTCCTCCTGGCGCAGCTCCTCCCCAGCGACCCCGCGATCGTGGCGGCGGGCGGTGAGTCGGCCACTCCCGAGGCCATCGCCCAGGCCCGCGAGGACCTCCACCTCGACGACCCGGTCCTCACCCAGTACTGGCGCTGGCTGACCGGCGCGGTGCAGGGCGACCTCGGCGACTCGTACACGCGCCGCACCGCCGTGGTCGACGACCTCGAGCAGCGGGTCCCCGTCACCCTCAGCCTCGTCTTCGCGGCGACCGTGTTCGCGTTGATCCTCGCCGTCCCCCTCGGCATCCTCAGCGGTCTGAGGCCCAACGGCATCATCGACGGCGGCAGCCGCATCCTGGCCACCGCGGCGGTCGCGATCCCGAGCTTCCTGCTCGGCCTCATCC
>VGCA01000023.1 GCA_016870245.1 Actinomycetota bacterium | reverse complement strand
GGCGGCGCAGCGCCCGGAGGCGGCGGCGCAGCGTGCGCGGGGCCCGGGGCCGGGCCCAATCGACGACGGCGTCCTTGGCGTCGGCCTCGGAGACCCCGAAGCCTACGGCCACCGGATCCGAGCCCCGGGAGGTGTCGAAGACCGCCCAGGCCCACTGGCCGTGGACGGCGTCGCCCTCAGGCCCGACGGTGGCCCAGTACGGACCGAAGAGCCGGGCCTGCTGGTCACGGGGGTCGTACCCCTGCCCCATCGCATCCCAGTTGATGCGCAAGACCTCGATGGTAGAGCGGGTCGCCCGCGCAGGAAAGGGGCGCGCCGTCAGCGCGGGGCTTCGCTCCAGGGGATGTCCTTGTCGACCCTCACGTCTCCCGGGAGGCCGAGCACCCGCTCGCCGAGGATGTTGCGCATGATCTCCGACGTGCCGCCCTCGATGGTGTTGGCCCGGCTGCGGAGGAACCGGCCGGTGCGCGAGTCGGGAGCGGAGTCGCTGCGGGTCATCGGATAGCCGAGCTCGTGGATCGTGCCCGCGGCGCCCATCAGGTCGACGATGCACTCGTGGATCGCCTGGGAGAGCTGGGCCGACTCGAGCTTGCCGACGGATCCCTCGGGGCCCGGGTTGCCCGCGCTCGCGCCGTCCTTGGCCCGCTGGTTGGTGAGCCGCAGCACCTCGGCCCGCACCCAGAGGTCGCTCACGCGGTCGCGCATCACCGCCCGCTCGGCCGGCGCGAGCAGCTCGGCCCGCTCACCCCAGCACTTCACGAGTTCGGCAATGGCACCGGAACCCCGCGGGGCGGGACCGCCCGACAGCGCGACGCGCTCGTTCATCAGGGTGGTGGTGGCCACCCGCCAGCCCTCGCCCTCCGCACCCAACCGGTGCGTGTCGGGGATGCGGACGTCGGTGAGGAACACCTCGTTGAACTCGGCCTCGCCCGTGATCTGGAACAGCGGCCGGATCTCGACGCCGGGCGCGTGCATGTCGAGGATGAAGTAGGAGAGGCCCTTGTGCTTGGGCACGTCGGGGTTGGTGCGGGTGAGGAGCATCCCGTAGCTGGAGACGTGGGCCAGCGTGGTCCACACCTTCTGCCCGTTCACCACCCACTCGTCGCCGTCGCGCACCGCACGGCTGGGGATCCCCGCGACGTCGGAGCCGTTGGTCGGCTCGGAGAACAGCTGGCACCAGATGTCCTCGCCCGTGAAGATCCGCCGGAGGTGCTTGTCGATCAGCTCGTCGGAGCCGTAGGTGAGCACCGTGGGCGCGCCCATCCCGATGCCGATCGGGTTGATGCGCAGGTTGTCGTAGCGCACGCCGTGCGCGCGGAGGACGTCGTCGACGATCGACTGCTTGCCGGGCGAGATCCCGAGGCCGCCCCGGCCCTCGGGGAACTGGACCGTCGCCAGCCCGTCGTCCCACTGCGCCCCACGGAACGCGATCTGGTCGTCGAGGACGTCGCGGTTCGCCGCGACCAGCGCCTCGGTCCGTTCGCGCAGCTCGTCGTCGGTGATCATCGTCGGCGTCCTTCCTCTCGGCTCGGCGGCGCCGCCGGGCACCGCACCGGCCACGGAGGGTAGGGCTCGCGGAGTCCCTCCACCGCCTCGGGCCGGGTCAGCGACCGCGGTTGGTGACGTTCTCGACGCCCGTGGGGCCGCTGGTGATCTCCCCGGCCTGGTGTTGCAGCATCTTCTCGATGCGCGGCGGCAGGGCGGACGGCTGCCAGTCGGCGAGGAGCGTGCGGCCGGTGACGTCGTGCACCGGCCGGTCGAGGTCGACGAGCAGCTGGAGGCTCGTGGTGACCTGCCCGGTGAGCGTCGCCGGATCGGCGGTGCACAGCGCGAGCGCGGCCTCGGCCATGGTGTCGAGCGGCTCGCACAGGTACTCGGGCAGCGTCGCGTACTCGGCCAGCGCCTCGGTGAGCGCCGCGGCCTCCGGCGCGAGGGTGTTGACCGCGACGCCCTGTCCGTACACCTCTGCCGCGAGGCTGACCGTCCAGCGGTCCATCATCGCCTTGGTGCCGCCGTAGATGGTGCCCGCCCGGGCCGGTGCAGTCTCGGGGAACGGGGGGCCGACGGGCACCCGCGCCGTCACCGACGACAGGTTGCAGATCCAGCCCTCGCCCCGCTCGAGCATCCCGGGGAGGACGCGGCGGATGAGGTGCCAGTAGGACCAGAAGTTCAGCTCGAGGTTGCTCTGGATCTGCGCGTCGGTCCACTCGAGGAACGGCCGGAAGCCGCCCGCCGCGACGTTGTTGACGAGGATGCCGATCGGCCCGAGCGCAGCCTCCACCTGGTCGACGAGCGTCGCGCGGTCGAGGCCGGGGTCACCGAGGTCGAAGGGCACCGCCAGGACCGGACCACCGAACGCCTCGAGCTCGGCCCGCGCGGTGTCGAGCGTGCCCAGCTGGGCGAGGCCAGGGTGGGGTCGGGAGCAGATCGCGACCGCCGCCCCTTCCGCCGCGAGGCGCGTCGCGATCGCCTTGCCGATCCCCCGGCTCGCGCCGGTGACCAGCGCCACCTTGCCGTCGACTGCTCCCATGCGCCTCACCTTCCCACATCCGGGATCTCCACGGGATCGGTGACGGCCGGTGGACGGGTCGGTGGTAGGAAGGGCACATGGACCGAGAGAAGCTCGCAGCGCTCCACGACCTCACCGGCCGGGTGGCCATCGTCACCGGCGGCACCCGCGGCATCGGCCGGGCCATCGCCGAGGCGTTCGTGTGCGCCGGCGCCGAGGTCGCCGTCGCCAGCCGGAAGGCCGACGCGTGTGCCGAGACCGAGGCGCACCTGCGGTCGCTCGGCGGGGAGGCCATCGGCGTGCCCACCCACATGGGCGACATCGCATCGGTCAACGCGCTCGTCGACCGCACCGCCGAGGCGTACGGCCGCGTCGACATCGTCGTGAACAACGCGGCCAACCCGCTCACGCTGCCACTGGGTCAGCTCACCCCGGAGGCGTGGGCGAAGTCGCTCGACACCAACCTGCGCGGGCCGGTGTTCCTCGTCGAGCGGGCGCTCCCCCACCTCGAGGCCTCCGGCAACGCCGCGGTGCTCAACGTGATCTCGGCCGGCGCGTTCCTGTTCTCCGCGCACGTGGCGATGTACTCGGCCGGCAAGGCCGGGCTCATGGCCATGACCCGCGCGATGGCCGCGGCCTACGCGGGGAGGGGCATCCGGGTCAACGCGCTCGCCCCCGGCACCGTCGACACCGACATGGTCCGCAACAACACGCCCGAGGCCGTCGAGTCGATGAGCAATGCCTCGTTCATGCGGCGGGCCGCCCACGCCGACGAGATGGTCGGCCCCGCCCTGCTCCTGTGCTCCGACGCGGGCTCGTTCATCACCGGCCAGGTGATCATCGCCGACGGCGGCCTCACCCCCCACTGATCCCCCCGTCCACTCCGTTTTGGCGTCCCCAGCGACGCCTCTGCAGGCCCTGGGGACGCCAAAACGTCGGGGTCAGCGGCGGCGGATGAGCTCGCCGGGGAAGTCGCCGGTGTGCGCGCCGTCGCGCACGGTGACCCGGCCGCGCACGAGGGTCGCGGCGATCCCCTCGGCCGTCTGCGCGATGCGGGTCTCACCACCGGGGAGGTCGTGGACGACGGTGGGCATCGCGGGCGCGACCGTCGCGGGGTCGAAGACGTTGAGGTCGGCCACGAGGCCCTCGCGCACCATGCCCCGGTCGTGGAAGCCGTACGCCCGGGCGGGGGCGAGCGTCATCATCCGCACCGCCTCCTCGAGCGAGAACGCGCCGCGGTCGCGGACGTAGTGCCCGAGGAGGTGGGTCTGGATCGACGCGTCGGACATCTGGCTCACGTGCGCGCCGGAGTCGGAGAACCCCATGACCACCTGCGGGTGCCGCAGCACCTCCACGGCCTCGTCGACGTCGAAGGGGTAGAAGGTCTGCACGAAGAACTGGTCGAGGTCCGTCTCGCGGGCGAGCTGGATCATGCACTCGACGGGGTCGACGTCCCGGGCTCGCGCCAGCTCGGCCACGGTCGGGTTGGGCGGCATCGGCGCGTCCATCACCCGCATGCGGTCGAACTCGGGGGGGCGGGCCTCCGCCCCGACCGCTTCGCCGTACGCCGACTCGTTGGCCGCCCGCACGAGCTCGGCGACCACGGTGTCGTCGTGGAGGCGACGCAGCTGCTCGTCGAGGGGCAGCGACCGGAAGTCGCGCCATACGGGCAGCCGGTCGAACGGCAGCTGCGTGCGGAACGACGACATCGCGCCGATGCCGCGGGGATGGCACACCCCGACGAAGCGGGCTCCTGCGGCGGTGGCGTGGTCGAGCTGCGCCAGCGCGGGTCGCTTCATCACGGCCATGGTGAACGTGACCCCGGTGTCGACGGCGAGGGCGATCAGCTGGTCGCGCCGCGCTGCGGCCTCCTCGCCCTGGAGGGGGTCCTCCACGAACTGGAAGTTGCCGCCGCCGGCGCCGGCCACGACCCGGACCAGGTGGTCGACCTCGCTCCACGCCGCGAGCCGGGAGGCCACCGGCTTGTCGTCGGACGTGCGGTGCTGCATCGTCCGTGAGGTGGAGAACCCGGCCGCGCCGGCGGCCATCCCCTCGCGCAGGTGCGCCTCCATCGCGCGCAGGTCGTCGTCGGTTGCCACCTCCTCGAACGCGCGCTGCCCCATCACGTGGGTGCGCACCGCCGAGTGACCGAACAGCGCGGCGTAGTTGATGCCCTTGGGGAGACGGTCGACGGTGTCGAGGAACTCGGGGAACGTGGTCCAGCTCCAGTCGATCCCCTCGGCGAGCGCGACGGCCGAGATGTCCTCGGCCCGCTCGAGGTTGCGCACGACCAGCGCGGCCTCCTCGGCCGCGGCCGGGGCGAGCGTGAACCCGCAGTTGCCCATCACCACGGTGGTCACCCCGTGCCAGCAGGAGTTGGTGCCCGCACGGTCCCAGAAGATCTGGGCGTCGAAGTGGGTGTGCACGTCGATGAAGCCGGGCGTCACCACGTGTCCGTCGGCGTCGATCTCGACCGTGCCCCGGTCGGTGATGCGGCCGACGGCCGCGATCCGGTCGTCGACCACCCCCACGTCGGCCCGGTACGCACCGAGCCCCGACCCGTCGACCACGAACCCGTTGCGGATGACCACGTCGTACGCCATCGCGCCATTGTGATCCGCCCCGGCCGCCGACGCACGTTCCCTCCGCCGGGCCCCGGGCCACGGCGACGGTCGGTCGCCGGCTCGGGTCAGTCGCCGGGGTTCGGCCAGCGGTGCACGAGCTGCGCCGCGGTGGCCGAGCCGACGAACCCCTCGACGTCGTAGAGCCGGGCCCGGCCGTGGCCGATCCCGTGGTCGCCCGCCCAGGTGAGGCCGGCGATCGCGATCCACTCCCCGACCGGCTCCCGCAGCAGGTGCAGGTTCACGTCGGGGTTCATGTACATCCACTGACTGGCGTCGAGGTACGCGGCGAGGCCGCTGGCGAAGTCCGACGCCCAGCCGGCCAGCCCTTCCGGCGGGGTCGGCTCACCGGCCACGAGCGGCTGGCGCATCCGGGCCCAGAGCACCACCGGCCGGCCGGACGCGGTGTCACCGTCGTCGCGGATCCCGTCGATCGAGCGCAGGAAGCCCGCACCATCCGACTCGTCAGGCACGGACGGCTCGGTGAACGGAGAGCCGACCGCCACGCCGTCGCGGACCGCAGCCGGGATCGCCGGTGGGGCGTCGGGCGGACGCTCGGAGTGGTGGAGCGCGTCGGGCCACTCGCCGTCTTCGCGGCGCACCCGCAGCGCGGTGCCGTGCGCGACCTCGACGTCGCCGTCGCAGAGCCCGACGTCGACGACCTGGATCCGGCGCCCCTCGCGCCGCACCGCCCACTCCACCCGCAGTGGTCGCCGGGGCACCGGGCGCCACAGGTCGGTCGTCAGCCGCACCATCTGCATCGGCACGAGCGACGGCACCCGGCCCACCGCCCAGCCGAGGATCCCGCACACCGGGGGCCCCTGCTGGGTGTTCGGGTCCCAGCTGCTCTGGGTCCGCAGGGTCGGGACGACGAGGTCGCCGTCGAGGTGGTAGTAGGCCGACTCGTCGTCGGTGAGCGGGTGGGGACCGGGCACGGCCGGGCAGCCTACGGACTGCGCCCCTCCTGGCGTCCCCCGGGCCCGGTTTCGCGCCCCGGACGACGCACGAGGGTCGTCAGTCGGGGCGGTGGACCTGCACCATCTGCTCGGCGAACTCGGCGAACGTCGTGGGCAGCGGACCCACCGGCGCGGTCGGGACCACCGCGAAGCTCTCGTACTGGTAGCCGGGCGGCAACGTGACGGCGTGCACCACCGCATCGGCGACCATCCCCGGCTCCATCGCTCCCGAGTGGCGGATGAGGCCGCGCCGGAACCACACATCCATCGCGTCGCCCATCCGACCCGACTCCATCTCCCTGGTCGCGAAGTCGGTACCGAGAGTCTCGCCACAGCGCAGCATCGTCACCCGGATGCCGGACCCCTCGAGCTCGAGCCGCAACGACCGCACGGCCTGCTCCACGCCGGCGTTGGCCGCGGCGTACGGGAGGTGGAACGGCCACGGCTGCACCGCGGCGAGCGACGTGATGAAGAGGAGGTCGCCGCGAGCGTGTGGCCGCATCCCGCGGATCCCACAACGGGCCATGTACAGCGATCCCAGCAACTTCGTGGCGACCTCGACCTCGATCTCCGCGGGCGAGAACTCGTCGAGCGGTCCATAGCGCGCGGTCGCCGCGTTGTTGATCACGACACCGACCGGGCCGAGCGCCGTCTCGACCGCGGCGAAGAAGGCCTCGACGGAGGCGGCATCGGTGACGTCGAGCGCATGGGCGAAGCCGGTGCCCCCGGCGGCATCCACCAGGTCGACCGTCTCGCCGAGCAGCTCGGTGCGCCGGCCCCCCACCGCGACCCCCCAGCCGAGGCTCCCGAGCTTCTCGGCGACGGCCCGGCCGATCCCGGTTCCCGCCCCGCTGATGACGGCGATGCGCGCGTCGCCATTGGCCTGTCCCGACATGGCACCCCTTCCCCACCCACCCCTTCCTACCGGTCCGGCCCGTGGGCCACAAGCACGACCGGACGGACCCAGGTCGGCCACCCGGCGCTGATACGGTCCCGTCCGCTTCGATCCGACCCACCCCGGGGGCCCCACGATGCCGATTCCCGCCGACGAGTACCCGCTGCACCAGGCGCCCTACTCGCTCGCCCACGCCGCGACCGGCGACCGCAACTTCTACGACCGCTGCTACCTGAACTGCTTCGACACCGAGGGCGACTTCCTGCTCGTCAGCGGCCTCGGGCAGTACCCGAACCTCGGCACGACCGACGCGTTCATGTGCGTGCGGATCGGCAACCGGCAGCACGTGGTGCGCACGTCCGACGCGCTGGGCGACGACCGGATGCGCCAGGAGGTCGGCCCGTACAAGCTCGAGATCGTCGACCCGCTGCAGGAGCTGCACCTCACCGTCGCCGACGGCGAGTGGGGCGTGGCCGCCGACCTGTACTGGCGGGGTTCGTTCCCTGCGGTCGACGAGTCGCCGCACCTCATGCGCACCGGACCGAAGATCACGCTCGACGCGCAGCGCTTCGCCCAGGTGGGCACCTGGGAGGGCTGGGTGCGGGTCGCCGGCACCGAGTACCCGGTCGTGCCGGGCCGCCACATCGGCACCCGTGACCGGTCGTGGGGCATCCGCCCCGTCGGCGAGCCGGAGCCGCCGGGCCGGGCCGCCGCCGAGCCACCCGAGGGCAGCGGCTTCTACTGGTGCTACGTGCCGCTGCGCTTCGACGACTTCGGCCTCGTGTTCATCGCGCAGGAGGACGCCGACGGCCACCGCACGCTCAACGACGCCCTGCGGGTGTGGCCCGACGGCCGGGTCGAGACGCTCGGCTACCCGAAGTACGACATCACCTACCGGTCGGGCTCGCGCATCCCCGTCGCGGCGACGATCACGGCGCAGGAGCCCGACGGCACGCCCCTGGTGATCGACATCGAGCCGCTGAACCACGTGGCGCTCTCGGCCGGCTGCGGCTACGGGCCCGACCCGCAGTGGACGCACGGCGTGTGGCGCGGGCGCGGCTGGACCGAGGGCTCGGTCTACGACCTCGACGACCCCGCCAACCTGATCGCCACGCAGTACTCGATGCTCGACCACCTCGGGCGGGCGACGGTGAACGGGCAGGTGGGCCACGGCCTGTTCGAGCACGTGTGCGCGGGCCGGCACGCGCCGTCCGGGTTCGCCGACGCCATGCAGATGGCGCCCTGACCCTCCCCCTGGTTCGGACGATTCCCGACGCCCGGACGACGGGATCCGTCCAAACACTCAGGGTGCGGGTCTCCACCCGGTGTCGGCAGTGACCAGGTCACGCAGCGGGAACACCGCGCTGCGGCCGGAACACCGGCAGCGCCACCCCGTCGCCGGCGGGGTCGAAGTGCACCTCGACCGGGAGCCCGACCACGAGCTCCTCGCGCTCGAGGTCGGTGATCCGGGAGAGGATGCGCACGACCCCGTTGGTCCCGTCGAGCTCCACGACCGTGGTGTTGTACGAGCCGAGCGCGGCGAGCCCGGGGTGGATGGGCCGTTCGACCCAGGTGTACGAGTACACGGTGGCGAGGCCGGAGTGCGGCTCCCACGACCAGTCGAGCGACCCGCAGGCGTAGCAGACCTCGGTGGGCGGATGGCGGTCGACGCCGCACGCCGCGCAGCGCTGCACGACGAGCGCACCGCGGCCGGCCGCGAGCCAGTAGCCCTCCGACGTCGGATCAGGTCGGGGTCCGGGCAGCCCCGGCATCGCCTCACTCATCGCGTGCGCTCCCGCTCATGACGGGCTCCCGGTCAGGATCATCCCGCTCGTCGGCGACGGGCCCGCGCCGCCGACCACCAGCACGTTGGTGGCGCCGGGGATCTGGTTGATGGCGGTGCCCCGGATCTGGCGGACCGCCTCGTTCACGTGGGTCATGCCGTGGGTGTACGCCTCGGCGAGGTTGCCGCCGTGGGGGTTGACCGGGAGCGGGCCGTCGAGTCCGAGGTTGCCGTCCTCGACGTAGGGCCCGCCCTCCCCCTTCGCACAGAAGCCGAAATCCTCGAGGCTCGTGATCACCATCGGGGTGAAGTGGTCGTAGACCATCGCCACGTCCATGTCGGCGATGCCCATCCCGGCCATGCGGTACAGCTCCTGCGCGACGGCGCGCTGACCGCTCGACGCGAAGTCCTCGTCGGGCTGGTTGTAGAAGCTCATCAGCGCGTTGCCGAACCGGAACGGCGCGCCCACGCCCGCGGCGGTGATGTACGCGGGCGGGTGGGGACAGTCCTGCGCCCGCTCGGCCGACGTGATGACCACAGCGCAGCCGTAGTCGGTCTCCATGCAGAAGTCGAAGAGCCGCAGCGGGTCGGCGATCATCTGGCTCGCGTGGTGGTCCTCGATCGTGATCGGGGTGCGAAAGCGCGCTTCGGGGTTGTTCACCGCCATCTCGCGCGCGTGCATCGTGACGTGCGCGTACTGCTCGGTGGTCGTGCCGTAGAGGTGCATGTGCCGGCGGGCCGCCAGCGCGAACATCTGACCGGGAGCCTGGAGCCCGTAGGGCACGCTGTACTGGAACGGCCCGCCGATCGTCGGGATGCCCTGGCCCATCTGGCCGAACGCCTGCCCGTAGCGGGCTCCGGCCTCCATCGTCATCACCTTGTGCACGACCACGTAGTCGGCCGCGCCGGTGGCGACGGCCATGGCCGCGTTCTGGAACGCGCCGCACATCGACGCGCCGCCGCCGCCCCAGGTCTGCGCGGTGTACCGCAGCTGCTTGGCACCGAAGGCCTCGAACAGCTCGGGCGGGTCGATCGGCGTGTAGTAGGAGCTGTAGCCGTCGACGTCGGCGGGCGTGATGCCCGCGTCGGCGCAGGCGGCGGTGACCGCCTCCACGACGAGACGCAGGTGGCCCTGGTCGGCGTACTGCCCGCGCTTGCCGAACGGCACGTACCCGAACCCGACGATCGCCGCCTGGTTCCTGAGATCGATCACTGCGCTCCTTCTCACGACCTCGCGTCGACGGCCGGCTCGGCCAGCTCGGCCAGCACCCGCTCGGTGTCCTGTCCGCACATCGGGGCGTCGCCCAGCACCGAGCGGCTGCGCGAGAAGCGCACGTAGCTCGACGCCCGCGGGTACTCGTCGAGGGTCGGGTGCGTCGACGGTGCCCGCAGCCCCAGCTCCTCGGCGATGTCGCCGACGACGAACGTCCGGTCGAGCCCCCACGGCGACACCGCGACGACGGTCACGCCCTCGGGGAGCAGCTCGGACTCCCATTCGACCGCGGTCGCATCGCGCAGCGCGTCGGCGATCTGCGCCGCGAGCGCATCGGCATCGGCGGCGGGGTCGACGCCCAGCCGCGCGGCGAGGCGGGCCCGGGCGGCCGGGCGCTCGACGGTCACCATCACCCAGCCGTCGGCCGTCTCGTAGAGGCGGTGCCACGGGCCGATCCCGTACAGCTCGGCGTCGGGCGCGGGCGTCGGCGTGCCCCCGGGCCCCACCACCGACGTGTCGGCCAACGAGTGCGCGACCGACGACAGCATCGAGGTGCGCAGCACGTCACCCGTCCCGTGGCGCACCCGCCCGTAGATCCCGATGGCGAGCGCAGTGCCCACGCCGAGCGCGGCGACGCCGTCAGAGTTGGCCGGCGAGCTCGCGCCGGTGGCCAGGCGCATCGCGGTGCGCTTCACGGTGACCAGGTCGAGGTCGGGCCCGCGCGGCACCAGGTCGAGGCCGCCCACGTTGCGCACCGCCATCCCCGACGCTGCGCCCATGGTCGGGGCGAACGCGGGCTTGGCCCCGCACGGTGGCCCTTCGCCGTAGCCGGGGGCGCTCACGTACACGAGGTCGGGCCTCACCGCGAGCAGGTCGGCGGGGGCCACGCCGAGCCGGTCGACCACCCCGCCCCGGAACGTCTGGAGGACCACGTCGGCGCGCGCCACCAGCTCGCGCACGGTCGCCAACCCCTCGGGCGTGGCGATGTCGAGCGAGACCGACTCCTTGCCCTGGAGCACCTTGATCCCCGAGAGCTCCGGGAACGGCATGAGGTGGCGGATCGCGTCGCCCACCCCGGTCTCGATCTTGATGACGCGCGCGCCCTGCTCGGCGAGCAGCGTGGCCCCGAACGGCGCGGCGAAGAACGAGCCGATCTCGACGATCGTCACGCCGTCGAGCGCGGGGCCGTCGCCCGCCGCATCCCCGCCCGTCGCCGGCGCGGGGGCCTCTGCAAGCACGCCGTCGAGCGCGGCCGCGTCGGCGCCGAGGTCGGGTGGCGGGACGGAGGGATCGACGGTCCAGTCGCGCGCGAGGGCGAGGCCGCCGGGGACGCGCGTCCCCGACGCGCTGTACCCCACCCGGCCGTCGGCCACGAGCTGCTGGTGCTCGAGCGTGCCCGGCCCGCCGCGGTACACGTCGGCCCAGACGTTGGGGTCGGCGTCGAACACCGCGGCCCACTCGTCGGCCGTGCGGCCGCGCACCGCGGCGAGGAGCGTCTCCCAGAACGCCACCCGGACGTCGTCCTCCTCGGCGTTCTCCATCGCGAGGACCGCGGGGTCCTCGGGGTCGAGGTCGCACGCGCGAAGGAACGCGTGCCAGAGCCGGTCGGTGGTCTGCGAGAACTGGAGCCACTGCCCGTCCTTCGACATGCCCACCAGCAGGCGGAAGAACATCGGGGTGTTGGGCACCAGCCGGTCGGCGTCCATCGCCGAGCCGACGGCGAACGCCTGCGAGTACCGCTCGGCCAGCACGTGCAGCAGCCAGTTCCACGTGTCGTACGCGACGAGCGACCGGGCGAGGGTGACCTCGAGCTGCTGGCCCGCGCCGCTGCGCTCGCGCTCCACCAGCGCGCCGAGCGCGCCCTGGATCGAGAGGTGCGCCGCCGCGACCGACGCGTAGGGCGTGCTCACGAACGCGGGCCCCGGACGCATCGTCAGGCTCGCGAAGCCCTGGGGGCCACCCATGGCCGCCATCACCGCGGCCTCCCAGCCCTCGGCGGCCGCGTAGCGGGTGTCGTCGCCGAACGCGCTGATGCGCACGTGCACGAGGCGCGGGTTGTCGGCGCACAGGTCGTCGGCCGCGAGACCGAGGCGGGCGGCCACCCCGGGCGCCCAGCTGTCGACGAAGACATCGCTGCGGGCGATCAGCGCGCGAGCGCGGGCCCGGTCGTCATCCTGCGTGAGGTCGACGACGACGCTGCGCTGGCCGCGCGCCCACACCTCCCACGCACTGCTGGCGCGCAGGCGCGACCCGCCGGGCGGCTCGAGCAGCCAGACCTCGGCGCCGGCGTCGGACAGGTGCTGCCCCACGATGGCGGCGGGCAGGGCGTTGGCGGTGGTGACGACCCGCAGGCCCGCGAGCGGCTTCGACGACCCTCCGGTGCTGGTGTCCCCCATGCGCGGGGCATTCCAGCAAACCGGCACCCGACCGGCAAGAACGCTCCGCCGTCGGGGCTAGGGCAGGATGCCGACCCGGGCCACCGGCTCCGGCGCGGCCTGCCGGCGGTGCAGGGCGCGCTCCAGGCCGTGCAGCAGGACGTCGCGGGTCTCCCGCGGGTCGATGAGCTCGTCGAAGCCGAGCGTGGCCGCCGACCGGTACGACGCCTCCTCCTCGGCCCGGCGGAGGCGGTCGGCCTCGTCGACGTCGGCGCCGGTGGCCCGGCTCATCGCCGCCGCGCCCATCGCCCCCATCGTGGCGCCCGGGTAGGCGAACACCGACGACTGGCCGTCGAAGCCGATCATGCCCATGACCATCGAGCCGAAGCCGTAGGCCTTGCGCATGGTCACCTGGAACTTCGGCACCTGCACGGCGTTCTGCGTCGCGAACATGCGGGCCCCGCTGCGCAGGATCGCCCGCTTCTCCGACGCACTGCCGGGCATCACGCCCGGGTTGTCGGCGAGGAACACCAGCGGCAGGTGGAACGAGTCGGCGACCTGGATGAAGTGGGTGGCCTTGTCGGCGCCGTCGACGTCGACCGAGCCCGCCAACACCTTCGGCTGGTTGGCCACCACCGCCACCGGGTGGCCGCCGAGGCGGGCCAGCGCGCAGATCACCGTCTTGCCGAAGTCGGGCTGCACCTCGAAGACCGAGTCGGCGTCGAAGACGTGCTCGATCACCTGGTGCATGTCGTAGACGCGCCGACCGTTGCGGGGGACGATGTCGAGGATCTCGGGGACCGGCCGGGGCCCATGGTCGGAGCCGAAGGGCTCGTCGGGCGGATACGACCACGCCGACGACGGGAAGTACGCGAGGTAGGCGCGTACCAGGTCGAGCGCGGCGGCGTCGTCGCGCGCCACGTTGTGGATGAGGCCGCTCGCGATCGCGACCGACGGCCCACCGAGCTCCTCCTTGGTGATCTGCTCGCCGATCGACTCGAACACCACCGGTGGGCCCGCGGTGAACACCGCGGCGTGCGCGCTCATCACCGTGAAGTCGGAGACGGGGGCGACCAGCGCACCGTGCCCGGCCGACGAACCGAGGACGGCGGTGATCAGCGGCACCCGCCCGGAGCACTTGGCCTGGGACAGCAGGTCGGTGGGCGTGCGCCCACCGTGCTTGCCGTCGGCGCGGTAGCCCGCGCCGTCGAGCATCATCACGAGAGGAACCCGGTCGGTGAGCGCGATCTCCGCCACCCGGTACCGCTTGGAGTTGGCGGCGTGGCTGATCGTGCCGGCCTTCACCGTGAAGTCCTCAGCCGCCACCATCACCGGTCGGCCGTCGATGCGGCCGTGCCCCATGACGATGGCGTCGGCCGGCAGCTCGGGACCACCGACGAGCGTGCCGAGCTCGTGGAAGGAGCCGGGGTCGAGCAGGTGATCGATGCGGGCCCGGGCGTCGAGCTTGCCCGCGGCCCGGTGCTTGGCCAGGCGCTCCTCCCCACCCATCACCCGGGCGGCGCTCCGCCGCTCCTCGAGGTCGGCGAGGGTGGCGTCCCACTCCCCACCGCTGCCGGTGCCTGCCATCGTGCGCTGCTCCCCCCGACCGCCCCGAGGCGGCGAAATGTCGGACATCTCGACCGCCTGCACTGTAGGCGCAGCGGGGCGAGCCCGGCCGGGCCGACCCCGGGTCACCGCGGGGGAAGGGAAGCGTCCGGGCCGGGGTTGGCGCCCCCGATGGACCGCGCCGCCGCCTTCCCGCCCGGGTTCTTCGACCGGGCCGACCCGTCGCCCGACTCCGCGTTCTACTCGTGGCCGCGGCTGGTGACCCACATCGACGGCGACGCGATCGCCGCGGTCGGCGCGCTGTACGAGGAGCTGGCGATCTCGGGGCGGGTCCTCGACCTGATGAGCTCGTGGGTCTCGCACTTCGCGCAGGCTCCGGAGCACCTCACGGTGCTCGGGATGAACGCGGTCGAGCTCGCGCAGAACCGTCAGGCCCGGGCCGCCGTGGTCCACGACCTCAACCGCTCGCCCGCGCTGCCGTTCGCGGCCGAGTCGTTCGACGCCGCGGTGTGCTGCGTCTCGGTCGACTACCTGGTCCACCCGATCGAGGTGTTCACCGACGTGGCCCGGGTGCTGCGCCCCGGCGGCCTGTTCGCGTGCACCTTCTCGAACCGCTGCTTCCCCACCCGGGCGATCCGGGGCTGGCTGGAGTCGACCGATGCGCAGCACCTCGCGATCGTGGCCGAGTACTTCCGGCGCTCGGGGGGCTGGGACGAGCCGGTCGCGGACCGCCGCACCCCGCCCGACCACCGGGGCGACCCGCTGTTCGCCGTGTGGGCCCGCCGGTCCGCCTGACCCCGCCCGGGCGCAATACGCTCGTCGGACCGTTCGCCGCCCGAAGCCTGGAGGCACGATGACCACCACCGAGGACCTGTTCCTGCCGGAGCCGCTCCCCCGCGAGGTGAAGTACACGGTCATCTCCGTCGACGACCACGTCGTGGAGCCGCCCCACATGTTCGAAGGCCGCCTCCCGGCGCGGCTCCAGGACCGCGCCCCGAGGATCGTCGAGACGCCCGAGGGCCACCAGGTGTGGGAGTTCGAGGGCCAGACCTTCACCCAGGTCGGCATGAACGCGCTGGCCGGGCGTCGCCGCGAGTCGGTGAAGCTCGAGCCGTTCCGCTTCGAGCAGATGCGGCCCGGCTGCTTCGACGTGCACGCCCGGGTGAAGGACATGGACGTCAACGGCGTGTACGCCTCCGTGAACTTCCCGTCGATGATCACCGGCTTCGCCGGACGGGTGTTCTTCAACGCCGAGGATCCCGAGCTCGGCGCCGCGTGCACGCGCGCCTGGAACGACTGGATCCACGACGAGTGGTACTCCGCGCACCCCGACCGGATCATCCCGCTCGGGGTCGCGTTCCTCTCCGACCCGGAGCAGGCGGTGGCCGAGATCCACCGCAACGCCGAGCGCGGATTCCGCACGGTGACCATGCCCGAGCGGCCGCACCAGGTCGGCCTCCCCAACCTGTGGGAACGCGACCACTGGGACCCGATCATCCGCGCCTGCGTGGAGACCGACACCGTGCTCTCGATCCACGTGGCCAGCTCCGGCGGGCACGACAACCCTCCGGGATCCCCGTTCCTCCAGCTCGGCGCGACGCTGTTCGGTCAGCTCTCGCTCACTGCGTGCGCCGAGTGGCTGTGGTCGGGCTACGCGGTGGAACACCCCGAGATCAAGATCGCGATGAGCGAAGGGGGGATCGGCTGGGTCGCCATGCTCCTCGACCGGCTCGACAACATCATCGACCGCTCGGGCTACGGGCTCGGCTGGGACATCCGGCCCGCCGACGTGCTGAAGCGCAACTTCTGGTTCTGCACGCTCGACGACCCGTCGACCATCGACACCCGCTACCGCATCGGCGTCGAGAACATCATGGTGGAGGTCGACTACCCCCACGGCGACGGCACCTGGCCCGACACCCAGCTCGAGATCGAGAAGTACTGGGGCCACCTCCCCACCGACGAGCTGCGGATGATCTGCTCCGAGAACGCGGCCGCGCTCTTCCGCCACCCGCTGCCCGCCGTGGTGCTGCCGCAGTAGCCCGGGGCGTCAGCCCGCGCCGACGGCCCGGGCAACCAGGTCGGCGCGCAGCACCTTGCCGATCTCGCTGCGGGGCAGCTCGTCGAGGCGATGGAAGGCGACGGGCACCTTGTACGGCGCGAGGTGCTCGCGGCACACGGTGCCGAGGGCCTCGTCGTCGACGTCACCGACCGTGACCACGAACGCGACGGGTACCTCACCGAGCCGGTCGTCGGGCACTCCCACCACGGCGACGTCGAGCACGGCCGGGGCCAGGCGCAGGACCTCCTCCACCTGGGCGGGGAAGACCTTGTTGCCGCCGCGGTTGATGAGGTCACCCGAGCGGCCCTCGATCCATACGAAGCCGTCCTCGTCGAGGCGGCCCTGGTCGCCGGTGTCGACGTAGCCCTCGGCGTCGAGGCGGCCGGTCTGCTTGGCCGCCGCGGTCGCGCCCGGGGGCCGCACGAGCAGGCGCCCCACGCCGTCGAGGGGTTCACCCGCGTCGTTGACCACCTTCACGGCGACGCCCGGCAGCGGGCGACCTGCAGCACCGAGCTTCTCGGGGTGCTCCCGCGCGTCGCGCGCGGTCCACCCGATGACCTCGCCCATCTCGGCCTGGCCGTAGCTGTTGAGCACCGTCACGCCGAAGCGGTCGGAGAACCGCCGGGCCTGCAGTGGCGACAGTGGCGCGGTGATCGAGCGGACGAACCGCAACGGCGTGAGGTCGGTGACCGACGCGTCGTCGTTGAGCATCGTCATCGCCGCGGGTGGCAGCACCGTCGACCTGATCCCGAAGCGCTGCACCAGCGCGGCGAACACCGACGGGTCGAAGCGGTCCATCACCACGACCTCGGCGCCGGCTCGGAGCCCGAAGACCGTGTTGTAGATGCCGGCGTTGAGCGCGAGGCCGACGGGCACGAGGTTGGGCGTGGGCTTCGCGGTGCGCGGCTCGGCGGACTTCCCGCGCAGCGGCTCGAGGACGCGGTCGATCATCTCGAGGTAGCCGGAGTGCGTCTGCACGATCGGCTTGGGTGCGCCGGTGGTCCCCGAGGTCCACAGCACGACCGCGTCGTCGACGCCGTAGGCGGCGCCGTCGACCAGCTTGGTGACGCCGTCGGTGGTCACCAGCGCCGCGGGCTGGGTGCGGTTGAGCACGTGCTCGACCTCGGCTGCGGGGAAACGGGCGTTGACCGGGACGAACACCGCACCGGCCAGCCACACACCGAACATGGTGACGACCGCCCGCGGGTCGTTCGGCAGCTGCACGGCGACGGCCTGGTGCGGCTGCACCCCTGCGGCCCGCAGCGCGTCGGCAACCGACGCCGCCCGGGCCCGGCACTCCCCCGCCGTCAGCGAGTCGTCGACCGAGTGCAGCAACGGCACGTCGTCGGCGAACGGGTGGTCGACCAGGACCGACGCGAGGTTCGTGCTCACGGTCGCGGCCTCACGATCGGGGCACGTCCTTCCAGGCGGCCTCGCGGAACGGGTCCGGCTCGCGGGGCAGGCCGAGCACGGTCTCGCCGAGGATGTTCCTGTTGACCTCGGTGGTGCCGCCCTCGATGGTGTTGGCCCGGCTGCGCAGCATGCCTTTCACCTCGTAGGGCATCGCGTCGGCCCAGGCCTCGGGTCCGGCCGTCGGAGCCCCCTCCCACGCCGTCGCGTTCGCACCCAGCAGGTCGGTCGCGAGCAGCTGGATCCGCTGGTTCATCGCGCCGTTGTGGATCTTGCCGATCGACGCGACCGCGGGGCCGGCCTTCCCGCCGCTGTCGGCGACGCGCTGGTTCGTCCAGCGGCGGATCTGCTCCTCGGAGTACAGCGCGGCGATCCGCTGGCGGAGGTGGGGATCGGTCGTGCGGCCCAGCTCGGCGGCCCGGCGGATGATCGCATCCATGCCCGACCCGCCGATGCGGTCGAACCCGCCCTGGCCGCCGCCCGAGACCATCCTGCGCTCACCGGTGAGCGTGGCGTTGGCGACGCGCCACCCGTCGCCTGCGTCGCCGATCCGGTAGAAGTCCGGCACCCGAACCTCGTCGAGGTACACCTCGTTGAAGTCGATCTCACCGCCGATGTGGCGCAGCGGGCGCACGTCGACGCCCGGGGCGTGCAGGTCGACGACGAAGTAGGTGAGTCCCTTGCGCTTGGGCACGTCGGGGTCGGTGCGCGTGAGACAGATCGCGAAGTCGGAGAAGTGGGCCCAGGTGGTCCACACCTTCTGGCCGCTGATCACCCACTCCTCGCCGTCGCGCACCGCGCGCGTGGCGAGCGACGCGAGGTCGGAACCGGCGCCGGGCTCGCTGAGGAGCTGGCACCACTTCTCCTCGTTGCGCACGAGCGGCGGGAGGAAGCGCAGGCGCTGCTCCTCGGTGCCGTGGTTGAACAGCGGCGGCGCCACGCTGTTGATGCCGAGCGGGTTGAGCCGGCCGAGGTTGTACGGGGCGAGGACGTCGTCGGCCGCGCGCGCCTGCTCGATCGCGAGGTCGAGTCCCGAGTACTCGACGGGCCACGTCGGCACCGCGAGGCCGCTGTCGGCGAAGGTCGGGTACCAGGCCTCGTAGTCGGCCCGGGGGCGTACCGCCCGGATCGCGGCCCGCCCGCCCTGTGCCGCGGCCGCCCGCCACGGGTCCGGCACGTGCGCGTCGACCCAGTCGCGCACCGCCGCCCGCACGTCGTCGAGGGTGGTCGACCGATCGATCGGGACTCGGGTCATCGCTGTCGCCTCACGTCGGCGCCGGGACGCCCCACCCTATCGCCATTGCAATAGACCCGTCCCAAGGCTCCTTCTGGCGTCTCCTGCGCATCCATCCGCTGCGCCGGGGACGCAAGAAGGCGGCGCGGGGAGTTCCCCACGTCGTCACCGGTGGTCGGGTGGTGCCGCCGGACGCTCGCGCCGGAGCTCGTCGGGCTCCTTCGGGAGGTGCCGCAGACCCATCCACGCGAGCGCGGCCACGTGGGCCGCGGTCTCCTCGGGCGACATGGTCGGGTGCTCGCGCCACCACTGCGCGACGAAGCTCACCATCCCGACTAGCGCCTGCGAGTGCAGGGGCGCCAGCGCGGCGCTGTACTCGGCGCCGTACCCGGCGGCGAGGAGCTGCTCCTCCATGAGGGTGTCGACGCGTGATGCGACCTCGCTCAGGAGGTTGGAGTAGCCCGACGAGGTGGGTGCGTCGTGCACGAGCACGTCGAAGCCGTCGCGCCGGTCCTGGGCGTAGGTGATGAGGGCGAGCGCCGCGGCCTCGACCCGGGCCCGGGGCGAGCCCCCCGCGATGGCCGCGGTGATCCGGTCGACCACGTACTCGAACTCACGGTCGACGATGACCGCGTACAGGCCCTCCTTGCCGCCGAAGTGCTCGTACACGACGGGCTTGGAGATGCCGGCCCGCTCGGCGATCTCCTCGACGGAGGCGGCCTCGAACCCCTTCTCGGCGAAGACCGCCCGGCCCACCTCGACGAGCTGGTTGCGGCGCTCCAGGGCGGAGAGGCGGGTCCGCTTGCCGGTGGTCACGGCCCGACGGTAGCCCGCTTGGATACGGGACCGTAGGTTTCGGTAGCGTAGGTTACGTTACCGTAGGTTCAGGCGACCCCGAGGAGTGCCGTGACCGCTGCCCGCCCCGCCGTCCCCGCCGACCCCGCCCGCCCGGGGCGCACCGCCGACCCCGCCGCGGCACCCACCCCCGCCGGTCGGGACGACGTCCGCCGGAGGATTCGGGCCGACCTGGGACCGGACGCCTTCGCGCCCCGCCCCCGCCGGGCCCTGTGGTTCCTGCCACTGGCCGCGACGTCGGTCACCTGCCTGGCCCTCCTCGTGCGCGCGTCCCTCCCCTGGTACCTCGCGCTGCTCCTCGCGCTGGTGCTCGGCCAGACCCTCGCGGCCGGCGGATTCCTCGCCCACGAGGTGCTGCACGGCTCCGTGGTGCGCTCCCGCCGGCTCCAGACCTTCCTCGGCGGGATCGGCTTCCTGCCGATGGGGATCTCGCCCGGGCTCTGGCGGGTGTGGCACAACCAGATGCACCACGCGCACACCAACCGCGGGAGCGACCCCGACGCGTTCGGCACGCTGCGGCGCTACCGCCGGGCCCGGTCGACGCGGCTCGTCGTCCCGCTCGCGCCCGGCTCGGGCAACCCGCTGAGCGCGCTCTTCCTCGGCTACTGGTTCACCTTCCACGGGCAGGTGGTCCTGTGGCTGCAGTCGTCACGGGTGCGCGGCTTCGCGCGCCTCCGACGCGAACCCGCGATGGTCGCGGCCGTCGCCGTGCTCGCGACGTGGACCGCGATCGCGGTCGTCGCCGGGCCGGCGCGTGCGGTGTTCGCGGTGGGCGTCCCGCTCGTCGTCGCCAACACGATCACGATGGGCTACATCGCGACCAACCACTTCATGCGGCCGATGGCCACGAGCAACGACCCGCTCGACAACTCGATGTCGGTACGCACCTGGCGGGTGCTCGACCGGCTGCACTTCAACTTCAGCCACCACGTCGAGCACCACCTGTTCCCCACCATGAGCGGGGCCGAGACACCCAAGGTGCGGGCGTGGCTCCTCGCCCACGCACCCGACCGCTACGTGTGCCCGGCCCACGGCACCGCGATCGCCTACCTGTACCGGACGCCCCGGGTGTACCTCGACGCCCACACCCTGGTGAACCCGACCCGCACCCGGGGCCGGGCTCGGGCCCGGGTCGACACCGCCGAGCTCGCCCGGGTGCTCCGCTCCGGACGGCGCGCCCCCGCACCGATCCGGTAGAACGCCTCACGCGCACAACGCACAGGGAGGCGCCGTGACGACCGACCGCGTGTTCTACTCGAGCAGCGTGCACGACGAGGCGGAGATCGCCGCGGTCGTGGAGGTGCTGCGCTCCGGGCCCCAGGGTCTGTGGCCCGGGCGCCGGGTCAACGCCATGGAGCGGCGCGTTGCCGAGCTGTTCGGCAAGGGCCGCGGCGTGATGGTCAACTCCGGCTCGTCGGCGCTGTACCTCGCGGTCGAGCTGCTCGACCTCGAGCCCGGCGACGAGGTGGTGACCTGCGGGCTCACGTTCTCCACCGACATCGCGCCGATCGTGCGGGCGGGCGCGGTGCCGGTGCTCGTCGACGTGGAGCCCGACACCTACTGCGTCGACGTCACGCGCATCGAGGAGATGATCACGCCGCGCACGAAGGCGCTGCTGATGCCGAACCTCATCGGCAACGCGCCCGACTGGGACGCGATCCGCACGATCGCCGACCGTCACGACCTCGTCACCATCGAGGACTCGTGCGACACCCTGGGCCCCCGCCTCCGGGGGCGCCCCACCGGCGAGCGGTCGACGTTCACCGTCACCAGCTTCGCCAACTCGCACATCCTCACCTGTGGCGGCAACGGGGGGATGCTCCTGCTCGACGACGACGCGCTGCGCGACCGCGCGCTGATGCTCCGCCGCTGGGGTCGTCGCTCCGAGGTGCAGTTCTACGGCACCCGGCGGGGCGAGCACTCCTTCTGGGAGGACCTCGACGGCATCCGCTACGACAACCAGTTCATCTTCGACGAGCTGGGCTGGAACTTCGAGCCGTCGGAGATGGGGGCGGCGTTCGGTCTGGCGCAGCTCGACAAGCTCGAGGCCAACCTCGCCCGCCGGCGGCGCACGTTCGACCGCTACACCGAGTGGCTCGGCGACCACCGCGACCGGTTCACCCTCCCCCGCCAGACGGCCGACCTCGAGACTGCGTGGCTCGGCTACCCGCTCCTCATCGAACCGGACGCCGGGTTCGCCCGGCCCGACCTCCAGGCCCACCTCGACGGCCACGGCATCGACACCCGCACCATCTGGACCGGCAACGTCGCCCGCCAGCCGATGCTCGCCGGGCGGGAGGTGCGGGTCCCCGCCGACGGCCTGCCCCACGCCGACCGGGTGATGGAGGCCGGAATGCTCCTGCCGCTGAGCCACGCGATCGACGACGCCACGCTCGAGTTCGTGCTCGACACCCTCGGCGCCCTCCTCGCAGGCTGATCACCGGCCCGGCGCCCTACGCTCGGCGCGGACAGGGAGCGAGGATGATGAGCGAGCCCGAAGACCGCACCGTCGTCGTGACCGGCGGCGCCGGATACATCGGCAGCCACACGTGCGTCGTCCTGCTCGAGGCGGGCTGGCGCGTGGTGGTGATCGACAACCTCGACAACTCGAGCGAGGTCGCGATCGACCGGGTGCGAGAGCTCACCGGCGCCGACGCCGACCGGTGCGCGTTCGTCGAGGGCGACATCCGCGAGCCCGCCGACCTCGACCGCGCGTTCGCCGTCGGCGACGCCGCGGCGGTCGTGCACTTCGCCGGGCGCAAGGCCGTGGGCGAGTCGGTCGACCACCCCCTCTGGTACTACGACCACAACGTCGGCGGCACCGTGTGCCTGCTCGAGGCGATGCAGCGCCACGGCGTGCGCGACCTCGTGTTCTCGTCGTCGTGCACGGTGTACGGCGAGCCGGAGGGGGTGCCGATCACCGAGGGCATGCGCGTCGGGGCACAGAGCCCCTACGGGCGCACCAAGCTGATCATCGAGGAGATGCTCGCCGACGTCGCCGCGTCGGAGCCGGGCTGGCGCGTCGCGCTGCTGCGCTACTTCAACCCGGTGGGCGCGCACCCGAGCGGCCGCATCGGCGAGGACCCCGTCGGCATCCCCAACAACCTGATGCCGTACATCATGCAGGTGGCGGTGGGCCGCCGCGACCACCTCACCGTGAACGGCGACGACTACCCAACCCCCGACGGCACGTGCATCCGCGACTACCTGCACGTCGTCGACCTCGCCGAGGGCCACCTCGCCGCGCTGGACCACATCGACCGCCTCGACGGCGCGATCGCGGTCAACCTCGGCACGGGAGTGGGCAGCTCCGTGCTCGACGTCGTGCACGCCGCCCGCGCCGCCACCGGCCAACCGATCCCCTACGAGGTCGGCCCCCGGCGCGCCGGAGACGTCGTGGCCGCGTGGGCCGACCCCACGGCGGCCGCCGAGCTCCTCGGCTGGCGGGCCACCCGCACGCTCGACGAGATGTGCGCCGACCACTGGCGCTGGCAGGCGACGAACCCGGCGGGCTACGCGTCCTGACCGCGATCGGGGGCCGCGCCCGCCCGCACCGCCTCCCACTCGCCGATCATCGTGGCGAAGGTCATCGGGTTGTAGATGTCCTCCTGGTAGGAGAACCGTCCGTCGCCCGCGTACTTCACCAGGCTGAAGTTGTAGGCGCGGTGGACCGAGCCGTCTCCGGGGTCCTCCATCACCGACCACGCCTGGAACACGATCCAGCCCCGCTCGTCGTCGACGATGTGCCACTCCACCGGGAACGTCGCGATGCAGTTCCCCGGGTAGTCCTCGACCATCGACCGCCGGTAGAAGGCGAGGACCTCGGAACGTCCGTGCATCTCACCCACCAGGTGCTCCTTGTAGAAGCAGTCCTCGGTGAAGTGGTCGGCGAAGCGGGTCCAGTCGCCGGTGTCGGCGCCGTGGGCCGCCGCGTCGAGGTACGCGGCGAAAGCGCCTTCGAGCTCGTCGCGACTCCACTGTCCCATCGTGATCGTCCCCCTCGTGTGCCGTGGTGGTTGCGGCACCGTACTCCTCCCCGCACGGGGGCCGGTCACGGGGTGAGGACGGGGTGAGGACGGGGGTCGCCCGCATCGTCGACCCCCGCGGCCGCTAGGTTCACCGGATGGCCGACTCCAAGCCCGTCATCACCGTCCCCGACGCCGAGCCGCCCGCCGAGCTCGTGATCGAGGACCTCGAGCTCGGCACCGGCGACGAGCCCGTCCAGGGACTCGGCGTGACCGTCCACTACGTGGGCGTCGCCTGGAGCACCGGGCAGGAGTTCGACTCCTCGTGGGACCGCAACGACCCGCTGCAGTTCGGCTTCGGCGTGGGCCAGGTCATCCAGGGCTGGGACGAGGGC
>VGCA01000022.1 GCA_016870245.1 Actinomycetota bacterium | reverse complement strand
GGCGGCCCGCTGCACCTTCAGGCCGTGCTCGTCGGTCCCGGTGAGGAACACGACGTCGTCACCCCACAGGCGCCGCCAGCGGGACAGGGCGTCGGCCGCGACCGTCGTGTACGCGTGCCCGATGTGAGGGGCGTCGTTGACGTAGTAGATCGGGGTCGTCACGTAGAAGGGCGTTGCCACCGGGCCACGATACCCAGGGCCCCCCCTCGCCCTGCCCCCCAGTTCCCCGATGCGCTTCTCACCGTCGATCCCCGATCGACGGTGAGAAGCGCATCGGCGTCAGGGGCGGCGGAGGGTGGTGGCGATGTCGTAGGCGCGGCGCTTGGGGACGCCGAGGGTGGTCGCGACCTCGGTGGCGGCGTCGCGGGCCGACACGCCGTCGGCGAGGAGGCGGGCGACGGCGTCGCGCACGGCGGCGTCGTCGGGGGCCGCTTCGGCCGGGGCGCCCGCCAGCACCAGCACGTGCTCGCCGCGGGGCTCGACCTCGGCCACGTGGGCGACCGCGTCGGTGAGGGTGCCGCGCCAGATCTCCTCGAACCGCTTCGTGAGCTCGCGGGCGATGACGATCGGGCGGTCGCCCCCGCACGCCGCCGCCAGGTCGGCCAGGGTCGCGGCCAGCCGGTTCGGCGCCTCGAACAGCACCGTCGTCCGGGACTCCCCCGCGACGAGGGCGACCCGGTCCGACCGCTCCCGACCCGACCGGGGCAAGAACCCCTCCATCACGAAGCGGGCGGTCGGCAGCCCGGACACGACGAGCGCGGCGAGCACCGCGCTCGGGCCGGGCACCACCTCGACGGCCAGGCCGGCCTCCACGCACACCCGCACCAACCGCTCACCGGGATCGGAGATCCCGGGCGTTCCGGCGTCGGTCACGAAGGCCACCCGGTCGCCCTTCCGGATCCGCTCGACCAGCTCCGCAGCCCGCGACCGCTCGTTGTGCTCGTGCACCGACACCAGTCGCCGGCCGGCCGACACGCCCGCGTGGGTCAGCAGGCCCCGGGTCCGCCGGGTGTCCTCCGCCGCGACGACGTCGGCGTCACGCAGCACCTCCACCGCCCGGGGGGAGAGGTCGCCGAGGTTGCCGATCGGCGTCGACACCAGGATCAGGGCACCTTCACGGCTCATCGGCGACACGCACCCTCGTGGCTCACGGGCTGCATGCTCGCGCACGGGGAGCACGACCCCGCGCCGGATCCCCCACCCGGCGAACGCGCCGGCCGGCCCCTCGAGCACGAACCGGCTCCGCCACACCGGGCGCGACACCCGCCCCGGCCGGAGCGAGCCGACGTGCAGCACCCGCCCGTCACGGGCGACGAACGCGACGTCGATCGGGAACCGCATCCCGAACGTGTGCACCTGCCGACACGGCACGAGGACGAGGAGGCCGGCGGTCCCGTCGCGCCCCAGCAGGCCGCGGCGGCGGTGCGCCCGCGTCGCCGCGACGGCGACGGCGACCCCCGGGACCACCGGGACCACCGGGACGACCGCATCGCGCACGCCCGGAGGCGACGGAGACCCCCGCGCTCCGTGACCAGACGGTTGACATCTATATCAACTGCCGATATAACAACAGTCGATGGAGAATCCCGCTCACGACCCGACCCGCTTCCTGCCACTGCCCCAAGCGCAGTACCACGTCCTGGTCGCCCTCACGGCGGGCGAGATGCACGGGTACGCCGTCATGCAGCAGGTCGAAGCCCTCTCCGACGGCGTCGTGCGCATGGGCCCGGGCACCCTCTACGGCACGCTCAAGCGCCTCGTCGACACCGGCCTGGCGGAGGAGACCGAGGAACGCCCGGCGGAGGGGGACGACGCCCGGCGCCGCTACTACCGGCTCACCGGCCTCGGCCGGGCGGTGTGCATCGCGGAGTCCGACCGCCTGGCTGACCTCGCGACCCGCAGCCGGGCCAACCTCCGGATCGGGACGGCCTGACCATGACCCGCCACGCCCGCGCCTACCGGGCGCTGGTGCGCGCGTACCCACGACGCTTCCGCGCCGAGTTCGCCGACGAGATGGTGCGCGACTTCGACCACCTCGTCCGCGACCTCGGCCCGGCTCGGTCCTGGAGCCGGACCCTGCTCGACCTCGCGGTCACCGTGCCGCGGTACCGACTGGAGTCGTTCATGGAGCCTCGCCGCAGCACGTCGGCCCTCACCGTCACTGCCACGGCGCTCGCCGCGCTCGGGATCGTCGCGATCCTCACCGTGGACTTCGCCCCCGGCATCGCCCTGATCCTCGTGGCCGCGGGCGTCGTCGTGACCCAGCGGAGCCGACTGGCGCGATCCATCCGCCCACCCGACCCCGATCGGCGCCGTCGCCTCGTTCGCCGCGGGGCGATCCTCGCCGTGATCTGCGTCGTCTCCACGACGCTGGCGTGGATCGAGCTGAGCGTGAGCGAGAACTGGCACGGCGGAAAGGTCGTGGTCTACAACGCGCTGTTCTTCGTCACCGCGATCGGCGCAGTGGTGTGCTTCGTGGGCGCGATTCGCTCTCCTGCGAGCGCCGCGTCGCCGCCCGCCGGCGTCTGAGTCACACGTTGAAGCGGATCTCCATCACGTCACCGTCGGCCACCACGTACTCCTTGCCCTCCACCCGCAGCTTCCCGGCGTCCTTGGCCTTGGCCCACGAGCCCAGGTCGAGCAGCTCCTGCCAGCCGATCACCTCGGCCCGGATGAAGCCCCGCTGGAGGTCGGAGTGGATCACGCCCGCGCACTCGGGTGCCGCGGCCCCGGAGCGGAACGTCCACGCTCGCGACTCCTTGTCGCCGGTCGTGAGGAAGGTCGCCTTGCCGAGCATCGACAGGGCCGACCGCGCGAGGCGGGGCACCACCGACTCGGCCACACCCAGCTCCGCGAGCAGCTGGGCCCGCTCCGCGCCCTCCGCGGCGACGACGTCGGGGTCGCCCTCGATCTCCACGCACACCGCGAGGGCGTCGGCACCGAAGGGCGCCGCGACCTCGTCGGCCGCGTCGAGCTGGTCGATGTCGATGTTGACCACCACGAGCGCGGGCTTGTTGGTGAGCAGGAACACCGGTGCGAGGAGCGCCCGCTCGGCGGCGGTGACGTCCGACCGGTAGAGCGGCTCGCCCTCGGAGAGGATCGCCTCTGCCCGCTCCAGGGCGGCGATCTCCGGCGCGAGCGACTTGTCGCCCTTCAGCGCACGCTGCTGCTTGTACAAGCGCTGCTCCACCGAGCCCAGGTCGGCCAGCACGAGCTCGTCCTCGAGCGCCCGCAGGTCACGCGCCGGGTCGTTGCCGTCGGCGGCGCGCACCACGAGCATCAGCGCGTCGCAGTCGCGCAGCGATCCAAGCAACCGGCTGCCGAGCCCCTTGCCGGCCTCGGTCGACAGCCCCGGGAGGAAGGCGATCTGGAAGGTGGCGTACACGACCTTCTTCGACTCCGACATCGCGGCGAGCGCGTCGAGCCGGTGGTCGGGAAGGTTGACCATGCCGAGCACGCGGTCGGACGCGAGGTCGACGTCCATCCCGGTGAGGGCACGGAAGAGCCCCGCGTGCCCGGAGTCCGACAGCCCGATCAGTCCCAGATGCTCCACGGCCAGGAGGGTAGCGAGCGGCCGCAGCACTTCCACCGGTCGCGACGGAGCGAGCGGACCGACCCGATGTCAGCAGGGTAGCGAGCGGCCGCAGCACTTCCACCGGTCGCGACAGAGCGAGCGGACCGACCCGACGTCAGGAGGGGAGCGAGCGCCCGCAGCACTTCCACCGGTCGCGACAGAGCGAGCGGACCGACCCGAGGTCAGGAGGCGGCTAGCCGGGGGCGGAGCCGCCGAGGGCGATCGCGTCGCGCGGCGTGCCGGCGCGGGGATCGACCGCGACGCCGGTGGGCACCACGATCCGCCACCCCCAGCGCAGCGCCACGAGGCCGCCCACCGCGGCGATCGCACCGCCGATGATGCCCAGCGCCTGCACGCCCACGACGGTGAGCGCGAGCGCGCCGAGCGGCGTGATGATCATCCCCGCTGCGGGTTCGAGCGCCTGGTTCAGCGCGAGGACCCGGCCGTGGAACGCGGTCGGCGCGAACCGCTGGAGCAGCGTCTTGGCCGGCACGTAGAAGAACGCGACGTCGACGCCCCACAGGAACACGCCGACGAACGCGACCACGAGCGACTGCGTGCCGACGTAGAGCGCCGCCGTCGCGCCCGACACGACGACCGCCATCGCGACGTAGCGCGGCTTCGCGATCCGGTCGCCGAGGGCGGCGAGGGCCAGACCGGCGCCCACCAGTCCCACGCCGTACGCGGTCTGGAGCACGGCGAAGACGGTGTCGGACTCGCCGAGCACGTCGCGCACGTACAGCGGCTCGAGCAGCCCGAACAGCGCCCACAGCAGGTAGACGCTGGCGACCACGCCGAGCGTCCAGCGGAGCCCGTCGCTGCGGCGCACGAGCCGGAAGCCGGCCCACAGCTCGCGCCACGACGACTCGCGCTCTTGGGCCGGGGTCCGCTCGTGGGGCACGACGAGGCGCATCGCCACCACGGCGCCCACGAGGAACGTGGCGGCGTCGACGAGGAACGCTCCGGTCAGGCCCCAACGAGCGTTGACCGCGGCGGCGAGGAGCGGGCCGAGGATCACCGCCAGGTCCTGGGCGCCGCCGAGGAACGCGTTGGCGCTGACCAGCTGCTCGTCGTCCATCAGGCGAGGCGGGACGGCGTCGAGCGACGCGGCGGCCAGCGCCTCGATCAGCCCGAGCGGCAGCGCCAGGAGGATGACCGCGAGGTACGAGTCGGCCTGCGTGAGCGCGATGGCGTTGGCCATCCCGAGGAGGTTCGCGAGCACGAGCATGCGCTTCGGGCCGAACCGGTCGATCGGGATCCCGAGCAGCGGACCGAGCAGGGCTCCCGGGATCGACAGGACGATGAAGAGGAGCGCGAGGTCGCCGGCTCCGGCGTCGAACCGGAACGCGGCGAAGCCCCAGATCGCGACCACGGCCACCCAGCTGCCCGTGGCGTTGATCGTCTCGCCCGCGAGCAGCATCCGGAAGCCGGGGATCCGGAGCACCCGCCGGGCTGTCATCGCCCGACGGTAGACGTGCCAGACTCACGCCCCGTTCCGGTTATCCGCCCGCGCGCCCGCACCCGTGGGTTCGCTCGCACGACCACCAGCAAGGGGGACCACCCGATGGGCCGACCGACGCTCGAGGAGCTCCAGGACCGCTTCGAGATCGACGAGCTGCTGACGCGCTACGCGCAGGCGATCGACGACAAGACCTTCGACCTGCTCGACACCGTGTTCACCGCCGACGCGCACATCGACTACATCAGCGCGGGCGGCGTGGCCGGTTCGTACCCCGAGATCAAGGCGTGGTTGTCGGAGATCCTCCCGATGTTCCCGGCCTACCAGCACCTGGTGGGCAACCGGCGGGTGACCCTCGACGGCGACACCGCCACGTCGATTGCCGCGTTCCACAACCCGATGGTCATGGCCGACGGGACGATGTTCTTCTGCGGTGGGGAGTACCACGACAAGCTCGTGCGCACCGCCGACGGCTGGCGCATCACCGAGCGCATCGAGAAGACGGCCTACTCGACCGCCCCCCTGCCTGCGACCCAGCCCGCCCCGCCCGCGTCGTAGCGGACGGGCCCCGCTGCGGGGATCTCGGCCGGGATCAGCAGGCCGCGGCGACGGCGCCGTCGGCCTGGACCATCCCGGCGCCGAACACCGGGTCCCATCCGGCCGGGCCGAGGTCCTCGGCGGTGCCGACGATCCGATCCATCACCGCCGCGGGGGTGAGGTTCGGGCACTTGGAGAGCACGAGCGCGGCCACGCCGGCCACGTGCGGTGCCGCCATCGACGTGCCGCTCTTGAAACCGTAGGTGCTACCCGGCACGGTCGAGTGAATGCCGCCGTTCGACACCGAGCTCGCCGCGCCACCAGGTGCCGCCACCGTCATGTAGTCGTTGACGTTGGAGTACGGCGCGCGCAGGTCGGCACTCAGGAGGTCGGCCAGCACGGTGCCGGCCGACACCGTGGTCCCGTCCGCCACCCGGAATCCGGTGATGACGCCGCTTCCCGAGATCTTCAGGGGTTGCCCACCGACGGTCGCGAACACGGTCGTCGGATCCACGAAGGCACCCGGCGCGACAAGCCAGTCGACGATTCCCGAACCCGCGGAGAGCACGATCGTCCCTGCGTTGCCGGTCGCCGCGACGGCGAGGAGGCCGGGTCGGCCGATCGCGAAGCCCGCCGGGTACAGGGCCGGGGTCCGAGGCGGCGTCCCCGTGCAGTCCTCGATCGTGACCGCCGCATCCGCCCCGTCGCCCGACGCAACGGACGCGCCGGGCGTCGCGGTCGTCGTCGCCGTGGTGGACGGCACGCTGGATGCGGCCTGGGTGCCGACCGGGGTGGAGGTGGGTGGCGTCCCGGTCGACGGCGGGAGCGTCGGCGCACTCGTCGGCGGGATGGTCGACGTCGACGTGGACGGCGTGGGGCACGACGCCTGGGTACCGCTGTTGCCGGCGGCGGCCACGACCACGACCCCGTCGCGCAACGCCTTCTCGACCGCGAGCAGGATCGTGTTGCTCTGCGACCCCGTGCCGAGGCTGAGGTTGATCACGTCGGCGTTGTTGTCGATCGCCCAGTAGATGCCGTTGGCGACGGCGCCGCTGCTCCCACCACCGCTGCAGCCCAACACCCGCACCGGCAGGATCTGCGCAAGCGGCGCGACACCGATGCCGCCCGCAGTGTTGTCGGCCTCGGCGATGATCCCGGCCACATGCGTCCCGTGGCCGTTGCCGTCGACGGTGCCCACGAACGGCGCGCCCACCACGAGGTCGACGCCCGGGAGGACCCGCCCCACGAGACCCGGGTGGTCCCCCTGCACGCCGGTGTCGACGACGGCGACCCTGACGGGCTGCGTCGTGCCCTGGCCCTGCTGGAGGGTGCCGGTGCCCCACGCCTCGGGGGCGTCGACCCGCTTGATCCCCCAGAGCCCGTGCTGGCCGCCGCCGCCACCCGAGTTGAAGAACGGGTCGTTGACGTCGGCGTCGGTCTGGGCCACCGAGACGGCGACCTCGGCGTCGACCGAGACGATCTCCTTGCCCTCACGCTCGAGCCGGGCGACCCGGGCCTCGACGTCGCCGCCGGGCGGGACCGTCTCGACCTTGGTTCGGCGGCCGTCGCGCACGGTCACCGCGGTGCCCGCGGCCGCCGCCGTGTCGACCGAGCCGCACACGGTTGGCGCCGGGAGGGTGGTGGGCGCCGACGGGGGCGGTGGCGGGGGCGGGGGTGGCTCCGGCTCACACGCGGCGAGCACGAAGCCGAGGACGGCGGCGACGGCGAGGGCGGGCAGGAAGCGACGGTGGGGCGCCCGGGACCGAGACATGTGCTGGCGTGCCTCCTGCGCGACCGTCCACCCGCGCCGGGCCGGAGCCCGGCGACCTGTCGAGGATATCGGCACCGGCGGGGTGCCACTTGATCGCCGGGGGCGGGCCGCACGCCGGCCGGGTGGAACGGCTCGGCGGGACGGGGCCCCACCGCCTACCCTGGCCCGTCCGCCGTGAACCTCCGGAGCCCGACGTGTCGAAGAAGACGAAGAAGCGCAAGCTCAACGCCCGCCGCAAGAAGGCCAACCACGGCCGTCGCCCCAACGCCGGTCGCCGTTCGTAGCTCCCCGCGTGCGGCCCCGGTCAGGGGACCGCGTGGGGACGCGTCCGCACCACCACCGCGAGCAGCGCCGCCGCCACCAGCGGGACGAGCGCGAGGGACGCGAGCTCCCCGACCCGATCGCTGGTCGCGAGTCCGTCGAGGTGACCCAGGTGGTAGGCCAGGTGCGGCAGGCTCATCACGAGCCAGGCCACCAGCACCGCGACCACGAGCGTCCGGCCGAGCGTCACCGCGGCCCAGACCGTGGCCACGGTCAGGGCGAGGTTCAGCCACCCGACGTCTCGCACGAGGTGCTCGTTGAACGGACCGTCGACCGCGACCCACACCCGACCCAGGCCGGGGAAGTCCTCGTAGAACGAGCGGGGCGCGAGGCCGGCCCAGAGCCCCACGAGCAGACCGATCGCGGCGAGGTACCCGAGGCCGACCCGCAGCACGGTGCGCGTCCGGTCGCTCACCCCGCCACCACCGACTGCCGTCCGATCGCGGCCCAGCCCGCCGCGGCGTCGACCCACTGGGGCGCCCAGCCCGTCGCGGCGGCAAACGCCCGGTTGTCCACGCGCTGGGATGCCGTGAGCCCGCGGGCCCCGTCACCGCCGATCCACCGCATCGTCTCGGCGGGCACCGCCCGCAGGCGACCGGTGCCGAAGGCGCGGGCCACCGCGTCGGCGAGCTCGCGGCGCCGCAGCGGGCGGTCGTCGACCACGTTGTAGACGGCCGGGGGCGCGTCGAGCGCGGCCCGGATCGCCGTGGCCGCGTCGGCGGCATGGACGGCGCTCACGAACGCGTCGGACGGCCCGGGCACCGGCGCGAGTCCCCACCGGGCGAGGCGTCGGACCTCGTCGGTCGATCGCGCGTCCGCCGCGTAGAGCGCGCCGAAGCGCAGCACCACGCCCGCACCCCCGCTGCCGGTCCACCCGGTGACCAGCCGCTCGCCGGCCAGTGTCGACCGCCAGGCCTTCGCCGGGTCGACCGGCGCCGACTCGTCGAGCCACGCGTCCCCGCCGTCGAGGTACGGGAAGGTCACCGACTCCTTCACGACGCGGTCGATGCCGTTCGCGCGTGCGGCGTCGAGCAGCGCCCGGGTCGCGTCCACCCGGAGGCGGTCGTTGGTGCGCCACGCCGCGCGCCGGTGCATTCGGGTCATCGGCGGGATCGCGGTCGCGAGGTGGACGATCGCGTCGTGGCCGGCCACCGCGGCCCGTACGGCGTCGCCGTCGAACAGGTCGACCGTGATCGGCGTCGCACCGGCCGCGCGGAGGCGGTCGGCTCCGACCGCGGACCGGGCGACGCCGGTGACCCGGATCCCGGCCGCCACGAGCACGGGGACGGCGGCGCGCCCGAGGACTCCGGTCGCGCCGGTGACGAACACGCGGTGGGTCATGACGCCTCCTCCCGGACTGCACCGATCCGGATCAACCACTCGATGCCGCGCGCCAGCGAGTCGGGCGAGGAGGTCGTGAGCACGCTCGCCGCGAGGTCCGCCGCCGTGGTGCGGGCGAGCTCGGCCCGCCACGCGGCGTCGGCCCTGATCATCACGGCGTGGATCGCACAGGGGGCCGTGTAGTCCGACGCCGGACCTGCGGCCGGCCCGCGCCGGCGGATGTCGGTGCAGCGGAACGCCGACGACGGCCCGTCGATCGCCTCCACCACGTCGACGACCCGGATCTCGGCGGCGGGCCGGCCCAGGCGGTACCCACCCCGAGCACCCGGCACCGCCTCGAGGATCCCGGCCCGGGCCAGGGTCTGGAGGTGCTTGGCCAGGTAGGGCGCCGTCACCCCGTGGAACTCCGCGATGCGTGCGGCGGGCAGCGCGGTCCCCTCCGGGATGAGGGCGAGCAGCACCACGGCGTGCATCCCCCACTCGACGCCTTCGGACATCCGCATATTCCGGATATTAGTTATCCGTGATTGTCGTGTCAACCGGCGATCGAGGAATCCCCGATCTCCGGGAACCGGGGCGGCCGCGGGTGCGTCCAAGTCGGTCACCCCAGGAGGTTCCGCCATGACCCGATCGCCCCGTCCCCGTCGCACCCCCCGTCGCACCCCCCGCCTCGCCCTGGCCGCCGCGCTCGTCGCGGTGGTCGTGGGCGGCACCACCGCGCTCCCCGCGCACGCCCGCACCACCCGGTCCGAGCGGGCGGAGCGGGCCACCCGGTCCGAGCGTCCGCGCCGGGCGGCCACCGGGCTCGACGCCACGACCGCGCCCGCCGCTGCCGACCGCACGCTCGTCGCCACCGGGACCGCCCGGGTCCGCGGCGTTCCCGACGTGCTCACGATGAACCTCGGCGTGAGCACCCGGGGCGACTCCGTCGGCGATGCCCTCGGTCGCAACAACGACGCGATCCGCAAGGTGATGGCCGTGCTGCGCGACGGCGACGTCGACGAGAAGGACATCCAGACGTCGAGCTTCTCGATCAGCCCGTACTACGACGACAACAGCGAGATCGACGGCTACCAGGTGAGCAACCTCGTGACCGTGCAGCTCCGCGACCTCGCGAAGGCTGGCACCCTCATCGACAAGGCGGCCGGCGCGGGCGGCGACGACGTCGTGATGCGCGGCGTCTCCTTCGGGTTCGACGACACCAGCGCGCTCGTGGCCCAGGCCCGGACCGACGCCGTGAAGCGGGCCCGGGCCCAGGCCGAACAGCTGTCGGAAGCCGCGGGCGTCACGCTCGTGGAAGTGCGCACGATCAGCGAATCGTCGTACGACCCCGGCCCCGTCGCGGCGGCACCCCAGGCGGAGCTCCGCGCCGCCGACAGCGTGGCGATCGCCCCGGGCGCGGAGGAGCTCTCCGTCCAGGTGACGGTCGTCTACACGATCCGCTGACGTCGGCCGCGCCGAGCGCGCCCGGCGCACGCGCACTACGGTCCGCGCCGTGAGCACCGACCTCGTCCTCGTCGACGTCGCCGATCGGGTGTGCACCGTCACGCTCAACCGCCCCGAGGCCCGCAACGCGCTGAACACCGCGTTGCACCGGGCCTCGGCGGCGGCGCTGTGGGAGGCCGAGCTCGCCGACGACGTCGACGCCGTGGTCCTGACCGGCGCCGACCCCGCGTTCTGCGCCGGGCTCGACCTCCGGGAGCTCGGCGGCGGCGGCGAGAACCTGCGGGGCGGCACGGGGCGGGACCGCCCCGCCGACGCCACCGGCGAGCCCGACAACCCCATCGAGGCGGTGTGGCGGATGACGACCCCGGTGATCGGCGCCGTCAACGGCGCGGCCGTCACCGGCGGGCTCGAGCTCGCCCTCGGGTGCGACTTCCTCGTGGCCTCCGAGCGGGCCCGGTTCGGCGACACCCACGCGCGCGTGGGCGTCACCCCCGGAGGTGGCATGAGCGTCTTCCTGCCGATGGCCGTCGGCCTGCGCAAGGCGAAGGAGATGAGCCTCACCGGCAACTTCGTCGACGCCGACGAGGCGCTGCGGATCGGGCTCGTGAACCACGTGGTGCCCCACGAGGAGCTGCTCCCCACCGCGGTCGGCCTCGCCCGTGACATCGCCGGCAACGACGGGCCGTCGGTCCGGCACCTGAAGGCCCTCTACGACGCCAACGCCCGCCTCGACGTCGGCGCCGCCCTCGCCCACGAGCGCGAGGTGTTCCGCACCTACGAGGTGGACTTCGACGAGGTGGAGCGCCGCCGGGCTGCCGTCGTCGAGCGGGGCCGCGCCCAGGGCTGAGACCCCGGCTTCCGCCGGGCAACGCACTCGCACGTGGAGTGTCGCGGGCGGGCGGCGATCCGGTGGGAGAATGACCCACCGAAGCTGTCCCGACGGGCGAACGGATGCTCTTCCCCACCGTCACATTCGCACTGTTCTTCTTCATCGTCCTGCCGACGAGCTGGATCCTCATGCCCACCCGCGAGCGGTGGAAGATCTTCATGCTCGCCGCCAGCTACTTCTTCTACGGCTACTGGAACTGGCACTTCGTGTTCCTGCTCGCCGTGTCGACGGTGGTCAACCAGCTGCTGGCGCGCACGATCCATGCGACCGACGTCGAACGCCGCCGGCGGGCGGTGCTCACGCTGACGATCGTCTTCAACCTCGGCATCCTCCTCTACTTCAAGTACGCCGACTTCTTCGTCTCGTCGTCGCGTGACGTCCTCGACACCTTCGGCATCGACGCCGGCAACTCGCTCGTCAACATCGCACTGCCGGTCGGGATCTCGTTCTTCACCTTCCAGGCGCTCAGCTACGTCATCGACGTGTACCGGCGCGACTTCGAGCCCGGCTCGCTCATCAACTTCGCGACCTACCTCTCGTTCTTCCCCCACGTGGTCGCGGGCCCGATCGTGCGCGGCAGCGAGTTCATGCCGCAGATCGACGAGCCGAAGGACCCGCGGCGCATCGACGCGACCCGCGCGTTCTTCCTGATCTTCATCGGGCTCTTCAAGAAGGTCGTGATCGCGAACTACCTCGCGACCGAGATCGTCGACCAGGTGTTCGCGTCGCCCGGTCGCCACACGCCGCTCGAGCTGCTGGTCGGCGTCTACGCGTACGCGGTGCAGATCTACGCCGACTTCAGCGGCTACACCGACATGGCGATCGGCTTGGCGCTGCTGCTCGGGTTCCGGTTCCCGCTCAACTTCGACAGCCCCTACACCGCGACGTCGATCCAGGACTTCTGGCGCCGGTGGCACATGACGCTGTCGCGCTGGCTGCGCGACTACCTGTACATCCCGCTGGGCGGCAACCGCCGGGGCGACCGCGCCACGTACCGCAACCTCATGCTGACGATGATCCTCGGCGGCCTGTGGCACGGCGCGGCGTGGACGTTCGTGATCTGGGGCGCCATCCACGGCGTCGCCCAGTCGGTCGAGCACTGGCGCCGCACCGTGCGCGAGCGGCGCGGCCTGCCCGACCCGCCCGACACCGCAGCCCGCCGGTGGACCCAGCGGATCGTCACCTTCAACATCGTGTGCCTCGCCTGGATCTTCTTCCGGGCCGAGTCGATCCAGGTCGCGTTCGACTACCTCTTCCGGATGCTGAACCCGACCGAGTGGTTCCAGGGCGGGTCCAGCCTCGTGACGTTCGGCGTGCTGCTCGCGATCTTCATCGGCATCGCCGGACAGTTCGTGCCCCGCGCCTTCACCGCCCGGCTCATGGCCGGGTTCTCCCGCCTGTCCCCGGTCGCCATGGGCGCGGTCCTCGGCGTGGTGCTCATGGTCATCAACACCCTCGGCCCGCGCGGCGTGGCCCCGTTCATCTACTTCCAGTTCTGATGCCGACCACGACCCGCCCTCCCAACGAGCGCCACCCGGCGGCCCGCATCCCGCGGCGGCGCCCGCTGTCGGCCGGCCACGTGGTGGTGGTGATGCTCGTGTGCGCGCTGGTGGGCGGGCTCCTCAACGCCGCCGGGATCCGCAAGACCGCCAACGGCCAGCCGGTGGGCATCCGCCGTGACGTCGCCCGGTTCTTCGCCGAGCCGCTCTACGACGTGAGCCACGCGCTCCAGATCGACCGGCTCCGCAAGGGCCTCCAGGCCGTCAGCGGCCGCAGCGGCGACGACGACATCAACACCCGGCTGCCCGACCCGGTGGCCATCGACGACGGCGACCCCACCACCTCCACCACGGCGCCGCCGAAGAAGCAGGCGTTCTCGCCGACCGACCGCATGACGCTGTGGATCGGCGGGGACTCGCTCGCGATCACGCCCGGCCAGTCGTTCGTCAACCTCGCCCCCGGCGCCGAGGTGATCGACGTCGTCGGCAACTCCGTCAACGGCCAGGTCGCGACGGGCCTCGCCCGCCCCGAGGTGTTCAACTGGCCCCAGCACCTTCTCGAGGTCATCGCGTCCGACGATCCCGACGCCGTGGTCATCACCCTGGGGAGCAACGACGACCAGACGATGACCGGTGACGGTGGGGTCGGCCCGTTCGGCAGCCCCGAGTGGATCGCCGAGTACCGGCGCCGGGTCGGCGGGATGATGGACGTCGTCAGCGCCACCGGCGACCGCAAGATGTTCTGGATCGGCGCGCCCATGATGCGCAACGAGGAGCGCAGCGAGACCCGGTACCGGATCATCAACGACATCTACCGGGAGGAGGCGGCGAAGCGCCCCGGCCGCGTGTACTACATCGACGTGTACGAACGGTTCCGCGACGCCAACGGCAGCTACGCCGACATCATCGACGGCGTCCAGGTGCGCACCCCCGACGGCATCCACTTCAGCCGTGAGGGTGGCGACCAGATCGCCCAGGTGGTGCTCGACACCCTCGACCAGGCCTACGACCTCACGTCGTGGCGCGTGCCGGCTCCGGGCACCACGGTGCCGACCACCGCGCCGGCGAGCGCCCCGACGGGTGCACCGACCACTCCGACGACGAAGGCGAAGCGGACGGGGTAGCGCCGTTGGCGTAGCCTTGGCCCATGGCGCGCGAGGGCTTCGAGGACTTCATGAGCGACGCCGACGCGCTCATGTGGTCCATCGAGCAGGATCCGCTCCTCCGGTCCACGATCGTGACCGCCATGTTCCTCGACCGGACCCCGTCGTGGGACGCGGTCCGCGGTCGGCTCGAGCGCGGCGTCCGGCTCATCCCCCGGATGCGCCAGCGGGTGGTGGAGCCCGCGTTCGGGCTCGGCACCCCGGCCTGGTCCGACGACCCCTACTTCGACCTCGACTACCACGCCCGCCGGGTCCGCAACCCCGACCCCACGAGCGACCAGTTCGTGTACGACCTGGCCGCCAACGCGGCGATGGAGGCGTTCGACCGTGACCGCCCGCTGTGGGAGTACACGCTCGTCGAGGACCTCCCCGGCGGTCGGGCCGCCTTCGTGATGAAGGTCCACCACTCCATGACCGACGGGGTGGGTGGGATCAAGCTGCTCCTGATGCTCCTCGACCTCGAGCGCGACCCTCCTCCGTCGGCCCCCGACCCCGAGCCGCGTCCGCTGCCGGTGTTCACGCCGATGGCCGTGGCGCTCCACCGACTCGCCCTCCAGCGCCACGTCGTGCAGCACGCCGTGCGCCGGGCCGCCCCGACCGCGGTCGACCTCGTGGGCGAGCTGCGGGCCAACGCGCTCGGCCTCATCGGCAGCGGGTTCACCGTCGCGGCGTCGGCGGCACGGTTCCTCGCCCCGGCCCCCACGCCGGCATCGCCCCTCCTCCGCCAGCGCAGCCTCGGGCGACGGGTGTTCACGCTCGACCTGCCCCTCGACGACATGAAGCGCGCGGCCAAGTCCACCGGGGTGAGCCTCAACGACGTCTTCGTCGGCGGCGTGATGGGCGGGCTCCACCGCTATCACGAGGAGCACGGCGTCGAGGCCCCCGAGCTGCGCATGATCATGCCGATCAACGTGCGGGGCTCGGCCGGGGGGCTGGGCGGCAACCACTTCACGCCGGCCCGGGTGATGATGCCGGCCGACATCCCCGACCCCGTCGACCGCATCGCCGAGATCAGCGGGCGGTCCCGGCGGATGCGCGCCGAGCCCGCCGTGGCGATGACCGAGCAGCTGGCAACGGTCCTCAACCTCCTCCCCCGCAAGGCCGCCACCGCGCTGATGGGATCGATGTTCAAGGGCGCGGACCTCGTCACGAGCAACGTGCCCGGCGCGCCGTTCCCCCTCTACCTCGGTGGGGCGGAGATCGAGCAGATCTACGCGTTCGGCCCGCTGTCGGGCACCGCGACGAACGTGACCCTTCTCTCGCACGCGGGCACCTGCTGCATCGGCGTCAACGTCGACCTCGCCGCCGTGCCCGAGCCCGAGGTCCTCGAACGCAGCCTCCGCGGGGCCTTCGCCGAGATGCTCGCGTTGGGCTGATCCGTCCCGCCCTTCCGGCCCGCCCTTCCGCCCAGCCCTTCCGCCCCGCCCTTCCGCCCAGCCCTTCCGCCCAGCCCATCCGCCCAGCCCATCCGACCAGCCCATCCGCCCAGCCGGCCGGATCCGAACACCCTCCGACCATGGATGCCGCCACCGCTCCTCCCGGCCCTCCGCCGGGTCGCCCGGTCGACCCGGCGCCAGCCCGACCGACCGGCAGCCCCGTGGGCCGGCGGGTGGTGCTCGGGCTCGTCGGCCTCGGTGCGATCGGCGTGGTGACCGGGGCGCGGGTGCAGGACTTCCTCGAGCGGACCCTCGGACCCGTGATCGCCAAGGACGGCACCGGGGTGACCGCGCTGCTCCCGTTCGGGCGCTTCCGCATCTACACCGTGACGGGCTCCCTGCCGAGCCGGAGCCCCGACGAGTGGTCGATGCGGGTCGGCGGGCTGGTCGACACCCCGCTGCGACTGACCTACGACGACCTGCGGGCCATGGAGCCGACGTCGCTCACCCGTGACTTCCAGTGCGTGACCGGCTGGCGCGTGTCCGATGTGGCCTGGCGCGGGGTGCGCCTCGCCGACGTGCTCGACCGGGCCGGGGTGGCCGGGGCCGCCCGGGCGGTGCGCTTCACCTCGTTCGACGGCGCGTACACCGAGAGCCTCACGCTCGCGCAGGCTCGGCGCCGCGACGTCATCGTCGCCTACGAGATGGAAGGGTCGCCGCTGTCGCGCGCGCACGGCGGCCCGGTGCGCCTCTACGTCGCCCCGATGTACGGCTACAAGTCGCTCAAGTGGCTCGACGGCATCGAGGTCACCGACCGTGTCGTGCCCGGCTACTGGGAGCAGCGGGGCTACGACATCGATGCGTGGGTCGGCCGGTCGAACGGCCGCGACGACGAGGCGACCTAGGTGGACGCCGTCGCCGCCACCCGGCCCGACCCCGCCGGGGCCGAGCCGGACCCGGCCGGGATCGTCCGCTTCGACCGCACGGAACGGCTCGTGCACTGGACGACCGCGGTGCTCGTGCTCGTGCTGCTCGCCACCGGCGCGGCGATGTACGCCGGGCCCATCAGCACGCTCGTCGGCCGCCGGGAGCTCGTGAAGACGGTGCACGTGCTGGCGGGGCTGGCGCTGCCCGTCCCGCTCCTCGTGGGCATCCTCATGCCCCGTCGCGGTGGGGGGCTGCGCGCCGACGCGCGGAGGATCAACCGCTTCGACGCCGAGGATCGACGCTGGCTGCGACCGCGCCGGGCCGCCCGCCCCGGCAAGTTCAACGCCGGCCAGAAGCTCAACGCGTCGTTCCTCGTCGCGGCCGGGGTCGTCCTCCTCGGCACCGGAGTCATGATGCGATGGCCCGGGCTGTGGAGCGTCGACCTGCGCACGGGCGCGACGTTCGTTCACGACTGGTTCGCCATCGGCGTCGCCCTCTCCGTGACCGGCCACATCGTGCTCGCGTTGCGCGACCCGATCGCGTTCGCGGGCATGCGCCGTGGCGTGGTGCCCGCCCGCTGGGCCCGCCGCACGCACCCGCAGTGGTACGAGGAGGTGACCGGCCACCCGGCCGACCGCCTCGCCCCGAATCCTCAGAGGGAGACGGGAGTGCGTCGCTAGTCTCGGAGCCCGTGACGAGGCCGAACGAGATCCGACTGCCCGCCGACCTGGTCCCCGGGGACGGACGCTTCGGCTCCGGCCCCTCGAAGGTGCGCCCCGAGGCCCTCACGGCGCTGGCCGCGACCGGCGCCGGCTACATGGGCACCAGTCACCGGCGCGAGGGCGTGCGGTCGGTGGTCCGCCGGGTCCGCGAGGGGATCGGCACCCTGTTCGGCCTCCCCGACGGCTACGAGGTCCTCCTCGGCAACGGCGGGAGCACCGCGTTCTGGGAAGCGCTCGCCTTCGGAATGGTCGAGGAGCGCAGCGCGCACCTCGTGATCGGCGAGTTCTCCTCCAAGTTCGCCGCCATCACGCGGGGCGCGCCGTTCCTGGCCGAACCCGTCGTGACCGAGTACGCGCCCGGCAAGTGCGGACCGCTGCCGGCCGACGCCGCGGTCGACCTGTACGCGCTGATCCACAACGAGACGTCGACCGGGGTCATGACCGACATCGTCCGGCCCGCGGGCGCCGCCGGGATCGTCGCGGTCGACGCAACGTCGGGCGCGGGCGGCCTGCGGATCGACCCCACGCAGTTCGACGTGTACTACTTCGCGCCGCAGAAGGCGTTCGCCGGCGACGGCGGCCTCTGGCTCGCCCTGTGCTCCCCAGCGGCCATCGAGCGCATCGGCCGGGTCACCGGCTCCGGGCGCTGGGTCCCGCCGTCGCTCGACCTGTCGATCGCGCTCGACAACTCCCGGCTCGACCAGACGTACAACACCCCGGCACTCGCCACGCTGTTCCTGCTCGCCGACACCGTCGAATGGATGCTCGACCGGGGCGGGCTCGCCTGGACCGCCGACCGGTGCGACCGGTCGGCCGAGATCGTCTACGGCTGGGCCGAAGCCCGCGACTTCGCGTCACCGTTCGTGGGCGACCCCGCGGCGCGCAGCCACGTGACGGCCACCATCGACTTCACCGGCGTCGAGGGCGACGCACTCTGTGCGGCGCTCCGGGCCAACGGGATCGTCGACGTCGAGCCCTACCGCAAGCTGGGGCGCAACCAGCTGCGCGTCGCGATGTTCCCGGCGATCGAGCCCGACGACCTCGCCACGCTGACGCGCGCGATCGACTTCCTGGTCGACGCACTGGTGTGAGGTCGCGGTCATGACCACCGACCCCGACACCACCACGCTGCGGGCGCGTCGGGTCGACCTCGGTGCGTCGGAGGACGAGGCCGAGGCGATGTTCGAGCGGGGCTGGACCGACGGCCTCCCCGTGGTGCCGCCCACCCCCGAGCGGGTGGCGCGCATGCTCACCGGCACCACCCGGGCCCCCGACGAGATCGTCGCGGTCGTGCCGCCCAACCTCGTCGAGTGCAGCGTCGAGAAGGTGGCGATCAACGCGGTGCTCGCGGGCTGTCGACCCGAGTACCTGCCCGTCGTCCTCGCCGCGGTCGAGGCGGCCTGCACCGACACGTTCAACATGCACGGGCTCCTCGCCACGACGTGGTTCTCGGCGCCGGTGGTCGTGGTGAACGGGCCGATCACCCGGGCCATCGGCATGAACTCGGGGGTCAACGCGCTCGGTCAGGGGAACCGGGCCAACGCGACCGTCGGGCGGGCGCTGCAGCTCGTCGTCCGCAACGTCGGGGGCGGGCGTCCCGGCGAGGTCGACCGGGCGACGCTCGGGCAGCCCGGGAAGTACACGTTCTGCTTCGCCGAGGACGAGGTCGGATCGCCGTGGGAGCCGCTCCACGTGAGTCGCGGGTGCGCGCCCGAGGAGTCGGCCGTCACGCTGTTCCCGGGCGAGTCACCCCGGGGGCTCGCCGATCAGCTCGGTCGGAGCGCCGACCACCTCGCCAACTCGTTCGCCGCCGCGCTGCGCACCGTGTGGGGACCGAAGGCCGTGATCGCGTTCGACGCGCTCGTGGTGGTGTCACCCGAGCACGCCCGGGTCTTCCGCGAGAGCGGGTGGACCCGGGCCCGGCTCGTGGAGGAGCTCGACAACCGACTCCAGATCCCGGGCGCCGAGCTCGTGCGCGGCGCCGGCGGCATCGCCGAGGGCGTCGACCCGTCGCTGCGCGACACCACGATCCCCAAGTTCCCCCCCGGCGGGCTCCTCGTGGTCCACGCAGGCGGCGGCGCCGGCTTCTTCTCGGCGATCGTCGGGGGCTGGGCCGCCGGGGCCATGGGCTCCGACCCCGTCACCCGCGTCGTGGGAGACTGAAGGCATGGCCCGAGTCGTGCTCGACCCCACCGCGGAGACCGCCCCGGCGACCCGTGAGCGCACCCCCCGACCGGCGGCGCTCACCGGCCTCACCGTCGGGCTCCTCGACATCTCGAAGCACCGCGGCGACGTGTTCCTCGACCGCGTCGCCGAGCACCTCACGGCGGCCGGGCACACCGTCGCGCGATTCCGCAAGCCGACCTTCACCAAGCCCGCCCCCATCGACCTGCGCCACGAGATCGCCACGAAGTGCGACGTGGTCATCGAGGCGCTGGCCGACTGAGGCTCCTGCGCGTCGTGCAGTGTGCACGACATGGTGGGGCTCGAGGGCCTCGGCATCCCGAGCGTGATGGTGGCGTCCGACCAGTTCACCGTGGCCGCCGACGTGCAGGCCCGCGCGCTCGGCGCCGACCCGGCCCGGGTCTTCGTGGCCCATCCGATCCAGGACCGCACCGACGACGAGCTGCGCGCCCTCGCCGACGCCGCGCTCACCGCACTGCTCGCCGCCCTGGTGGCGCCACCCGATCCGTCTGGGGCAGGCTGACCCCGTCCGGCGCACGCCGGCGACGAGGGGGAAGCCATGCTCTGGGTCCACGAGGTCCATCGCGTCCGCGGGCTCGAGGAAGCCGCGTTCGAGGAGGCCGTCCGCGACGAGTGGATGCCGGCGCTCGCCGCGACCGGCGACGCCAAGCTGCTGTACTTCGCGCACCTCACCCACGGCTCCGGCCGGGCCTACACGGTCGTCACCGTCACCGCGGTGCCCGACGGCGCGGCCTGGGGCAACGTCGCCCGGCAGGTGCAGGCGGGCCCGCTGCGCGACCTCGCCCGCGACCTCGATGCCCTCCGCCACACCGTGACGGGGCGCATCTTCCAGCCGGCCACCTGGTCGCCCGTCGTCCCGGAGGACCTCGCGGCCGTGCCCGCCGACCCGGGCCTCGACCACGAGCCGACGCTGTTCATGGAGGACACGGCCTGGCCGCACGAGGGGATGCTCCTCGACTACCTCGCCAAGGCCGAGGCCCAGTACGCGCCGAGCCTCGTGGAGAGCCGGGGCAAGGGGACGGCGATCCTCGAGCTCCACACCCTGCTGCACACCGCGTGGGGCACCGGCCAGCGGGCCGAGGTGCTGCTGTGGCAGAAGATCCTGGATCCCGGCCGCCTGTGGAACCTGCTCGCCACCGAGCTGCCGCCGGCGGGCACGGCGCCCGGCACCTGGATGCACGACGCCCTCGTCGTGCGCGACGACTGGCGCAGCCGCCTCCTCCGCACCGCCCGCTGGTCTCCCCTCTCCTGACGCTCTCCCGCCTCTTCAGCGGGTGGCGAGGAGGGGGGCGAAGGCCTCGATCTTCTCGCGGCCGCCCGACGGCCAGCCGGCGATGAGGTAGCCGAAGCCGGCCGCGGCCCAGGCGTCGATCTCGCGGCGCAGGTCGTCGACGTCGCCCTCGAGCGAGAGCGACGCGGAGCGCAGGAGCGTCGCCGGGTCGCGACCCGCCTCCTCGCACAGCTCGTCGAGGTACGCCGACTGCTTGGCGAGCCACTCGACGTCGCCGAACGAGTGCCAGGCGTCGGCGTGCCTCGCGACCATCGGCAACGACCGCTTCTTGCCCGACGCACCCACCCAGATCGGGATCGACGGCTGCTGCACCGGCTTGGGGTTGACCGTCGCGTGCTCGATCGACACCCGCTTGCCCGCGTAGGTCACGTCATCCTCGGTGAACAGCCGGGGCAGAATGTTGAGGGCGTCCTCCAGCAGGTCGACGCGCGCGCCCGTGGGCGGGAACTCGAAGCCGAGCGCCCGGTGCTCCTTGTCGTGCCACGCCGTGCCGATCGCGAGCTCGAGGCGGCCGTTCGACGCGTGGTCGATCGTGATCGCCTGGGTAGCGAGGAGACCGAGCGGGCGGTAGGTGAGGCCCGTCACGAGCAGGCCGAGTCGCACCCGGGTCGTCGCCATCGCGAGCGCGGCGAGCGTGGTCATGCCCTCGAAGCACTCGCCCGGGCCCTCGCCGTACATGGGCTCGAAGTGGTCGCCCACCGCCCCGCCACCGACCGACCCGCCGCCGCCGCCGTCCACCCAGCCGCCACAACCTCCGGCCGGCACCGGGGTGATCGTCATGCGGATCTACTCGAGGGGCGGGACCGGGTCGTTCCTGCTGACCGGCCCCGGCACCTTCGCCGTGGTCGAGACGGCTGGTTCGCCCAACGGCTTCGGCCAGGTGGGCTACACGGTCGACGTCGGCACCCAGCCCTGGACCCTCCAGCCGGCCGACGGCTGGGTGTTCGTGGGCACCACCTGCGACGAGCGGGGCGGCTCCGGCACGGTGATCTCGGGGAGCACGGTGGTCTTCAACGTGCAGGCCGATGCGACGGTGGTGTGCAACTTCACCGTCCAGAAGGCCTGAGCACCCGCCCGACGCCGCCCACCGGTCGGGCATCCGCCCGGGCGCGGTGCCCTCGAACGGCCACTGGTGGCGGTCTTCAGACCGCCCCTGGCGCGCGTAGACCGGACATACGTAGACTCTAACCTCATGGGCAACAGGCGTGACCGCCGAGCGCGCGCAGACCGACGGGCGAAGAAGACGCTCCGCCGCGCCGAGCTCAAGGGACGTGTGATCGTCGCCGAGGCGAGCGCGACCGCCGCCGACGCCCGCGCGGGCGCGGCCGAGTGGATGCGCAGCGCCGCCGAGGCGCGGCTGACCGCGCTCGCCGACGATGTCGCCGAGCACCGGCGGATCCGGGCCGAGGCCACCGAGGAGGCGGGGCGGATCCTGGCCGATGCCCGGGCTCAGGCCGAGTACATCGTCGCGCAGGCGCGGGTCGTCGCCGAGGCCGAGTCGACCGCCGCCCGGGCCCAGGCCGAGCTGCAGGCCGAGCGGCTCAAGGTCAGCGCCACCGCCGCGATGGAGCAGACTCGCATCGAGGCGCGAGCCGAGCGCGAGCGGGCGCTCGCCGCCCTGGCCGACGAGCGCACGCGCCTGCGCGACCAGGCCCTGTTGGAGACCGCACGGATGCGCGACGACGCGCGGGCGACCGCCGCCGCCGAGCTCGCCGCCGCGGAGAGCGAGCGCGACCGGATCCTGGCCGACGCGCACGCCGAGGCGTTCGCCATCGTGGAGCAGGCGCGGGCCGATGTCGCCGACGGGGTCCCGGACCCGGTCGACACCGCGCTCGAGGCGCTCACGGAAGGGCAGTCGGAGGTCACCGGATCCGCGCCGCGGCCATCGGGACCCGAGGATGCGGACGAGTTCTGGAGCGCGGTGGACGGCGCCACCCTCGACGCACCGCAGCCGTTGCTCGCCATCGACGACCTCATCGCCGAATCCGGCGCCACCGCGTCCGACCCGCAGGCCCCGTTCGAGCTCATCCCGCTCGCAGTCGACAACCAGAAGTCGCGACCCGATCCCGTCATCGACGACCTCGCCATGTTCTGGGAGCAGGCGGTGCAGCGACAGCCCGACGACCAGCGCCGGCGGTTCCGGAGGCGCTCGCGCCGATGAACGCCACCGTGACCCCCAACGGTGCCGCGCCCGGCCTCCCACGCCCGGCGCTCCGGATTCCCTAGCCTGTTGCCACCATGGCCTCCAAGGCGGCGAAGAAGATCCGCAGAGAGCTGCGTCGGGCCAAGAAGGTCCGCCGTCGCGCCCAGCTGGAGGCGAAGATCCTCCGGGCCGAGGCCCAGCTCGACGCCGCCCGGATGCGCGAGGCCGCGATGGCCGACGTCGCCCGCATGCGCGCCGCGGCGCAGGAGGAGCTCAACGGCCTGCTCGATCAGGCCCGTCGCGATGCCGACTCGGCGAGGGCGATCACCGAAGCCGACGCGCGCGCGCTCATCGCCGAGGCGGAGCTGAGCGCGGAGCGGACCCGCTCCAGCGCGGCCACCGCGGCCGAGCAGTTCCGCCGCGAGGCGCTGCAGACCCGCGAGCGCACGCTCCGAGAGTCGGCCGACGAGCGCAGCCGACTGCGCGACGAGGCGCTCCTCGACGCCGCGCGCATCCGCGACAGCGCGGTCCAAGAGGTCACCACGTTCGTCGGCCGCCTCGACGAGGAGCGCGAGCACCTGCTCTCCTCGGCCCGGTCGGAGGCCGAGCGCATCGTGACGGAGGCCCGGGAACGGGCCGACGCGTCGCCGGTCCCCCCGTTCGCGCCGGAGGCCACCACGCTCCATCCGCCCGCGCCCGACACCCGGCTCGCCACGCCGACCACCGACGCCCCGTCCGCGCCCGCCTCGTCGGCGGTGGCCGACCCGTCACCGATCCCTGCCGACGTGTTCGCCCCGGCACCGACCGTCCGGTCGCCGGACCCGTTCGCCACCAGGGACCCGGGGCCGGAGCCGTTCGCCGAGGCGGCGTACGCACCCGTCCACGACGTGCCCGAGCTCGAGGGGCTGTTCGGACCCGACCCCACCCCCCGGGTCGAGACGCCGCCACCGCCGCCGACCCCCGAGCCCCCGAAGCGCCGATTCGGCTTCCGTCGCACCGGGAGCTGACGGGCCCATCGGGTCGGCCCGCGGGGCGGGTCAGCCCCGGCCCACCACCTCGCCGTCGCGGCGCAGCGCCGCGCGAGCCGCGTGCCAACCGCACATGCCGTGCACCCCACCACCCGGCGGGGTCGCCGACGAGCACAGGTACACGCCCCTCACCGGGGTCACCCACGGCCGCAGCGACACGGCCGGTCGGGTGAAGACCACTCGACGAGAAC
>VGCA01000021.1 GCA_016870245.1 Actinomycetota bacterium | reverse complement strand
TCATGAACGCGCGCACGTCGCCCACGTGGTGATGGCAGTCGAACACGTCGAACCCGAGGTCGAGGGTGCTCATGCCCTCGCACGCTAGGCCAACGCGCCATCATGGGCGTCGTGGCCGACACCGACCCGAGGCTGGCGCAGAAGCAGGCGGCCGCCGTGCGCGCGCTCGACTGGGTCGAGTCGGGCATGGTCGTGGGCCTCGGCACCGGCTCGACCGCGGTGTGGGCGATCCGGGGGCTGGGGGAGCGGCTCGCCGCCGGGCGCCTGCGCGACATCGTCGCCATCCCCACCTCCGAGGCGAGCGCCACCGAGGCGCGCGCCGTCGGCATCCCGCTCGTGACCTTCGACGGCCACCCGGTCATCGACCTGACGATCGACGGCGCCGACGAAGTCGACCCGGCCCTGAACCTGATCAAGGGCTACGGCGGCGCGCTCCTCCGGGAGAAGGTGGTGGCCCAGGCCACCCGGCGCGAGGTGATCGTCGTCGACGACACGAAGCCGACCGAGCGACTCGGCACCCGCTGCCATGTGCCGGTGGAGGTCCTGCGCTTCGCCTGCCCCACCGAGCGGGCCTTCCTCGAGTCGCTCGGCGCGACCGCGGTGGTGCGCCCCGACGGTGTGGGCCCGTTCGTCACCGACGAGGGCAACTGGATCATCGACGCCGCCTTCGGCCCCATTGCCGACGCCCCGGCGCTCGCCGCCGCGCTGGAATCCCGGGCCGGCATCGTCGAGCACGGCCTCTTCCTCGGCCTCACCGCCGACGTCCTCGTCGCCACCGACACGGGCGTCGAGCACCACGCCTCCCCGCGCTGAGACGAGGTCCGAGCGACTCGATGCATCCCGCGAGCCGGGGTCGTCGGTGCTGCCGCCCGCAGGAGGGCTCCCGGAGCACCCGTGGGTCGGAGGCGCCGGCACGGCCCGCTTCCGGTGTTCGCCCGCAGCCTTGCGGAGGGAGGGGCCCCACCGAGGACGGCAGTGCCGGCGATCCCGGGAGCGCACTGCGATGGCGCGAGCGGGCTCAGTCGAAGAGCCGCTTCCACCACCGGCGGATGCGCTGGCGGTCGGGACGCAGCTCGTGGTCGTCGAGCGCCCGGTGGGCGAGGACCATCGCCTGGTCCATGAGGGCCCGCGCACCGGAGAAGTCGAAGAAGTCGCGGTCGTCGTCGGGGGCGGGCAGGACCACGAGCTCCACCTCGGGCGGCACCCACTGCAGCTCGAGGTCGAAGCGCTGCTCACGGGAGATCGCGACCGAGCGGAGCACGACGTCGAGCGGGGAGCGGATCGGCCGGTCGGTGAGCGGGTCGCTCACGTCGAGCACGAAGATCCGGTCGATCGGGCCGGCCAGCGCGTGCGAGATGGGGACGAGGTTGACGATGGCGCCGTCGACGAGCACGTGGCCGCCGAGGCGCATGGGGGGGTAGATGCCCGGCAGCGCGGCGCTGGCGAGGAGGGTGGGCCGCAGCGGTCCGGCGGCGAAGACCAGCTCCTGGCCCGACATGAGGTCGGTGCTCACCACCCGCATGGGCACGACGAGCTGCTCGAACCGGTCGGGGAGGTCGCTCTGGTCGATCATCTCGCGGAGCCCCTCGTTGCCGATCAGGTGGTCGTCGCGGCGCAGCAGGTTCCAGGCCCGCCGCAGGGCGCCGCCGGGGAACACCCGGTCGGTCGTGAGCTCCTCCCACACCTGCTCGAGGTGGTCGACCCGTGACAGCACCGGGTCCGCGGCCACCACCGCCCCGTTGAGGGCGCCGACCGACGTGCCGATCACGACGTCGGGCAGGATCTGACGCTCGAGCAGGGCCCGGAGCATGCCCACCTGGGCGACACCCTGGTTGCCGCCGCCCGAGAGGACGAAGGCGGTGCGCGGCTGACGGCTGCGCACGGGGAACACCTTCGACATGGTCCCCATGGTTCCACGTCGTGGGCCCGATCCTCCTCACCCGGGGTGGAGGCTTCGCCGGTCGCGGGGGCCCTCGTCGATCCCGGCGTCGGAGCGGCCGAAACCCGTGCCGCACGGTTTGTCCGGCGTGAAACCGCCCTGCGTAGACTGCCCCGGCAGGCCCTGTGGGGGGCCGCGACGGAGGCTGCGCGGGTGACGGAGTTCTATCGGGATTACCTCGCGGTGGCCGTCCTCATGGTGGCGGCCGTCGGCATGGTGGTCTTCATGCTGGGCGTGGGGCGGCTGATCCGCCCGAGCCGGGCTCAGGGCGAGAAGTACATCCCCTACGAGGCGGGGTCCGACCCCACCGGGATGTTCGGGCAGTCGAACGTCCGGTACTACGTGTTCGCCATCCTCTTCGTCATCTTCGACGTCGAGGCCGTCTTCATCTTCCCCTGGGCGGTCAACGTCGAGGAATTCGCCTGGTTCGGCTTCGTGGAGATGACCGTCTTCGTGTCGATCCTCACGCTCGGCCTCGTCTACGCATGGCGCAAGGGAGTGCTGCGGTGGGTCTAGTCGAGAAGGGCAGGATCCCCAAGCCGCTCACCTATCTCCTCAACTACAGCCGCAAGTACTCCCTCTGGATGTTCCAGTGGGGCCTCGCGTGCTGCGCCATCGAGATGGCGGCCGCGCTCGCCAGCCCTCGCTACGACATGATGCGCCTGGGCGTGATCCCCTTCCCGGCCAGCCCCCGCCAGGCCGACCTCGTGGTCATCTCCGGCACGGTCACCGACAAGATGGCCCCGGCCATCCGCCGGCTCTACGAGCAGATGCCCGACCCGAAGTACGTGATCTCGATGGGCTCGTGCGCCAACTGCGGCGGCCCGTACTGGGACTCGTACTCGGTGACCAAGGGCGTCGACCAGATCATCCCGGTCGACATCTACGTCCCCGGCTGCCCGCCCCGGCCCGAGGCCCTGCTCCAGGCGATCGTGATGCTCCAGGAGCAGATCCAGCACGAGGGCATCGACAACGACCAGATGAAGAAGCGCTGGAGGGGCGAGCCGATCGTCATCGATGAACCCCACTCGGCACCGGTGGCGCTCATCACGAAGCCCGACTCCGAGCCGGCGGTGACCGTTGCCTGACGACGAGACCCCCGAGGCGAACGAGGGCGAGGAGGTCGCGGCGGAGGCGAGCGCGCCCACCGACTCGCCGGAGCCGGAGCCCGAGCCCGAGCCGGATCCCCGTCACGTCGAGCTGCTCGCGCGGCTCGAGCGGGCGCTGCCCGACGCGGTGATCGAGCATGCGGATGTCTACGGAGACCTCGTGATCCGCGTGACCAACGAGTCGTGGGGCCCGCTCGCCGGGGTGGCCCGCACCGAGCTCGAGTGCGACTTCCTCTCGTTCGTGTCGGCGATCGACTGGTCGCCCGCCCCGCGGGAGGGGGGCGACGACGCCGGCGGCGACACCTCCTCGCCGGTGCAGCCGACCGAGATGACCTTCGGCGCCGCCGGCTCCGCGGGCCGCTTCCAGGTCTTCGCCCACGTGCAGTCCACCGCGAAGCACTGGGGCGTCACGTTCAAGGTCGACGTCGACGACGCCCAGCCGCTCGTCGCCTCGTGGGTGCCGGTCTACCCGGGCGCCGACTGGCACGAGCGGGAGACCTGGGAGATGTTCGGCGTGCGCTTCGACGGCCACCCGAGCCTGCGCCAGCTCTACCTGCCGGCCGGCTTCGAGGGGCACCCGCTGCGCAAGGACTTCCCGCTCCTCGCCCGCTCGGTGAAGCCCTGGCCGGGGCTCGTCGACGTCGAGGCCATGCCCGAGGAGCCGAGCGCGAGCGAGGCGACCCAGGCTCAGGAGCCGAGCGCCAGCGAGGCGACCCAGGCTGAGGAGAGTCCGGCCGAACCCGCGGGGATCACCGAGGGAGGTGACGAGTGAGCACCACCGAGATGCCGAGCGCGCCCGACTTCGAGCTCGAGCGCAGCGCGATGCGCCACCTTGCCGACGCGCAGATCAACGTCGAGCTCGACACCGGCGACATGATCCTCAACCTGGGCCCGCAGCACCCGGCGACCCACGGCACGCTGCGCCTCGTGGTGCGCCTCGACGGTGAGCGCGTGCTCGCGGCCGACCCGGTGATCGGGTACATGCACCGCGGCTACGAGAAGCTCACCGAGTTCCGCACCTACCCGCAGGTCACCACGCTGATCAACCGGATCGACTGGCTCTCGAGCTTTGCCAACGAGGTCCCGTTCGTCCACGCGGCCGAGACGCTGATGGAGGTCGCGGCTCCGCCCCGCGCCCAGGCCATCCGCACGATCCTCACCGAGCTGTCGCGGATCTCCACCTTCATCCTGTTCCTCGGCGAGATGGGCCTCCAGGTGGGCGCGCTCACTCCGGCGTTCTACGGCTTCCGCGACCGGGAGCACGTGCTCAACCTGATCGAAGGCGCCACCGGCGGCCGCTTCCACCCCAACTTCAACCGCATCGGCGGCCTGAAGGACGACCTGCCCTGGGGTTGGGTGTCGGAGACCCGCCAGGTGATGCGGATGATGCTCGACTCCTGCGACCAGTTCGAGGACCTCGTCGCCGGCAACGAGATCTTCCTGCAGCGCACCAAGGGGATCGGCGTCATCCCCGGCGAGATCGGCGCCGCCTACGGGGTGTCGGGCTCCAACCTGCGGGCCTCGGGCGTCGACTGGGACCTCCGCCGCGACGGCCCGCCCTACCTGTCGTACCCCGAGCTCGACTTCAAGGTCTGGACCCACCCCGACGGCGACTCGTTCTCGCGCTACTGGGTGCGCCTCCAGGAGACCCGCGAGTCGGTGCGCATGGTGCTCCAGCTGCTCGACGGCCTCCCGGCCGGGCCGGTCATGGCCAAGGTGCCCCGCATCATCAAGGTGCCCGAGGGCGAGGCCTGGGTCGAGGTCGAGAACCCGCTCGGCCAGATGGGCTACTACGTCATCTCGAAGGGGGCGACGGGCCCGTTCCGGGTGAAGATCCGGTCGGCGTCGTTCAGCAACGTCTCGATCCTGCCGTGGCTGCTGCGCGGTGTGTACGTTCCCGACGTCGTGACGATCCTGGCCTCGCTCTACTTCATCCTCGGGGACATCGACCGGTGAGCAACGCAATGCTCGCGCTCGAGATCGGGTGGGGGACCACCCTCGCCATCAAGACGCTCGTCGTCTTGATGATCATCCCGCTCGGCGCGCTCATCCTCGGCTACGTGTTCCTCCTCAAGATGATGAGCCACATGCAGAGCCGGCTCGGTCCGATGGACCCCGGTGGCTTCCACGGCTGGTTCCAGCTCATCGGCGACGGCATGAAGTTCATCCAGAAGGAGGACATCATGCCGGACGGGGCCGACCGGCGGGTGTTCGCCGGCGCCCCGGCCGTGGTCCTGATCTCCACGTTCCTCGTGTTCCTCGTCATCCCCATGGGGCCCGACCTCGTCGTCAAGGACCTCGACGTCGGCGTGTTCTACGCGCTGGCGGTCTCGAGCCTCTCGGTCATCGGCGTGCTCATGGCCGGTTGGGCGAGCGCCAACAAGTACGCGCTGCTCGGGGCGCTGCGGGCGGCCGGCCAGCTCATCGCCTACGAGCTGCCGCTCCTGCTCGCGGTCACCGGCGTGGTCATCCAGGCCGGCACGATGAACCTCAACCAGATCGTGATCCAGCAGCAGGAGAACGCGATCTTCGGGGTCGACTGGATCGGCAACCCGTACATCCTCACGCAGTTCGTCGGGTTCGCCCTGTTCATCATCGCCGCGCAGGCCGAGCTCACCCAGACGCCCTTCGACATGCCGGTCGCGGAGAGCGAGCTCGTCTCCGGCTACATGGTCGAGTACACCGGCTTCCGGTTCCTCTTCTTCTTCATGGGGGAGTTCGGCACGGCGTTCGCCTTCTCGGCGATCGCGGCCACGCTGTTCCTCGGGGGCTACGCCGTCCCGTGGGTGCACGGCGACGCCGCCAACTGGATCGGGCCGTTCGTCCTGTTCGGCAAGCTCATGTTGGTGGCGTTCCTCATGTTCTGGGCCCGGTTCACCTATCCCCGGCTCCGTGAGGACCAGCTCCAGGCCTTCGCGTGGAAGTTCCTCATCCCGATCGGCCTCGCGAACCTGCTCTTCACGGCCTTCTTCAAGGTGGCGCTCTGATGGCCCGCAAGAAGCTCCCCGGGTTGATCGGGGGTCTCGGCATCACGTTCAAGACGATGCTGAAGCCCGCGGTCACCGTGCAGTACCCGCACGAGAAGGAAGAGCCGCCCACCCGGGCGCGCGGGGTCATCGCCCTCAAGGAGGAGAACTGCACGGTCTGCATGCTGTGCGCGCGCTCCTGCCCCGACTGGTGCATCTACATCGAGGGTCACAAGGAGAAGCGGCCGCCGCGTCGCGAGGGTGGGCGTGACCGCACCGTCAGCGTCCTCGACCGGTTCGACATCGACTACGCGCTCTGCATGTACTGCGGGATCTGCGTCGAGGTCTGCCCGTTCGACGCGCTCCATTGGAGCCCCGAGTTCGAGTACTCCGAGCACAGCATCGCCCGCCTGCTCCACGACAAGGTGAAGCTGGGCGAGTGGGAGCTGACCGTTCCCGAGCCCGAGCCGCTCGAGATCGGCGCCGAGACGGGCAAGAAGAAGTAGTCGCCATGTGGGAACAGGAAGTCGCCTTCTGGATCATCGCGGTGGCGATGGCGCTCGCAGCCATCGGTGTCGTGCGGTCCGACAACGTCGTGCACGCCGCGCTGTACCTGGTCGTCGTGCTCGCGGGCAGCGCCGCGCAGTACATCCTGCTGCTCGCCGAGTTCGTCGCCTGGGTGCAGGTGCTGATCTACATCGGCGCGATCGTCGTGCTCTTCCTCTTCGGCATCATGCTCACCCGGGCGCCGATGCGTGAGGAGTCGGGGAAGCTCGACAACGACCAGCGCCTGGCCTCGGCGGTCGTGTCGCTGTTCCTCTTCGGGGTTCTCACCGTCTTCCTCGTCGACGCCTTCCAGGGCGACGAGGTCAAGTTCTCCGACGATCTCGTGAAGCTGGGCAGCTCCGCCAACGTCGGTGAGTCGATCTTCCGCGAGTACGTGATCCCGTTCGAGGTCGTCTCGATGCTGCTGCTCGCCGCCCTCGTCGGCGCCGTCGCCCTGGCCCGGAAGGACTGACCGGTGCCGATCAACTACTTCCTGATCCTCAGCGCGTTCCTCTTCTGTGCCGGCGCCTACGGCGTGCTCGCCCGCCGCAACTCGGTGCTGGTCCTGATGAGCATCGAGCTGATGCTCAATGCCGTCAACCTCAACCTCGTGGCGTTCTCCACCCAGGTCCAGAACGTCTCGGGACAGGTGTTCGCCCTCTTCGTGATCACGATCGCGGCCGCCGAGGTGGGCATCGGCCTCGCCATCGTGCTGCTCATCTACCGCAACCTCCGTAGTCCCGACCTCGACCGGGTCGAGCAGCTGAAGGGCTGACGCGCACGATGCTCGACAACGTCTGGATCATCCCGCTGATCATGGCGGTCTCGTACCTCCTGATCCTCTTCTTCGGCAGGCGCCTGCCGAAGAAGGGGGCGGAGATCGGGATCGTCGCCATCGGCGCGTCGTTCATCCTCGCCTGCATCACTGCGGTGCAGTGGATCGACAAGGTCGAGGGTGCAGTGGGCAAGGAGGGCGGCGGGCACTCCGGCCTCGCGGCGCTCGGTCACAGTGTCGTGGCGGCGGCGACGGGTGCTCCCGAGATCGAGCCCGTCGTGAACGGCTTCACCTGGTGGCAGAACAACCGCGTCGAGTTCGTGGTCGGGTCCCGGGTCGACGGCCTCGTCGTGATGATGCTCTTCGTCGTCACGCTCATCTCGCTCCTCGTGCACGTCTACAGCACCGCGTACATGCACGAGGACCGGCGCTTCACCCACTACTACGCCGCGCTCTCGCTGTTCTCGGCGTCGATGCTGCTGCTGGTGATCTCCGCCAACCTGCTCCAGCTCCTCGTCGGCTGGGAGCTCGTCGGCCTGTGCTCCTTCATGCTCATCGGGCACTGGTGGGAGGAGAAGCCCAACTCCGACGCCGCCCTGAAGGCCTTCCTCACCACGAGGACCGGCGACGTCGGTCTGATGTGCGGCGTGATCATCGTCTTCTTCGCCGCCAACTCGTTCGACATCTCGGTCATCAACGAGTACGCGCTCAGCCCCGAGGCCAACCACGGGCTGCTGCAGTGGGCGTCGATCGCGCTGATGTTCGCCATCATGGGCAAGTCGGGGCAGTTCTTCCTCCACACCTGGCTCCCCGACGCCATGGCCGGTCCCACGCCGGTCTCGGCGCTCATCCACGCGGCCACGATGGTCGTCGCCGGCGTGTACCTCGGCCTGCGCCTCTACCCGGTGTTCTGGGAGGGGTTCAGCATCCACGCCGGCGGGATGAACATGATGGCGATCATCGGTGGGGTGACGATCCTCATCGGAGCCGCGCTCGCCTTCGTCCAGAACGACATCAAGAAGGTGCTGGCGTACTCCACGATCAGCCAGCTCGGCTACATGGTCATGGCGCTCGGCGTCGGGGCGTGGCTCGGCGCGGCGTTCCACCTGTTCACCCACGCGTTCTTCAAGGCCTGCCTGTTCCTCGGCGCCGGCTCGATCAGCCACTCGGCCACGCACCACTCCTTCGACATGCGCGAGATGGGCGGCCTGCGCAAGCCGATGCCGATCACGTTCTGGACGTTCTTGATCGGCACCGTCGCCCTCGCCGGCATCTTCCCGTTCGCCGGCTTCTGGTCGAAGGACGAGATCCTGGCCACCGCCGACCAGGGCGACTTCCAGGTCTTCATGATCGTCGGCCTCGTCGGCGCGGCCATGACCGCGGCGTACATGACCCGCTGCGTGTACCTCACCTTCTTCGGCAAGTACCGCGGTCACCACCACCCGCACGAGTCCACCCCGGCCATCACCGTGCCGCTGGTGGTCCTCGCGGTCCTCTCACTGGTCGCCGGTCTGATCCAGTCGGCGCCGTTCGAGATCAAGAAGTTCCAGGAGTGGTTCGAGCAGGTGGGTGGGCTGCCGGAGGAGATGATCGTCCCGAAGTTCGACTACGGGCTCGCCGCGATCTCCGTCAGCCTCGCCACCCTCGCCATCGGCTTCGCCGCCTTCTTCTTCTTCCGGCGTGAGGAGCGCGGCGCCCTGAAGGGGCTCACGGAGCGGAACAAGCTGGCGCACGCCGGCTACCGCTTCCTCGAGAAGAAGTACTACCTCGACGACCTGTACGAGGGCGTGATCGTGTCGAGCGTGAAGGGACCGATCGCCCGGGCGTCGTACTGGTTCAACATGCACGTCATCGACGGCGTGGTCAACGGCGTCGGCCGGGGCGCCGCCCGGCTCGGTCGCTGGACGTACGACGTGTTCGACCAGGACCTGGTCGACGGCGCCGTCAACGACATCGGTCGTGAGACGGCCATGGCCGGTGGCGGCATGACCAAGCTCCAGTCGGGCCGCCTGCAGCGCTACGCGCTGCTCCTGCTCGCATCCGTGGGGATCATCGGCCTCGCGGTGTACATCGTGAACATCGCTTAGCGGAGGGGATCGCACCGCACATGGACTCGTTCAAGGACTGGGCACTGACTGCCGCGGTCTTCGTCCCGCTGGTGGGCATGGCACTGGTCATGATCATCCCGAAGGCGGAGGAGACGGCGATCAAGGTCACGGCCCTCCTCACGTCGCTGGTGACCCTGGCGATCGGGATCGGGATCCTCGCCGACTTCGACTACGACAACACGGCGAAGATGCAGTTCCAGGTCGACAAGGAGTGGATCCCGCTCATCAACGCCCGGTACCACCTCGGGATCGACGGCATCTCGCTGCCGCTGCTGATCCTCACGATGGTCATCGTGCCGCTGTGCATCATCTACTCCTGGAACCACTTCCCGGAGCCGCACAACCCGAAGGCGTTCCTCGCGCTGATCCTCCTGCTCGAGGTCGGGATGATCGGCACCTTCGTGGCGCTCGACCTCGTGCTGTTCTTCATCTTCTTCGAGGTCGTGCTGCTGCCGATGTTCTTCATGATCGGCGTCTGGGGTGGTCCCAACCGCGAGTACGCGTCGATCAAGTTCTTCCTGTTCACGTTGTTCGGGTCCGCGTTGATGCTCGTCGCGTTCCTCGGCATCTACTTCCTCTCGAAGCAGCAGACGTTCGACATCAGCACGCTGTCGGCGCTCGAGGGGTCCGGCATCGCCCGGGGCACTCAGGTGCTCCTGTTCGCCGGCCTCTTCCTCGGCTTCGCGATCAAGGTGCCGATGTTCCCGTTCCACACCTGGCTGCCCGACGCCCACACCGAGGCGCCCACCGTGGGCTCGGTGCTCCTGGCCGCGGTGCTCCTGAAGCTCGGGACCTACGGCTTCGTGCGCATCGCGCTCCCCATCCTCCCGCAGGGTGCCGAGGTCTGGGCGCCGTGGATCGGGCTGCTCTCGGTGATCGGCATCATCTACGGGGCGCTGTGCTGCCTGGCCCAACGCGACATGAAGCGCCTGATCGCCTTCTCGTCGGTGGCCCACATGGGATTCGTGATGCTCGGCATCGCGACCCTCACCGACTTCGGCATCAACGCCGCCGTCTTCGGCATGGTCGCCCACGGTCTCATCACCGGCATGCTGTTCTTCGTCGCCGGATCGATGCAGCACCGGTACCACACCCGTGAGATGTCCCGTCTCGGCGGCCTCCTCGTGTCGGCGCCGAAGATGGGATGGATCCTCGGCTTCTGCGCCATGGCGTCGCTCGGCCTGCCCGGCCTGGCCGGCTTCTGGGGCGAGTTCCCCGCGGTCCTCTCGGCCTTCGAGCCGTCGGCGCTCGCCAACGGCATCATGGGCAACACCGAGAGCACGCTCTGGACGTTCCGCACCTACATGGTCATCGCGGCGATCGGCACGGTGCTCGCCGCGGGCTACCTGCTCTGGATGTACCAGCGGGTCGGCATGGGCGAGCCCAAGCCGGAGTTCGAGGACGCCCACATCCACGACGTCCACGTCGACGAGTGGATCGCCTGGACGCCGCTGCTCATCGGCATCGTCGTGTTCGGCCTCTTCCCGAACCTGATCTTCTCGATCACCGACGGCGCCGCCTCGTCCATCACCCGGGCCTTCTCGGGCTAGGAGCCGATTCGTGACTCCGTACTTCGACTACCACGCGCTCGCGCCGGTGATCGTCCTCACGGCGGTCACCCTGATCGCGCTCGTGGTCGACTTCGTCTGGAAGGGCAGTGGCCGTCAGGCCGTCCCCCAGATCGCGGGCGTCGGGCTGCTCCTCGCCCTGGTCCCGGTGTTCACCCTTGCCGCCGACGGCGAGACCCGGGTGATGTTCGACGGGGCGTACGTCGTCGACGACTACGCCCTCGCGTTCGCCGCGTTCTTCCTGATCGTCGGCTACGTGTCGCTGCTGCTGTCGTACGACTACATCGCCGAGGGAGACTTCTACCAGGGCGAGTTCTACGTCCTGTTGCTCACGTCGGTGCTCGGCATGGTGATCATGGCGTCGTCGCGTGACCTGATCACCATCTTCGTGGCACTGGAGACGGTGTCGCTGCCCACGTTCGTGCTGGCGGGCTGGCGCAAGCACGACACCCGGTCCAACGAGGCGGCGATCAAGTACTTCATCATCGGCGTGCTCTCGACCGCGATCATGCTCTACGGCATGTCGCTCATCTTCGGCATGAGCGGATCGACCCTCCTGTCGGACATCTACAAGACCGCGGGCGGCGACAACCCGGCACTGTTCGCCGTCGCGATCTTCCTGACCCTGGTGGGCTTCGCGTTCAAGGTGTCGGCCGTGCCGTTCCACTGGTGGGCGCCCGACACCTACCAGGGCTCGCCGATGCCCGTCACCGCGTTCCTGTCGGTGGCATCGAAGGCCGCGGGCTTCGTGGCGCTGCTCTCGGTCATCTTCTTCGGGTTCTTCCCGTCGACCGACTCGTGGCAACCCGTCCTCTGGGTGCTGGCCGCGCTGTCGATCATCGTGGGCAACCTGGCGGCGCTCCGCCAGACCGACATCATCCGGATGCTCGCCTACTCCTCGATCGCGCAGGGCGGCTTCATCCTCGTGCCGCTGGCGGTCGCGGGCACCAACGACGCCGCCAAGTCGAGCTTCGAGGCGGTGATCATCTACATCCTGATCTACGCCGCGATGAACCTCGGGGCGTTCGCCTGCGTGATCGCCAACGCCCGGCGAACCCACTCCACGGCGGTCTCGTCGTTCGCCGGCCTGGGCCGCACGAGCCCCGCGGTGGCGGTGACGTTCTCGATCTTCCTGTTCTCGCTGGCCGGCATCCCGCCCTTCGCGGGCTGGTTCGCCAAGTTCGTGATGTTCCGCTCGGTGCTCGACGCCGGCACGCCCGCCGCGGTCGTGCTGGGTGTGATCGCCGCGGTGTTCTCGGTCGTGGCGTTCTTCTACTACGGCCAGGTCATCCGCCAGATGTGGTTCCACGAGCCGGCCGACCTCGGTGAGACCGGGCCGCACAAGGTCCCGGTGGCGCTGGTCGCCGCGATGTCGATCACGATGGTCGTCGTCGTCGTGATCGGCGTGTATCCGCAGCTGTTCGCCCGCATCGGGGACGTCGCGTTCCCCGTCGTCTGACGGTGGTCCGCGGTTGGTGCGTCGATCGGGCCCCGGGTCCGGGCCGCCGTCCGGGCGAGGGAGGGTGATGGGTCTCGACGCCCGACTCCGGGAGCGCATCCACCGCGAGGGACCGATCGCGTTCGCCGACTTCCAGGAGGCCGCGCTCTACGACCCCGAGGAGGGCTTCTTCACCCGGGGCGGGGGTGCGGGCCGGGCGGGGCGGGACTTCGTCACCAGCCCGGAGGTGGGCTCGCTCTTCGGCATGGTGATCGCCCGGGCGCTCGACGAGTCGTGGCAGCGCCTCGGCGAGCCCGATCCGTTCGTGGTCGTGGAGGCCGGCGCGGGCCGCGGCCGGCTCGGGGCCGACGTCGTGCGGGCCGCCCCGGCGTGCGCGACGGCGTTGCGCTACGTGCTCGTCGAGCGGTCGGCGCGCCTGCGCGAGGAGCAGCGCGAGCGGCTGAGCCTCGAACCCCCCGACGAGGCGCTCGGTCCGTTCCTCGCGATCGACGACGAGCCGCCCGCACCCGAGCCGGGCCGGGGCCCGATCGTCACGGCGCTCGACGACCTCCCCGCGGTGGGCGTCACCGGGGTGGTGGTGGCCAACGAGCTGCTCGACAACCTGCCGGTGCACCTGGTCGAGCGGGCCGAGGACGGCTGGAACGAGGTACGGGTCGACGCCGCCGCCGCCGGGTTCGTCGAGGTCACGGTGCCGGCGGCGCCGGCGCTCGCGGCCGAGGCCGACCTCGTCGCCGAGGGCGCGGTCGTGCCCACCGGGGCCCGGCTGCCGGTGCCCCTGGCCGCCCGGGCCTGGCTGGAGCGGGTCGGCACCCTGGTGCGCCGGGGCGAGGTCGTCCTGTTCGACTACGTCGACACCGCGTCGTCGCTCGCGGCCCGGGGCCAGGCGTCGTGGCTGCGGACCTACCGGGCGCACCAGCGCGGGGTCGACCCGCTGGCCGAGCCGGGGGAGCAGGACATCACCTGCGACGTCCCGCTCGAGTACCTGCGGCGGATCACCGAGCGGGTGGGGCTCCCGATCGAGGAGTACGTGCCCCAGCGTGAGTGGATGGGTCGCCACGGCATCGCCGAGCTCGTCGCCGAGGGCGACCGCATCTGGCAGGAGGGCGCGTCACGGGGTGACCTGGCGGCGATCGCGGGTCGCAGCCGGGGAGTGGAGGCTGCGGCACTCACCGACCCCGGCGGCCTCGGCGCCCATCGGGTGCTCGTCCTCCGCCGCGCCTAGCCTGCGCGTCCGCGCGCAATCGGAGGGGGACACCCATGGCGGACGACCGGCACGACACCATCGAATCGCTCCTGGTCGAAGGTCGGACCTATCCGCCGTCGGCGGAGTTCGTCGCCGGCGCCCGCGTCACCGACCGGGCGATGCTCGAGGCCGCGGATGCCGATCCCGAGGGGTTCTGGGCCGGCCAGGCCGCGGAGCTGCTCACGTGGTTCGAGCCGTGGCACACGGTCTGCGAGTGGGACCTCCCCTTCGCCACCTGGTTCGTCGGCGGGAAGCTCAACGTCTCCTACAACTGCCTCGACCGCCACGTGGAGGCGGGCGCGGGCGACAAGGTCGCCTACCACTGGGAGGGTGAGCCCGGCGACACCCGGACCATCACCTACGCCCAGCTCCTCGACGAGGTGAGCCGGCTCGCCAACGCGCTGAAGGCGCTGGGCGTGGAGAAGGGCGACCGGGTCAACGTGTACCTCGGGATGGTGCCGGAGCTGCCGATGGCGCTCCTCGCCTGTGCCCGCATCGGCGCGGTCCACTCGGTGGTGTTCGGCGGCTTCTCGGCCGACTCCCTGCGCGACCGCATCAACGACGCCGAGGCCAAGGTGCTCATCACCGGCGACGGCGCCTGGCGTCGCGGCTCGGTCGTCCCGCTGAAGGAGACGGCCGACGAGGCCCTCGCCGAGTGCCCGACCATCGAGAAGGTGCTGGTCCTGCAGCGCACCGCGCACGGCGTCCCCATGACCGAGGGGCGCGACGTGTGGTGGCACGACCTGGTGCCGGCACAGTCGGACGACTGCCCGCCCGAGCCGATGGACGCCGAGGACCTGCTGTACCTGCTCTACACCTCGGGCACCACCGCGAAGCCCAAGGGGATCATGCACACGACCGGGGGCTACCTCACCCAGGTCGCATTCACGCACAAGTACGTGTTCGACCTGCGGCCCGACGACGACGTCTACTGGTGCGCGGCGGACGTCGGCTGGGTGACGGGCCACTCCTACATCGTCTACGGACCCCTCACCAACCAGACCACGAGCGTGATGTACGAGGGGTCGCCCGACCATCCCGACAAGGACCGCTTCTGGTCGATCGTGGCGAAGTACGGCGTCACGATCCTGTACCTCGCGCCCACGGCGATCCGCACCTTCATGAAGTGGGGGACCGAGTTCCCCGAGCGCCACGACATGTCGTCGCTGCGGCTGCTCGGATCGGTGGGTGAGCCGATCAACCCCGAGGCCTGGGTCTGGTACTGGGAGGTCATCGGCGGTGGGCGCTGCCCCATCGTCGACACCTGGTGGCAGACCGAGACCGGGGCCATCATGCTGAGCCCGCTCCCCGGCCTCACCACCCTCAAGCCGGGGAGCGCCACCTTCCCGCTGCCCGGCATCGGCGCCGACGTCGTCGACACGGACGGCGCGTCGGTCGGGGTCCCCGGCGGTGGCTACCTCGTGCTCACCCGGCCCTGGCCGTCGATGCTGCGCGGGATCTGGGGTGACCCCGAGCGCTATCGCGACACGTACTGGGCCCGTTTCGACGGGAAGTACTTCGCCGGCGACGGCGTGAAGCGCGACGACGACGGCTACTTCTGGCTGCTCGGGAGGGTCGACGACGTGATGCTCGTGTCGGGCCACAACATCTCCACCGCCGAGGTGGAGCATGCGCTGGTGGGACATCACGCGGTGGCCGAGGCCGCCGTGGTGGGCAAGACCGACGCCACCAGCGGCCAGGCCGTGGCGGCCTTCGTGATCCTGAAGGCCGGGGTCGAGCCGTCGGAGGCCCTCGTCGGCGAGCTGCGCGACCACGTGGGCAACGCGATCGGGCCGATCGCCAAGCCGAAGACGATCCTGTTCACCGAGGACCTCCCCAAGACCCGGTCGGGGAAGATCATGCGCCGCCTGCTCAAGGACGTCAGCGAGGACAAGGCCCTCGGCGACACCACGACCCTCGCCGACCCCGGCGTGGTCGAGAGCATCAAGTCGCGCTACCTCGCCCAGCCCGGTGGCGACGACGAGTGAGCGCGCCGGCGGGTGAGGCGCAGGCGACGCCCGACAACTGGAACTGGCACGCAGGGCCGATCGCGCCCGGGCCGGCCGCGGTGGTCGACATCGACGGCGTCCTGTCCGATGCCGTGAGCCGCCAGCACTACCTCGAGTCCCCCCGGCGTGACTGGCGGGCGTTCTTCGACGCGTGTGGTGAGGACCCGGTCATCGAGGAGATGCGGGTGCTCCTCGACCTCCTCGACCGCGACCTCCAGGTGATCCTGCTGACGGCCCGGCCCGAGCGCCTCCACACCATCACCGAGGGCTGGCTGCACCGCTACGAGATCCGTTGGGACCTGCTGATCATGCGCGGCTGGGGCGACTACGAAGTGTCCCGCGAGTTCAAGCAGGCCACCGTGTTCGAGCTGCGCGAACACGGGTTCGAGCTGAGGCTCGCGTTCGAGGACGACCGCCGCAACGTCGACATGTTCCGGGAGGCGGGCGTGCCCTGTGTGTACTTCCACTCCGGTTACTACGACTGACCGGTGGATGGCTCATCCGCGCATGCGAGCGCGTCGCGCAGCCGCGCGAGTGACGGCGCCCTGATCCCGTGACGGAGGCCACCCTCCTCGCGCTGGGCTCGGCGGTGCTGCACGCGGCCTGGAACCTGCTGATCAAGGCGAGCAACGAGCGGTTCCTGGCCGCGTGGGGCCAGTTCCTCGTGGGTGGACTGCTCTTCGTGCCGGTGCTCCTGGTGATCGGTCCTCCCGGCACCGCGGTCCTGCCGCTCCTCGTGGCGTCGAGCTGCGTCCACGTGGTGTACGTCGCCGCGCTCGTACGGGCCTACCACCACGGAGACTTCTCGTTCGCCTACCCGATCGCCCGCGGTGGCGGAGCGCTGCTGGCCGCGATCGGCGGGGTGGTGTTCCTGTCGGACACCTTGAGCGGCGGCGAGTGGCTGGCGATCCTGATCGTGGTCGTCGGTCTGGTCTCCCTCGTCCGTCCCGGGGTGTCGGCGATCGCGCTGGCGTGGGCGGCGCTCACCGCGCTCACCATCGGCACCTACACGACCATCGACATCGAGGGGGCGCGGCGGTCGGCGGGCTTCTCGTACGGCATCAGCCTGGTGCTGGGGGCCGGGATCGCCCTCACCGTGGCGGGGGTGGCGGCGGGCCGGGGGCCGGCGTTCGTCCGGTCCTTCCCCGCCGGCTGGCGCCGGTACGCGCTGGGCGGGGTGCTGTCGACGGTGGCGTACTCGATGGTCCTCGCCGCCGGTCGCCTCGCCCCGGCCGGCTACGTGGCGGCCCTCCGGGAGTTCTCGGTCGTGCTCGGGGCCCTGGGCGGCTGGCTCGTCCTCCACGAGCGGATGGGCCGCCACCGCGTCTACTCCTCGGTGGTCATCGCCATGGGGCTCGCGCTGCTCGTCGCCCTCCGCTGAGGTCCACCCCGCCCGCCCCGACGCCACCGGATCCTCGCGCCGACCGGGAACGTCCGGCCAGGCCCTATCGTTCTCACCGGCAGACCCCGCACCCCCGCGGGTCACGAGGTGGACACCCATGAACAACGGACTGAAGACCGCCGTCCTGCTCGCCGGGCTCGGCGCCCTCTTCATGGCCGTCGGCGCCGCGTTCGGCGGCTCGAGCGGCCTGATGATCGGCCTGATCCTCGGGCTTCTGCTCTGCGGCGGCACCTACTGGTTCTCCGACAAGCTCGCGATCAGGTCGGCCCGAGCCACCCCCATCACCCGTGACGACGACCCGGCCCTCTACGCCATGGTCGAGCGACTCGCCGAGCGGGGCGACCTCCCGATGCCCCGCGTGTACGTGTCGCCCGAGCCCCAGCCGAACGCCTTCGCCACCGGCCGCAACCCGCAGCACGCGGTCGTGTGCGTCACGCAGGGCCTGCGCGAGCTGCTGCCGCCCGACGAGCTCGAGGGCGTGCTCGCCCACGAGATGGCCCACGTGAAGCACCGTGACATCCTGATCGGCTCCGTCGCCGCCGCCGTGGCGATGGGCATCACGTTCCTCGCCCGGATGCTCATGTGGGGGGCGATGCTCGGCGGAGGCGACGACGACGACAACCCGATCGGCATCCTCGGCGTGCTGGCGATGGTGATCCTCGCCCCCCTGGCCGCCGCGCTGATCCAGATGGCGATCTCCCGGTCGCGCGAGTACGAGGCCGATGCCGGCGGCGCCCGGATGCTCGGCACCGGCGAGCCCCTCGCGCGCGCACTCGAGAAGATCGACGTCTACGCGAAGCGAATCCCGATGCAGCGGGTGAACCCCGCGCAGGAGAACGCCTTCATCATCAACCCGTTCCAGGCGCCGGAGCCCGGCACCCGCCGCAAGCAGGGCAAGTCGCTGGGCGACTACTTCCGCACGCACCCGCCCACCGCGGACCGGGTGGCACGCCTCCGGGCGATGCAGCTCGAGACCGAGGCGCGCTAGTCCCGGAAGTTGGTGAACTGGAGCGGGATGCCGAAGTCGTGGTCCTTCAGGGCCGCGATCGCGGCCTGGAGGTCGTCGCGCTTCTTGCCCTGGATCCGGAGCTGATCGCCCTGGATCTGGTGGGAGACGCCCTTCGGGCCGTTCTCCTTGAGGAACTTGCCGATCTCCTTGCCCTTCTCGGTGGAGATCCCGACGTTGAGGGTGACCGTCTGGCGCACGGTGCCCTTGGCCGCCTCCTCGACCTTCCCGTACGACAGCGCCTTCAGCGAGACGCCCCGCCTGACGAGCTTCTCCTCGAGCACCTGGGTCAGGGCCTGGAGGCGCCCTTCGCTCTCGGTGTGCAGCTCGATCGTCTTCTCCTTGAGCTCGATCGTGCTGTCGGTCCCCTTGAAGTCGTACCGGGTCGAGACCTCGCGGCTCGCCTGGTCGACCGCGTTGCGGACTTCCTGCTCGTCGATCTCGGACACCACGTCGAAGGTGGGCATCGGTGTCGTACTCCCCAGGAGGCTCGGAAAACCGGGCTGCTACTCTACGCCGCCCCGAGGGTCGGTACCCGAGTGGCCAAAGGGAGCAGACTGTAACTCTGCTGCGGCAACGCTACGTTGGTTCGAATCCAACCCGGCCCACTCCACATACCTCCGAAGAAGCCGGCGGCATCGTGAGCGGATCCCACGCCAACGACGACCAGGTGGCCTACTGGAACGGCCCGGAGGGCCACCACTGGGCCGACCACGAGGACCGGTTCGACGCCATGCTGGCGCCGTTCGTGGCGCCCGTGCTCGATGCGGCGGGCGTTGATGCCGGATCCCGGGTGCTCGACGTCGGCTGTGGCAACGGCGCGTTGGGTCGGGCCGCCGCGGTGCGGGGCGCCTCGGTCACCGCGGTCGACGTGTCGGCTCCGATGCTCGCTCGGGCCCGGGCCCACGCGGCCGCCGAGGGGCTCGCGATCGAGCACCTGGAGGCCGACGCCCAGGTCCACGCCTTCGCGGGGGGCTTCGACCGGGTCGTCAGCCGCTTCGGCGTGATGTTCTTCGCCGATCCGGTGGCGGCCTTCGCCAACCTGGCCCGGGCCCTCGAGCCCGGCGGCCGGCTGGCCTTCGTCTGCTGGCAGGGCCAGCCCCTCAACGAGTGGGTGGCGGTGCCGGCCCTGGCCATGCTGCCGATCGTGGGCCCGCCCGACATGCCCCCGGCCGACGCCCCGGGGCCCTTCGCCTTCGCCGACCAGGCCCGCGTCGAGGGGATCCTGTCCGCCGCCGGCTTCACCGACGTCGCCTGCGAGGCACACACCCCGGCGGTCCTGCTCGGCGGGGGTCTCGGCCTCGACGACACCGTCGCCTTCCTGGCCGAGGGCGGGATGGGCAAGCGGTTCCTGGCCGGAGCCGACGAGGCCACCGCGGCGCGGGCCCTCGCCGCGGCACGGGAGGCACTCGAGCCCTTCGTCACGCCCCACGGCGTCCGGATGGCCACCGCCACGTGGCTCGTGACGGCCACCCGCCCCTGAACGGCGGGCCCGAAACGCCCCGTTCACGCCCGGCGGTACCGCGGGCGGCACCGATCGTGGATACTGGGGGCTTCCCCGGAGGCAGGCAGTGCGTCGTCGGATCGTGAGCATCCTGGCTGTGGTGGCGGCGGCGGTGCTCGTCGCGGGCTGCGCCGACTCCGGCTTCCACTACGTGAAGTCCAGCGCGGACAAGACGTACTTCAAGGTGCCCCAGGACTGGACCCTCTACGACGAGGGTGCCGTCCTCGACTTCCTCGGTGACAAGCTCACCGACGCCGAGCGCCTCAACGAGATCGCCGACACCTGGCGGGTGGCGTTCGACGCGGCCCCGAAGCCGTCGCTGCGCCATCTGGGGACGGCGCGCGCGGACTACCCCGCCGGTCTGGCCGTCGTCCGGAGCCTCAACTTCGACGCCGCCGACACCGTGTCCAACGAGACGCTGCGCAACATCTTCTTCGACGTCGACGTGGGGCTCGAGGACGGGAGCGCCGAGATGCTCGCGTACGACACCCTCGAGCTCGACGGCGGCTTCCGGGGCATCCGGTTCGTGGCCAGGCTCGACCAGGACGGTGCGCCCATGACGATCAACCAGACCGTGCTGCTCGACCAGGCCACCACCAAGCTCTACGGGCTGGTGCTGGCCTGCTCCGACGTCTGCTACGAGGACCACCGCACGAAGATCGAGAAGGTTGCCGAATCGTGGACGGTGAGGGACTGATGACGTCCGACGGCAGGCGCGGCGGCACCGTGGTCCCGAAGCAGTTCACGAGCCGACCCCGCGAGAGCGAGCGCACCACCCGCCGCCCACTCGGCTGGTGGGATCGGATCAAGTTCCTGCTCCTGCTCGGAGCGCTGTTCCTGTTCTTCGTCGGCGCCGAGCGGGCCGACAATCCGCTGCTCCCGGCCGGCGAGGCGTTCCGGATCGCCGCCGACCGGTACTGGTGGATCCTCGCGCTGCTGGGCCTCGAGGCCCTGCGCCAGGTCCACTTCCTGCTCTGCGAGCGCAGCTCGCGGTACTACCTGTTCTGGCGCGACCGCCTCTTTGCCGCCGGCAACCGCCGGCTCGGCCGCCTCGACGCCTACAACCGCTACCGGGCGGCCCGGGCCTTCAAGTGGGTCCTCGCCATCGTCGTGGTGTGGCTGGTCGTGGCTCGGCTGTTCGACACGTCGTTCTTCGAAGCACCCTTCGAGCTGATCTCATGGGTGTGGGACAACATCCCGGCCGCCTTCCAGGTGATCGCGTTCCTCACGTTCTGGATCGGCTTCCAGTTCGGTCTCATCATCTGGTTCGCCACCCGGGGTGGCGTGGAGACCTTCTTCCCCGACGACATCGAGACCCGCTTCGACGACGTCTGGGGCCAGGACCAGGTGCTCAACAAGGTCAAGCAGAACCTCCTGCTCCTCGAGGACCCGCAGGTGATCGAGGAGAAGGGCGGGTACGTGCCCGCCGGGCTGCTCCTCTGGGGCCCGCCGGGCACGGGCAAGACGCTGATGGCCGAGGCGATGGCGGGCGAGACCGGCAAGCCGTTCGTCAACGTCGACGCCTCGATGCTCAGCACGATGGGCATGGGCGTGCTGAAGGTGAAGCTGCTCTTCCGCAAGCTGCGGAAGTACGCGCTCAAGTACGACGGCGTGGTCGCCTTCTTCGACGAGGCCGACGCCATCGGCAGCCGCGGGCAGCTCGGCGGCCAGCCCCAGCCCGGCATGGCGTCGACCGGGGCGTTCTTCCGGCACGCCGAGAGCTGTGGGGGCCTCGGCTACCTGTCCGACGCCTCGCGGTCGTGCCTGCTCAACCCGGCGCTGACCACCGGGCCCGACGCGGTCGACGAGGGAGCCCGCCGCAACCGCTTCTTCATGGGCATGGGCGGGATGGGCGGGGGTGGCGGTGGCGTCCTCCAGGTGCTGCTCACCGAGATGTCGGGGCTCAGGAAGCCCCGGGGGTTCGTCAACCGCCAGGTGCGCCGGGCGCTGGGCATGAAGCCGAAGCCGCCGCCCAAGTACCGCATCGTCTTCGTGATGGCCACCAACCTGCCCGAGGCGCTGGACCAGGCGCTGCTGCGGCCCGGCCGCATGGGCGACCGCATCTACAAGGTCGGATATCCCTCCAAGGCGGGTCGGGTCCGCACCTACAAGGGCTACCTCGACAAGGTGCCCAACGTCCTCACCGACGACGAGGTCGACCGGCTCGCCACCATCACGCCCTACTCCACGGGTGCGTCGATCAAGGGCTTGGTCAACGAGGCCCTGATCAACGCGATCCAGGACGGGCGTGACGTCGTCACCTGGGGTGACATCGTCCGGGCGAAGCAGCTCAAGGACCTCGGTCCGCCCGAGGACGTCGAGTACATCGAGCGCGAGCGCCACGCCACGGCGCTGCACGAGGCCTGCCACGCCGTCGCCGCGTACCGCGTGCGCCACCACCTCGTGATCGACATGGCGACGATCGAGAAGGGGGCCAACTACCTCGGCATGGTCAGCTCCATCCCGCCCGAGGACCTCTTCACCCGGTGGCGCTCCGACTACGAGGCCGACGTCATGGTCAGCCTCGCCTCGCTGGTGGGGGAGCGCATGTTCTTCGAGGGGGACAGCTCCTCGGGCGTGTCGGGCGACCTCGAGAGCGCCACCCAGCTGTCGATCCTGATGGAGGGCTACTGGGGCATGGGCTCGACCATCGCCTCCCACGGGATCACCCACCAGGTGGGGGTCGCCGGCGGCGGTCGTCCGGGCGCCGGGGGCGGCCCCACCGACGAGAACAAGGAGCGGGACCTGCTCAAGGGCAGCCTGGCCCAGCGCATCGAGGACAAGCTGGCCGACCTCTACGCCCGCACCGAGGAGCTGCTGCGGGCCAACCGGGTCCAGGTGCTCGCGGTGGCCCACGCGCTCGAGGCGAGCAAGACCCTGACCGGCGAGGACATCGAGGCGGTCATCGAGGGCCGGCGGGGGCCCCTGGTCGACGGGCGGCCCTACGCCACGCCCGAGTTCGCAGCGCTGGCCGAGGACTACCACGCCCTGGCGCTGCGGGCCCATCGCGAGCACGGCCAGGTCCTCGTCCCGCTGCCGCCGCTGCCGTCGGTCCCCGACGACGGCTTCCGCCCGGTCCCGGTGGTGTCGGGCGCCGACGGCGACGGGCTCGACGACCCGGAGGGTCCGGGCTACCCCCGCCGGCTGATGTGAGCGGGCCGGCCGTCGCGCTCGCCGCGCCGGCCGGGTCTCAGGTGTCGGGATCGGTGGACGTCTGGAGCATGCGCTGCATCACCACGACGTCGAGCCACCGGCCGAACTTCCGCCCGACCTCCCGTTCCACGCCCGTGGTCTCGAATCCGCAGGCCGCGTGCAGGGCGATCGAGGTCTCGTGACCGCCCACGATCCGGGCGAACATCGTGTGGAACCCGTGGGCCTCGGCCAGCCGGACCAGCTCCTCGAGCAGCAGCCGGCCCACCCCCTTGCCCCGCCACTCCTGGTGGACGTAGACGGAGTCCTCCACGGAGGGGGAGTAGGCGGGCCGGGGCCGCCAGGGCGAGATCGCCCCGAAGCCGACCACGGTGCCGTCGTCGTCGACCGCCACGATCGCCGGGTGCCCGCCGGCGTGCTCGTCGAGCCACTCGATCTGCTCCTCGAGGCTGCGGGCCACGAGGTCGAACGTCACCGTCGACCCCTGGACCTCGACGTTGTAGATCGCGCGGATCGCCTCGGCATCGCGTCGCTCGGCCAGTCGGGTCGTCAACACAGCCCGGGAGCGTAGCGAGCGTCGGGAGCGGCACCGGTGGCGTGTCGGGTCGGCGGTGCGGTTCAGCGAGCGGAGCGACCCATGGAGCCGGGAGCGTCGCGAGCGTCGGGAGCGGCACCGGTGGCGTGTCGGGTCGGCGGTGCGGTTCAGCGAGCGGAGCGACCCATGGAGCGGGGAGCGTCGCGAGCGTCGGGAGCGGCACCGGTGCGTGTCGGGTCGTCGGTGCGGTTCGGCGAGCGGAGCGACCCATGGAGCCGCGACCCATGGAGGCGGCTTCGGGAGCGGCGGCTCGGCGCGGCTATCCTGTCCCGCCTCGCCCTTGTAGCTCAGTGGCAGAGCACTTCCATGGTAAGGAAGGGGTCGTGGGTTCAATCCCCACCGAGGGCTCGGTCCGGTCGCGTGCTGCCATGCCCGCGCTCGGGCGCTCGGCGGTGTAGCTCAGTTGGTCAGAGCACGCGGCTCATAATCGCGGCGTCGCGGGTTCGAGTCCCGCCACCGCTACTCACCGAACGACATCCACCAGCGATCCCGGGGTCCCGCCCCGCGAAATCTCCCGAGGAGACACTCTTCCCATGGCGAAGGCGAAGTTCGAGCGTACGAAGCCGCATTTGAACATTGGGACGATTGGTCATATTGACCATGGGAAGACGACGTTGACGGCGGCGATCACGCGGGTGTTGTCGGAGCAGAATGATGGG
>VGCA01000020.1 GCA_016870245.1 Actinomycetota bacterium | reverse complement strand
GGCCGGCGCGCCACCGGGGTGGCCGCCCGGTCCGCCGGCACCCGGCGGCGGGCCCATCGCGTTGAGCTCCTTCATCAGCACCTGCATCCGCTTGGCGGTCGGGATCACCATCCCGTGCGAGATGCCGAGGGCGACGATGTAGAGCAGGATCGAGAGCCAGATCCAGGTCTGGTCCCAGTCGTACACCTGCACACCGTCGGTCTTGCTCATGAAGACGAGGCCGATGCCGAAGACCGGGATCGCGTAGATGAAGTACTCGGCGATCATCGACACCCGGAAGTTGGCCTCGGCGATGGCGAGGCCCTCGGGCCCCTTTCGGGCCTTGGCCTGGGCGCCGTAGAGGCCGTTGAGCATGACCGCGCCGATGCCGATCACCACGGTGAGGATGTGGATCGTCAGGACGATCTTGTAGGCATCGCTGTCGATGGCTCCGAGAACCACGGTTCCCCCCAACTCGTGCGTCGTCGTCCGGTGGGTTTCCGCCCGGGTGCGTGACGAATCGTACGACGCCGGCGCGGCGGGCGCGTGGACCGGCCCGCGCGGGGACGGTCGGGGCGCACGTGGTACAACGCCCGACGTGCGACTGCTGGTGACCCGCTGCTCGGTCGAGTACCAGGGCCGCCTGGGCGCCCGCCTCGCCCCGGCGCTGCGCCTGATCGTGTTCAAGGCCGACGGGTCGGTGGCCGTCCACTCCGACGCCAAGGCCTACAAGCCGCTCAACTGGATGAACCCCCCCTGCACCGTCACCGAGGCCGAGGGAGTGATCACGGTGGCGACCCCCAAGGGCGAGCAGCTCGTGATCGAGCTCCACGAGGTGCTCTCGGACCAGACCTTCGAGCTCGGCGACGACCCCGGGCTCGAGAAGGACGGCGTGGAGGCCGAGCTCCAGCAGCTCATCGCCGCCCGGGTCGAGGCCCTGCGGGAGGGGTTCCGCCTGGTGCGACGCGAGTACCCGACCGACCTCGGACCCGTCGACCTGCTCTGCCGCGACGCCGAGGGCAACGCCGTGGTGGTCGAGATCAAGCGGATCGGCGAGATCGCCGGGGTCGACCAGCTGCTCCGCTACCAGGAGCGGCTCGACCGCGATGGCACCCTCGCCCCGACCCGGGGCATGTTCGTGGCCACCCGCATCAAGCCCCAGGCCCGGGTCTACGCCGAGAGCCGGGGGGTGGAGTGCGTCGAGGTCGACCTCGAGGAGCTCCGCGGCGGCGCCCCGCCCGATCTGAAGCTCTTCTGAGGCGCACCGGCCGCCCGTGACCCCACTTCGGCCCGCCGGGCGGCCAGACTGGCGGCCTGCCGGACCCCGCACGCAGGAGCGAGGATGACCCGCAACCAGATCTGGGCCACCGTCGGTGGCGTGGCCGCCGCCCTCGTGCTCGGTATCGCCGTCGTGCTGGTCGCGACCAACGGTGGCGCCAGCGACTCCATCTCCACGGCCAGCACCCGGCCGACCGTCACCTCCACCACCACCACGACGGTCCCGCCGACCACGGTGCCCCCCACCACGGTGCCGCCGACCACGCCGCCCACCATCCCGCCGACCACGCCGCCGCCCACCGCGATCATCGTCCCGCCGACCACGCCGCCCACCGCCCCGCCCACCGCCCCGCCCACCACGCCGACCACCTCCGCGCCCCCGGTGACCACCACGCTCGGGCCGCCCACCACGACGACCACCGTGCCGACGCTGGCGCCCACGATCACCAAGGTCACGCCGCTCAAGGGCGCCGTCGGCACAAAGATCGTCATCACCGGCACCAACCTCGCCGCGGTCGACACGGTGGAGTTCACCGGCACCATCGACCCGATCGAGGTGCCCGAGGACGACGTCACGATCGACAGCGACACCCAGATCACCGTCGTCGTTCCCGCCGGCGCGATCACCGGCAAGATCACCGTGATCAGTGCCGAGGGCACCGGCGTGAGCCCGAAGAAGTTCCGGGTGCTCCCGGGTCCGCCCACCACGACGACCCTGCCGCCGGGGCCGACCCCGACCAGCGGCGCCGTCGCGCCCACCACCACGACGACCGATCCCGACGACTGATCCCGACGACTGATTCTGCGGCCCGCGGGGCCGGCGGCGAACCTCAGAGTCCGGCGGGGACCTCGACCGTCACGGTGTCGACGCCCGACCTGAGCAGCGTGCCGGGGCGCGCGTCGGTGGCGGCACCGTCGGTGACGGTCTCCACGCCCCCGACGAACACGTGCTTCACCCCGATGGCGTCGGCCACGAGCCGCTTGTTGTCACCGGGGAGGTCCTTGGTCATGCGCACGGGGCCGGCGCCGACCGTCTCGGGGTCGAACACCATGAGGTCGGCGATCATCCCCTCCGCGATCGTGCCGCGGTCGACGAGGCCGAACACGCCCGCGGGCACCGCGGTCATCATGCGGATGGCCTCCTCCATCGGGAGGAGCTTGCGCCCGCGGATGCAGTCGGCGAGCCACATCGTCGGGTACGGCGCGCCGCACATCCGGTCGAGGTGGGCGCCGGCGTCGGAACCGCCGATCATGATGCGCGGGTCGCGCCACAGCTCGGCCCGCATCCGCCAGCTCTCGGTGTCGTTGTCGTCGGCGCTCGGCCACAGGACGGTCTTGAGCTCGTCGGCGATCACGATGTCGAGCAGCGTGTCGAACGTGCTCGTCCCCCGCTCGGCCGCGATGGCGGAGACGGTGCGGCCGCCGAGTCCCTCGTTGGCCGGCGAGAACGTGTCGCCGATCACGTAGCCGCCCCAGCTCGAGAGGCGCCGCATCACGCCCGCCTCGGGAGACCGCGCCTTCTCGTCGAGCAATGCCCGCACTGCGGGGTCCTTCAGCTTCTCGATGCGCTCGGGGATCGGCAGGTCGTAGACCTCGCCCCACCCGGGGATCAGCCAGAGCGCGCAGAACGTACCGAAGCTCATGTTCATGCCGACGATGGTCGGCATCGTGAGGGCGACCACCCGGCCGCCGAGCTCGTCGGCGCGGTCACAGGGGCGGAGCTGGTTCGCGACGCGATCGGGCGCGTGGGAGTCGACGGTCAGCACGTTCCAGTTGAGCGGGCGGCGGCCGGTGTACGACATCTGCGCCATCCGCTCGACCTCGTCGTCGTCGAAGCCGTTGAGGCAGCCGTCGGTGATGTACTCGAGCGTGGTGCCCGGGTACTCGCGTACGACCCCGCACAGTGCGAGGACCTCCTCGAGCGTCGCGTGACGGGAGGGCACCGGCTCCCCGTCACCGTCGGAGTGCGTGTACGCCTGCGACGACGAGAAGCCGAGTCCGCCGGCCTCGATCGACTCCGCGAGGAGCTGCTTCATCTCCTCGAGCTGCTCGGGAGTGGCCTGCCCACCCACCGCGTCGGGACCCATCACGGTCCGCCGGATGGCGCAGTGGCCCACGAGGAAGCCCGCGTTGACGGCAAGGGTGCCCTCGAAGCGCGCGAGGTAGTCGCCGAACGAGCGCCACGACCAGTCGACGCCCTCCTCGAGCGCGCCGAGCGGCATGCCCTCCACCCGGGCCATCATGCGGCGCAGGTAGTCGGCGTCCTCGGCCTTCAGCGGCGCGAGGGTGAATCCGCAGTTGCCGGCGATGACGGTGGTCACGCCGTGGACGTTCGACGGCGATGCGGTGGGATCCCAGAGGAGCTGGGCGTCGTAGTGGGTGTGCGGGTCGATGATGCCGGGCGCCACGACCAGGCCCGCGACGTCGACCGTGCGCGCCGCCTCCTCGTCGATCGCCCCGATGGCGACGATGCGCCCGGCCCGGATCCCGACGTCGGCGCGCACCGCGGCGTTCCCCGTGCCGTCGACCACCGTGCCGCCCTCGAGCAGAACGTCGAGCATGTCCGCACCCCCTCGATCTGACGTCACACCGGACGCGGATCGGATGGACCGACCCGGTGCTGAGCGTATCTGACACCCCGTCAGATACGACGGGTCGAAAGCCCCATCATTGCCGACGCGTGGTAGCACTCCTGCCGTGGACGTCACCGCGCTGGAAGCCGCCGCCGTCGAGGCCACGGGCCTCACGGACTTCGGGAACCCCTCCTACCGCGAGGGCCTCGAGGTCTACGTCGACTCCCTCGACCGGGAGGCGGGCCTGTCGGAGATCGGGGTGCTGGCCGTCGAGGGCAACCTCGTCGCCAGCCTGCGCAACCGGCTCCGGGTGGTCGACTGGCGGGCGACCCATCCCGAGGTGGCCGCCGAGCGGGTCCACGCGCCGCTCTTCGTCATCGGTCTGCCCCGCACCGGGACCACGCTGCTCAGCGCGCTGTTGGCCGAGGACCCCCGGCGTCGTGCGCTGCGGCGATGGGAGTCGGGTGACCTGGTCCCGCCGCCGGAGGCCGCGACCTTCGACACCGACCCGCGCATCGAGGCCACCCGCGTCTCGGCCGCGATGCTCGACACGCTCAACCCCGGCTTCAAAGCCATCCACCACGAGCCGGCCGAGGGCCCGACCGAGTGCGTCACCCTCCTGGGCCAGCACTTCGTGTCGCTGCTGTGGGAGACCATCGCGAACGTGCCGACCTACGGCGAGTGGCTGCTCGCCGCCGACCAGCACGATGCCTACGCCTACCACCGCGACTGCCTGCAGCTGCTCCAGTCGCGGGCGCCGGGCCGCTGGTCCCTCAAGAGCCCGCACCACGGCCTGGCGCTCGACGCCCTCCTCGCGCACTACCCCGACGCGCGCATCGTGGTCACCCATCGGGATCCCGTGCCGGTCATCGGATCGCTCTGCAGCCTCACCCGCTCGCTCTCGGGCACGTTCACCGACGTCGACCACACGGCGTACATCGCGGAGCACTGGCTCGACGTCGCCGAGCAGATCGTGCAGCGCACGATCGACGCCCGGGCGCGACACCCCGAGGCGGCCTTCCTCGACGTCGACTACGCCGAGCTGCTCGAGCGCCCGCTCGACGTGATCGCGCAGATCTACGCCTTCGACGGACTGGAGGCGACCCCCGAGGCCGAGGCGCGCATGCGGGCCTACCTCGCCGACAACACCCAGGGGAAGTTCGGTCGCCACTCGTACTCGCTGGCCGAGTTCGGCCTACGCGAGCACGAGGTGCGCGCGCGGCTCGCGCTCGCCTGAGCCGCCGTCCGTCGCTCGCGTCGGGAGCGTCAGCTCTTGACGATGATCTTGGCCTGGCCGGACTCGTTGAGGGTGCAGACGCCCTCGAGCGTGCCCTCGTCGCTGAAGCTCATGCTCAGCAGCCCGTTGGGGTCGACGAGGAGCGGGCCCATGTGATGCTGCACGTCGTCCTTGTTGCGCAGCAGCAGACGATCGCCGACGCGGACCACGAGCCGGGCCGGGACGATCTCCACGTCCTCGCCGGCCGCCACCCGGTCGCCGGTGCCGGCGGGGATGACGTACCGGAAGGTCTTCGGCTCGCGCGCTCCACCTCCCGAGAAGACGACGACCGCGAGCACGAGCGCCGCGAGGAGCAGCGCGAACGCCCCGACCAGCGTGACGGTGCGGCTCCGGTTCATCGGGTCGCTCCCTGATCGGCCCGCGCGAGCAGGATCTGCATGTCGCGCGCCATGGTGTCCGACGAGGTGCCGAACGGCCACTCGACGACGACCGTGCCGGTGTCGTCGAGTGCGTAGGTGACGGCGGTGTGCTCGAACGTGTAGGTGCTGCCCTCGGGGATCCGGTTGGCGACGACTCGGAACGCGTCCTGCGCCGCCTGCTGCTGGGCGGGGTCGGTCGTGCGCAACGCGACGCCGCCACCCTTCACGAAGGTGTCGAGGTAGGACGTCATGAGCCGCCCGGTGTCGCGGTCCGGGTCGACGGTGACCATCGCCACCTCGACCCGCTCGCCCGCGGCCGCGGGCATCTCGCGCAGGGCCCGGCCGATGTCCGACAGCGTCGTCGGGCAGATGTCGGGGCAGCTCGTGAAGCCGAAGTAGACCACGAGCAGCTCGCCGGGCTCGGCCTTCATGGTGAAGGGGGTGCCGTCGCCCCCCACCGTCTCGTTCGGCAGGGTCACCGACGCGACCTGGAGGGGCGGCTGGCGCACGGCCCCGGTCAGCGGATCGGAAGCGGTCGGCTCCGAGCCGCCCGCGTCGCGCGCCGAGTCCCCGTCTCCCCCGCCACAACCGGCGAGGGCGACGGCGACCAGCGCGAGCGCCGCGAGGAGCGGCACCGCGCGCGACCCGACGCGCCGGCTCACTTCTTGACGACCGCCCTGACCGTCATGGTCTTGCCGCTCTCGAACTCGAGCGTGACCCGGATCCTGCTGCCCGTCTCGAGCGGCTTGGCCAGATCGATCAGCATGATGTGGTAGCCGCCCGGCTCGAGCTTCACCACGGAGTCGGCCGGGATCATGATCTGGTCGACCTCGCGCATGGTCATGGTGCTTCCGCCCATGCCGCCGGCCATCGTCGTCGAGCTGGAGCCCATCCCACCCGCCATGGTCGTGGGCGTCGAGCCCATCCCGCCGGCCATGGTGCCGGTCGAGTCGCCCGAGCCCATCGCCGTCTCGTGGATCTGCACCTCGGCCGCGACCGAGGCCGGCACCGAGGCCCCGACCAGCGCCTGGTCGGAGCTCGACCCGTTCTTCAGGATCATGTACACGGCACCGTTGCTCGCCTCCATGGGCGAGGTGCGGGCCCAGGGCCGCTTCACCTCGATCGCGTTGGTGCCGGAGGCGCTTGCCACCCCCACGCCGAGGGCCGCCGTCGTCGCGACGACCAGGAGCATCACGCCCACTCGCCGTCCCGTGCGCCTGGTGCTGCAGTGCATCGAACTCTCCATCTCGTCGTCTCGCAATCTCGTCGCCGGACCCGGCCGTCCAGTCCACCTCCTCAGTCGATCCGGGAGCAGTCGGGGTTCCGGGTTTCCGAGTGCCATGGGGCACAAATGGACCTAGGTCCCGGCGCGCACCCGGGCCCAAAGGCCCGGTCGCACCCAGGACGGTCGGCCGCGGGACGACGCCGCGGGCCGTCGGGCGCACGTCCGTCGGTCAGGGCGGCGGGGCGGCCGCCCGAGCGGCCTACGGAGGCGTCGACTCCTCCATCGCTTCGACGACGTTGCCGTCGGGATCACCGAGCAGCGCGCTGCGCACACCGGGCCGCAGGACGGTGGGCGCCATCGCGACCTGACCGCCGGCTCCGGTCCAGCCCGTCACCAGTCCGTCGAGGTCGTCGACCCAGAGGGTGAGGTACCGGAGCCCGGCGCGGGCCCAGAACGGCGACGCCGGACCCGGGTCTTCGGGAGGGTCGGTGGGCACCATCACCTTGAGGACGACGGGCCCGCAGGCGAGGCGATGCACGGTCGCGAACGGGAACACGCGGGGCTCGAGCCGTTCGGCCGACAACGCGCGCTCGTAGAAGCCGACGAGCGCGTCGGTCGAGCTCACGAGACCGACGTCGACGGCGACGACGTTCACGGGCGGGACCGTCCGTCGCCCCGGGCCAGGCCGTCGAGCACCACCCGCACGACCGTCGTCCACTCCTCGTCGGTCAGCGGCGCGTCGCGGTTCATCACCGACAGGGCCAGCGGACTGGACAGCATCAGGACCACGAGCTCCGTCGGGAGGCCGGTGACGAGCTCGCCGCGGGCGCGGGCCCGCTCGACGACCTCGACGTAGGCCTGGGACCGCCGCTCCACGTACCGGCGGATCGCGGGCCCGTGGTCGGAGCGGCGCCGCTCGGCGAGCAGTGCCGGCAGCACCTCGGCGAGGTTGGAGCGGTCGACCACGTCGAGGAGGTGGCGCCGCAGCTCCCGCAGGTCGTCGACGAGGTCCCCGGTGTCGGGTACCGCCAGCTCGGGCAACGACTCCAGCGCCGCGAGCACCAGGGCGATCCGGTCGGGCCACCGGCGGTAGACGGTCACCTTGCTGACCCCGGCCCGCAGCGCGACCGCCTCGATCGTCAGGCCCGAGATCCCCCGGTCTCCGATCTCCGCGAGGGTGGCCGCGAGGACCGCGGCGCTGCGATGCTCGCTCCGGGGCCGTCCTCGGCTCGGCGCGGCGGCCACCGTCGGTGCCGTTGCCATGCCGGTCAACTTAACATACGGTACGTTGCGTTTCGTAAGGGGGAGCCATGACCGAGACCACTCCCGGCGCGGCCCGGGACGACGACGCCGTCGCCCGGACCATGCGGCTGATGGCGCCCCCGCGCTTCGAGGATCCCGCCGAGGAGCGCCGCCACCGCCTCGAGCGCCTCGCGGTCGGCTTCCGCGTCCTCGCCCGGCGCGGCCTCACCACCGGGATCGCCGGCCACATCTCCGCGCGGGACCCCGAGCATCCCGACCGGTTCTGGGTCAACCCGCTCGCCCGCCCGTTCTCGCTCATGCGCGTCGGCGACCTCGTGCAGGTCGACGCCGACGGCACCGTCGTGGAGGGCGACGCCGTCGTCAACGCCGCGGCGTTCGCCATCCACTCGCGCATCCACCTCGCCAATCCGGACGTCGTGTCGGCCTGTCACTCGCACGCGCCCTGGGGCCGACCGTGGTCGGCCACGGGCCGGCTGGTGGAGCCGACCAGCCAGGACGCCTGCGCGTTCTTCGGCGCCCAGACGGTCATCCCCGGCTTCTCCGGGGTCGTCCTCGGTCTCGACGTCGGTGACCAGATCGGCGCGGCGTTCGCCGAGCCCACCGCCAACCCGAGCGGGATCACCGTGGCCGTCCACATGAACCACGGCCACATCACGGTCGGACGCTCGGTCGATGCCGCCGTCCACCGATTCGTGCTGTTCGAGCAGCTCTGCGAGTCGCAGATGCGGTTGGAGGCGACCGGCAAGCCGTACGTGGTGCTCGACGAGGACACCGCAGCGGCCACCGCGATCCAGACCGGCTCGGAGTACGCGTCGTGGATCGGGTTCCAGGGCGCGTACGAGGAGATCGTCAGCCGCGAGCCCGACGTCCTCGACTGAACCCGCTCGTCCCACCCACCAGAGGAGTCCCGCCATGGACCTGCTCGGCCTCTCGTACCTCGGTCTCGACGTCACCGACGTCGGCGCGTGGCGCCGGTTCGGCACCGAGGTGATCGGACTCATGCCCGCGGTGCTCCCGCCCGAGACGGAGTCCGCCGACCTGGCGTACCTCAAGGCCGACGACCGGCAGTGGCGGATCGCGCTCCATGCCGCCGACACGCCCGGACTGCGCTACGCCGGCTTCGAGGTCGGATCGGAGGCCGGGTTCGCGACGGCCGCCGAGTCGCTGCTGGCCTCCGGGGGCTGGACGCGGGGCACCGACGCCGAGTGCGCGCACCGGGCGGTGCGCGACCTCGTCTGGGCGGTCGATCCCTCCGGCGTGCGGGTGGAGGTCTGCTGGGGCCCCACCCGCGACGGGGGCTTCGTCTCCCCCGCCGGCGTCCCCCGCTTCGTCACCGGCGAACTCGGTCTCGGCCACTTCGTCGTGCTCACGCCCGACCTCGACGCGTCGTTGGACTTCTACGCGGGAACCCTCGGGCTCCGGCTGAGCGACTACGTGATCATCGGCGAGGGGATGTCGGTCCAGTTCCTCCGCTGCAACGCCCGGCACCACTCGGTGGCACTGACGGCGGTCGGCCCGATCGCCGCGACCCACCACATCGCGTTGGAGGTCGACGACATCGACCAGGTCGGCGCGGCGCTGGAACGGGCGACCCGGGCCGGTCATCCGATCACGGCGACCCTCGGCCGGCACAAGAACGACCGGATGCTCTCCTTCTACATGCGCAGCCCCGCCGGGTTCGAGGTGGAGATCGGCTGCGACGGCCGGCTGGTCGACGAGCGGACCTGGGTGGTGAACCACTTCACGGGGGGCGACGACTGGGGCCATCACGGCCTCACCGGCGACTCCCTCGCCGAGTCGGTGGAGGCCCAGTGAGCGTGCAGTACGACCCGTACTCCGATCAGGCGATGCTCGACCCCCATCCGCTGTACGCGCAGCTGCGGGCCGAGGATCCGGTGCATCACCTCGCCGAGTACGACGCGTGGGCCCTGGCGTCGTTCGACGCCGTGTGGCAGGTCTGCTCGGACACCGAGGCGTTCTCGGTCCGACGCGGTCAGACTCCCAACCAGGTGCTGCTCGGGGAGCCCGCGCTCAACCTCACGTTCCCCGAGCTCGACCCGCCCGAGCACCGCCTCCGCCGGCGGGTGCTCGCGCCCGCGTACACCCGGGAGGCCGCCCTCGCCGACGTCGACACGCTGCGCGCGCTCGCGCGGGCAACCCTCGCGCCCCTGCTGCGGCGCGGGTCGTTCGATGCCTTCGACGAGTACGCCAGCACCGTGAGCGCGCAGTTCGCGGGAGCCAAGGCCGGCATCCCCGCCGCCGACGTCGACACCGTGCGCCGGCTGCTCCACGACGCCGTCGCCCGCGAGGCGGGCCAGAAGGGCACCTCCGAGGCCAACGCCGCCGCGATGGGCCAGGTGTTCGGCTACCTGCACGAGCGGGTCGCCATCGCCCGGGCCGACCGGGCCCAGGCCTTCGGGATCCTGGCCACGCTCCTCGACGCGACCGTGGACGGGCAGCCCCTCGACGACGCGCAGATCGCCGCGGAGCTGCACACCCTGCTCGTGACCGGCTCCGAGACGGTCGAGCTGGCCACCGCGGGCGCGCTGCTCCAGCTCGACTCCCACCCGGATCAGCGGGCCCGGCTGCTGGCCTCTCCCGACGAGGCGATCTGGGCCTTCGCCGAGGCCGTGCGCCACGATCACCCCACCGACGTGCTCTGCCGTGTCGTCCGCCAAGACACCACGGTCGGCGGTCGGGAGCTGCGCGCCGGCCAGGGCGTGCTGCTCCTCTGGGGGTCGGCGAACCGCGACGCCCGCGAGTTCCCCGACGCCGACCGCTTCGACATGACCCGTCGCCCACCGCGCTCGCTGCTGTTCGGCCACGGCCAGCACAAGTGCATCGGCGAGCACGTCGCGCTCCAGATGGGGGCGGTGCTGCTCGGCGAGCTCCTCGCCGCGGTCGACGACTTCGTGGTCGACCGTGACGGCGTGCGGCGTCGTCGGGGCGAGTTCCTGAAGGGCTACGACGCGATGCCCGTCACGGTCACCGTCGCCTGAGCCCGCTCAGGCGCTGCGGGCGTCGGCCACGCCGAGCGCGGTGAAGATCTCGAAGCGCTCGGCCTCGTAGGTCTCCTCGTCGATCTCCTTGGCCGCGTACCGCTCACTGAGGATGCGGAACCGCTCCATCAGGGCGTCGGTGTCGACCTCCTCGACCGGCTCGGACTTCCGGGTCTCCTGGCGCTCCCGCTTCTCGGCGGCCCGCTCCTGGCGGCGCTTCTCGCGTTCACGCTTCTGGAAGCTCTCGGATCCCATGTCAGCTTGCCTCCGCTCGTCGGGCCTCGACCAGGGCGGGGTCGGGCCACTGCACGTCGCTCACCCACCCCCACCGCTCCATCCAGCGGATGATGCGGGCCGAGGTGTCGATCTGCCGGGGCAGGAGCCCGTGGCGGGCCGATCGGGGGAACGCGTGATGGTTGTTGTGCCACGCCTCGCCCATGGTGACCAGGGCCAGCGGGGCATAGTTGGTGCTGCGATCGCGGGTGGCGAAGGGACGCTTCCCGAACCAGTGGCAGACGGAGTTGACCGCCCACGTGCCGTTCAGGGTGATTCCGATGCGCACGAAGCCGGCGCACAGGAAGCAGGTCCAGGCCCCGGCCCACCCGTTCCAAAGGTAGCCGAGCCCGAAGGGGATCGCGAACGTCAGGACCGCCAGCGGCACGAAGAGCCGGTCGATCCAGACGAGGTCGCGATCCGCGAGGAGGTCGGGGGTGTACTTCTCCCGAGAGGTCGGGTCGACCGAGATCGTCCACCCGACGTGAGCGTGCCAGAGGCCGCCGACCCCGTGGAGCTCCTCGTCGCCCTTCCAGTAGGGCGAGTGGGGGTCGCCGGGCCGGTCGGAGAAGCGATGGTGGCGGCGGTGGTCGGCAACCCAGCCGATGACCGCGCCCTGGAAGGCGAGGGTGCCCAGGATCGCCAGGGTGTTCTTCAGCCAGCGGACGGGGACGAAGCTGCGGTGGGTGAAGCCCCGGTGGAAGCCGATGGTGATCGCGTGGCCGAAGATCACGATCAGCACCAGGGTCAGCACCACCGCGAACCACGGGAACGGCTGGTCGGCCGCGATCAGCAGGCCCAGGGCGACGAACGGGGCGATCGCGAAGGTCGCGGTGAGGATCTTCTCGTATGGCGGCAGGCCGGAGCGGGGCCCGGTGAACCCCGACGGCGACTCGCCTTCCACCGGCGGAGTGGCATCGAGGTCGGGCGAGGGGAGGACATCGGTCGTCATTACGTACCTCGGCTGGCGTGTGGCCACACCAGGAGCAGCGCAGCGACATCGGGCGGCCCGCGGACGATGCCCCGGGTCGGCTCACCCCGAGGCTACCGGTGGACCGCCGCGACGGGGCGCGCGGGGCGTGGTCCCGGCCCGGGACGGCCGCCCCGGGACGGCCGCACGGTGGGGTCCGGGGCCGGAGGGTCTACTCCCGGGCCATGTTGGCGAACTTGGTGAGGTGGTCGAGGAAGGCGAGGCGGGCCATGCCGGTGGGACCGTTCCGGTGCTTGGCCACGATGATCTCGGCCGTGCCCCGCTGGTCCGACTCCGGGTTGTAGATCTCGTCGCGGTACAGGAAGATCACGACGTCGGCGTCCTGCTCGAGCGATCCCGACTCACGGAGGTCGGCGAGCATCGGCCGCTTGTCGGCCCGGTACTCGAGCTGGCGGTTCAGCTGGGAGAGCGCGACCACCGGGCAGTCGAGCTCACGGGCGAGGATCTTCAGGCCCCGCGAGATCTCCGCGACCTCCACCTGGCGGTTCTCGCTGCGCTTGCCGGAGGGCTGCATCAGCTGGAGGTAGTCGACCACGACCAGGCCGAGGTCGCCGTGGCGGGCCTTCATGCGCCGGCACTTGGCCCGCATCTCCATGACGGTGCAGTGCGGGTTGTCGTCGATGAAGAACGGTGCCTCGGCGAGGCGGCCCACGCCGTGCGACAGCCGGGTCCACTCGGCCTCGTTGATCTGACCGGTCTGGAGCTTGCGGGCGTCGACCCGCGCCTCGGCCGCGAGGAGCCGCTTGGTGAGCTCGAGCGTGCCCATCTCCATCGAGAAGAAGACGACCGGCCGGCGCGCCTCCATCGCGACGTTGGCCGCGGCTCCGAGTGCGAACGCGGTCTTCCCGGCCGCGGGACGCGCGGCGAGGACGACGAGGGTCGAGGGCTGGAACCCGAGCAGCAGGTCGTCGAGGTCGTTGTAGCCACTCGGCACGCCGGTGATGCGCTCGGTCTGGCCGTAGATCTGCTCGAGCTGGTCGAGGGTGTGCTGGAGCGCGTCGGAGACGCCGACCATCGAGTCGGAGACCCGTCGCTCGGCCACCTCGAAGACCAGCGACTCCGCCCGGTCGAGGGTGTCGGCGACCTCCGTCGCGTCGTCGTAGCCCATCTCGGCGATGTCGCCGGCCACCCCGATCAGGCGCCGCAGCAGCGCGAGCTCGTTGACGATCTTGGCGTAGTGGCCCGCGTTGGCCGACGCCGGCGTGTCGGCCTGGAGGCGCAGGAGCGCGGCCCGGCCACCGACGAAGTCGAGCAGGTCGGCGCGGCGCAGCTCGTCGGAGACGGTGACGGGGTCGACCGGCTCGCCGACGCTGTACAACGCCATGACCGCGTCGTAGATGTGGGCGTGCGCCGGCTTGTAGAAGTCGGAGGTCTCCACCCGGGCCTCGGTGGCCGCGCTGATGGCGTCGCGCGACAGCAGCATCGCCCCGAGCAGCGACTCCTCGGCCTCCAGGTTGTGCGGCGGGACGCGCCCGCGTTGTGCCCGCCGGACTTCGTCGATCGACTGGACCACTCGTGCGCTCGCTCCCCCGGAGAACCCGGATCCCGCTGCCCCGTTCACCCGCCGTTCACCCGCCCCGGCAGTCGCACGGTTCTACGACGGACTGCCTGTGGAGCGGAAGGGGAAGACCCCCGAAGTTCTCCACAGATTGGTGGCCCGAGCTCGGGATATCCGCCGCGATCCCTGTGCACAGCGAGGCTGCGCCCTCCACAGGTTCGGGCCGAGGATGTGGACACCGGTGCCATGCCTTCACCATGACAGAGGGGTGTGACACCCGACGGAGCGCCTCAGGGGCCCTCCGGAGTGGCCCTGACCAGGGAGAACTCCCCCGCCTGGGTGTACGTGACCTTGCCGATCGGTGAATCGCTGTCGAGGACGATCCGCTGGCGTCCCTTCACGATCAGGCCGTCGCCGGTGATCCACAGGTCGAACGACTCGGTGCCGATCTGGGCGCCGGAGATGGCGGCGCGCCGACGGAGGTGCATGGCGTCGAGGCGGTCGTCCCCCACCCGGACCCGGTCCCAGCCGACGAAGCGGTGCACGGAGTCGGTGACCGTCGTCCCCGAGATGGCCGAGTTGTCTCCCTCGCAGCGGGACTCCCACCGGTCGCCCGGGACCATGTCCGCCGCGATCACGACCGCCGGCGGCGCGCAGCGGGTCTGCGCGAGCGTGTCGATGGTGCTGACCACGAAGTCCCACTTCTGGAACACGGACCCACCGGTCTCCCGCAGACCGGTCTCGTCGGCACACAGGTTCCAGACCCGGTAGTGGTTGGTGCTGTAGTCGAGTCGGAACGCGTAGCAACCGTCGGTCCCGTGGGTGACCGTGCCGGGCATCTCCGGGCCCTCGGCCTGCGACTTGGGGGGCGACGAGAGCGACTCCGACCCGGAGCCCCGGTAGACGTACACCCCTTCGGGCGGTGTGTACGGGCCGTCGGGACCCTCCGACGCGACGCGCTCCTCGAGGAACCGGCGGCGCGCGTTGTCGAGGTCGACGGGACGGGCGCCGCTGCGCGACCACAGGTAGGCGAAGCCGCCGAGTGCCGCCGCGAGCACCACGACCAGCGCGAGCCCGGTCAGCACCAGCCGCCGGAGCCGTCGGTGACGGCGATCCTCCTCGGGAGTGCGGAACTCGGCCACGAGGTCAGTCTGGTCCGTCGGCGGAGCCGGAGGCCGACGCGCGGCGCCCCGGCCGACGGCCGGGGCGCAACGGCTGACGCAGGCGGGGCCGCTCAGTCGGCGGCGACCACCGCGACGGTCAGGGTGGCGGCGACGTCGGGATGGAGGGTGACCACGACCTCGACCTCGCCGATCTCCTTCACGGGCTCGTCGATGCCGGCGATCTTCCGGCGGTCGATCTCCACGCCCTGGGCGGCGAGCGCCTCGGCGACGTCGGCCGCGGTGACCGAGCCGAAGAGCTTCCCACCCTCGCCGGCCCGGGCCGGGATCTCGACGCGGATGCCCGAGATGGTGCCGGCCGTGGCCTGCGCCGCCTCGCGCTCGCGTGCGTCGCGGGCCGAGCGGTTGCGGCGCATCGACTCGGCCTGGGCGATCACGCCCTTCGTGGCCTTCATCGCGAGCCCGCGGGGGACGAGGTAGTTGCGGGCATAGCCGTCGGCCACCTCGACCACGTCGCCCTTGCGGCCGAGGTTCTCGACGTCGTCGCGCAGCACGATCTTCATTCGGCTGCCTCCGTGTCGTCGGCGGCCACCACGAGGTCGAGCTCCTCGACGGCGTCCACGACGTCGACCTCGAGCTCCTCGACGCCCTCGGGCGCGGTGCGCTCGCCCGCCTCGGGCGCGCGGTCGTTGCGGTCGCCTCGCTCGTTGCGGCGCTTGCTGCGGTGCGTGACCTGGCGGACGCTGTAGGGGAGCAGCGCCATCTCCCTCGCGACGCGGATGGCCCGGGCCACCTCGCGCTGCTGCTGGGTGTCGTTGCCGGTGACCCGGCGGGCCCGGATCTTCGCCCGCTCCGACATGAAGCGGCGCAAGAGGTTCACGTCCTTGTAGTCGACGTAGACGACCTGGTCGCTGTCGAGGATCGAGATGCGCTTCTTGGGCTTGCGCTCGACGCGGTCGTCGCGGCGCCGCGTGCGGGGTCGTGCCATGGTGGGGATCTCCTACTGGATGTCGAAGGTGGGGGCGAGGTCCCTAGAAGGGCTCTTCGCCGAAGTCGTCGTACGAGGGCGGCGGGGTGCCGCCGGACGGACGGCCGCCACCGCCACCGCCCCCCGAGGGGCCACCGCCCCCGGAGGGACCGCCGCCGAAGCCGCCGTCGCGGCGCTCGTTGCGGGTGACCGCGGCGGTCGCGAAGCGCAGGCTGGGTGCGACCTCGTCGGCGACGATCTCGACCACCGAGCGCTTCTCGCCGTTCTCGGTCTCCCAGCTGCGCTGCTCGAGGCGACCGGTGACCACGACGCGCGTGCCCTTGCCGATCGACTCGGCGATGTTCTCGGCCATCTCGCGCCAGGCGACGACGTTGAAGAAGGAGGTGCGCTCCTCCCACTCGTTGGTCTGGCGGTTCATCCACCGCCGGTTGACGGCGACGCCGAAGTTGGCGTTCGCCTGACCGCCGGCGGTGTAGCGGATCTCGGGGTCGCGGGTCACGTTGCCCACGACCGTCACGGTGTTGTCGGCCATGTCAGCCTCCTCGTACGCATCCGGACCGCATCCGGATGTCAGGCCTCCGCCGGCTCGGGTGCCCCGGCGGTCTTCGGCGGTCCGTAGACCGCCTCGGGGATCCGGAGCACCTTGTGGCGCAGGACTTCGTCAGCCAGGGAGAGGGTCCGGTTGAGCTCGTCCATCGCCGCGGGCTCGGCCTTCGCCTGGAAGACCACGTAGTAGCCCTCCCAGCGGTGCTTGAGCCGGTAGGCGAAGCGACGCTTGCCCCAGAAGTCGACGTAGCCGAGCTCGGCACCCTTGGACTGGATGAGCTGAGTGGCTCGGTCGACCGAGGCGCGGACCTCTTCCTCTTCCAGCTCCGCGTCGAAGATGACCATGACTTCGTACGGCCGCATCGGCCGGTACCTCCTTCGGACCACGGGCGCCGAACGGGCCCGGGGCTCCCCGGGTCGGACCCGGTGGCACCGGGCGTGCGGGGAGCAGGACTTGGGTTGTGAGCGGGAGAGGCTACCAGGGACCCGGTGGCCCTTCCCCTCCGGCACGGTCACCGGCGACGGGAGCTATCGGTGGTGACCCTACGCCACGGGTGTGACGCTCATCCCCGCCGCACCCGCAGCCGCCCGCCGGGCATCTCGCCGGGGGCGGTCTCGAGCGTGAACCGGAAGGGCGCCGACGACTCGTACACCGGGCAGGTGGCGTCGGTCCCCGCGCAGGGCTCCATGCGCAACGCGTCCACCCGCCGCCCGCGGGAGTCGAAGAACGCGATCTCCAGGGCGTCGGGCACGCCGGCCATCGTGAACGCCGTGGTGGTGTCGTCGGGGAACACGAAGAGCATGCCCGCGTACGGCGCGGCGTCGGCCCGGCCCCGCAACCCCTGGATCCGCTCACCGAGGCGGTCGGCCACCACGACGTCGAGCGGCCGTCCTCCCACCCGGATCGTCCCCGCGGTGAGCCCGGTGAAGGGGCTGGCCGCCGGGCCGATTCCCGACACCACCGAGGCCGCGCGGCCCTCCGACCCTCCCGACGTGGCCGCGGCCACGCGCCCGTCGAGGGCGCGCCCGCCGAGGTGCACCGCCCCCGTGACGACCAGCACCACGCCGGCGGCGATCGCCGCCGCACGACGCGCGCCGGTCACGCCTGACTGCCCGCCCCGACGCCCGGCGCCTCCTGCACGGCGCCGGTCCCCCCGCCACGGCCGTAGAGCGCGATCTCGTCGGCCACGGTGTCGGCGGCGTGGTACGTCTCGTCGCTCGACGGGAACCGGCCGTTGCGGACGTCGCCCACGAACGCACCGAGCGCGGCGCGCGCGTCGGCGCCCAGGTCGGCGTAGCGACGGACGAACTTGGGCGTGATCCGCTCCTCGAGCCCGAGGAGATCGTGGAACACGAGCACCTGGCCGTCGCAGTGGCGGCCGGCGCCGATCCCGATCGTGGGGATGTCCACGCTGTCGGTCACGAGCCGGGCCACGGCGTCGGGGACGCACTCGAGCACGATCGCGAAGCACCCGGCGGCGGCGATGGCCACGGCGTCGTCGACGATGGCCCGCGCGGCCTCGAGGTCGCGGCCTTGCACCTTGAAGCCGCCGAGGGCGTGCACCGACTGGGGCGTGAGGCCGAGATGGCCCATCACGGGGATCTCGGCGTCGAGGATGGCCTCGATCGCCGCCAGCCGCTTGCGCCCCCCTTCGAGCTTGACGGCACCCGCGCCTGCCCGCACGAGGCGGGCCGCGTTCTGCACGGTGTCGGGCACCGACACGTGGTAGCTGAGCCACGGGAGGTCGCCGACGACCAGGGCGTGCGGCCGGGTGCGCGCGACCGCCCCGACGTGGTGGGCCATGTCGTCGATGGTCACCTGGAGCGTGTCGGCGTAGCCGAGCACGACGTTGGCGACGGAGTCGCCCACGAGGATCACGTCCGCCCCCGCGTCGTCGACGATGCGCGCCGACGGCGCGTCGTACGCGGTGATCATCACGATCGGGGAGCCGGACCCCTTGCGGCGCGCGAGCGCGGGTGCGGAGATCGAACGGACGGACGACGCCTGATCGGCCATGGCAGTGCCTCCGCCGTCCAGGGCACGTTCGGCTCCCGGCGGCGCGCGCGAGCGTACAGAAACCGGGGGCCCGGCGCTATCCGCGGCCAGCTCGGCGCTCCCCGCCGGAAGCCGGGGCGCCTGGCGGGCCTAGCCGGCGTGGCGACGCCCGTGGAGCTCGTGACGCTGGAGATGGTTCCAGTGGCAGTCGGGGCAGACCTCCACCACGTAGCGCGAGAACTCCTGGTAGGTGGCATCGAGCTTGGCCAGCTCGTCCCCGTCGACGCAGCGGCCGTTGACCCGCCGCAGCGAATCCCCGTACACGAAGGACACGAGGACGAGGCCGGCCGAGCCGCACACGGGGCAATCGGCGTCGAGGGGCTCGCCGATGTTGCGGGCCGCCCGCAGCAGCTCGGGCTGGGCGTCGCACACGTCGAGGCGGTCGCGCTTGCCCGTGCGCAGGTCCCGCAGGACGGCCCGCCGGGCCAACGCGTAGTCGACGTGATGGCGCACGTGCGGAGTGTAGGTCGCACGGTCCCGCCGTCCCGACGGGCCGCCCCCCCATCCAGGCCGCGGCGCCGGGGAGCGCGCGGGCCGCGTGCGCCCACCGCCCGCGACCTGCTACGGTGTGCGCCTCGATATATCGAACCGATATATCGGGCCACACGTTCCGCCCCCACCCGCCCCTCACCCCCGACCGGAGACCCGATGCTCGAGATCGCCGTCCTGGGCCTGCTCAAGGAGCAGCCGCTCCACGGGTACGAGCTGAAGAAGCGCCTGAGCGAGACCCTCGGCTTCCTGTGGGGCGTCTCCTACGGCTCGCTCTACCCGGCGCTGCGCCGCCTCGAGCGAGAAGGGGCGATCGAGGTCGTGGCCCAGCCCCTCGACGCCTCGCCGGTGGGCTTCGCGGCGACCGGCTCCCTCAAGGGAGACCTCGCGGCCGCGCGCCGAGCCGGCGCCCGACCCGCGAAGCCGTCCCGGCGGACCCGCAAGGCGTACCGGATCACCGAGATCGGCAACGCCCGCTTCGAGTCGCTGCTCCTCACCGACGACTCCCACGCCGACGAGGACAAGGCCTTCGCCCTCAAGCTCGCGTTCTGTGCCGAGGCGCCGCCGGCGGCCCGCCTCGAGCTGCTCGAGCGCCGGCGCCTCGCCCTGCTCGGTCGTCTCGACCGGGCCCGGCGCACACCGGGCACGCGCGACGACCGCTACAGCCGCTCCCTCGTCGAGCACCGCACCCGGTCGACCCAGCGAGACCTCGAATGGATCGAGGGCCTCATCGCGAGCGAGCGCATGGTCGAGCCCACCGCAGCCGCCGGACCGGGCGACGCCCCGGAGAGCGCCGAGAACACCGAGAACACCGAGAACACCGTCGTGCCGAATGCCGGCGACGACCAGCAACGGCACGTCCAGGAAGGAGCCTCCCGATGAGCAAGAAGGTCCGAGTCGCGATCGCGGGCGTCGGCAACTGCGCGAGCAGCCTCGTGCAAGGAGTCGAGTACTACCGCAATGCCGCCCCCGACGAAGTTGTCCCCGGCCTCATGCACGTCGTGCTCGGGGGCTATCACGTGGGCGACGTCGAGTTCGTGGGCGCGTTCGACGTCGACGCCGACAAGGTCGGCCTCGACCTCGGCAAGGCGATCTTCGCCGGCCCGAACAACACGGTGAAGTTCTCCGACGTGCCCGACCTCGGCGTGACCGTCCTGCGGGCGCCGACCTACGACGGCCTCGGCGAGTTCTACCGCGAGGTGGTCGAGGAGTCGCCGGCCGAGCCGGTCGACGTCGCCCAGGCCCTGCGCGACTGCAACGCCGACGTGCTGGTGAGCTACCTCCCCGTCGGCTCCGAGGACGCGCAGCGCTACTACGCCCAGGCCTGCCTCGACGCCGGAGTGGGCTTCGTGAACGCCATCCCGGTGTTCATCGCCAGCGACCCCGAGTGGGCCGCGAAGTTCGAGGCGGCCGGCGTGCCGATCGTCGGTGACGACATCAAGAGCCAGGTCGGCGCCACCATCGTGCACCGCATCCTCGCCCGTCTGTTCGAGGACCGGGGCATGGCGCTCGACCACACCTACCAGCTCAACTTCGGCGGCAACATGGACTTCAAGAACATGCTGGAGCGCAAGCGCCTGCAGTCGAAGAAGATCTCCAAGACCCAGTCGGTCACGAGCCAGATCACCCAGGGGATCGACAAGAACGACGTCCACATCGGCCCGTCCGACCACGTGCCGTGGCTCGACGACCGCAAGTGGGCCTACATCCGCCTCGAGGGCCGCAACTTCGGCGACGTGCCCCTCAACGTCGAGCTCAAGCTCGAGGTGTGGGACTCCCCCAACTCCGCTGGCGTGATCATCGACGCGGTGCGCTGCGCCAAGATCGCCCAGGACCGCGGCGTCGGCGGCCCGCTGCTCGGCCCGTCGGCGTACTTCATGAAGTCGCCGCCCGTGCAGTTCCGCGACGAGGAGGCCCGCGTGATGGTGGAGGACTTCGCCAACGAGGGCTGAGCCCGGCCGCTCACGAGCACGACACCGGCCGGGTGCAGGAGCACCCGGCCGGTCCGCGTCCGAGCTCGGGTCCGCGACCGGGTCGGCTCAGCGCGTGCCGGCGGGCTCGATCCCCCGCGCCCGCGCCCACTCGTCGAGGAGCCGGTACGCGTCGTCCTCGTCGATCGGGCCCTCGTCGAGGCGCAGCTCGAGCAGGTGGGCGAGGGCCTCGCCGATCACCCGCCCGGGCGGGACCCCGAGGTACGTCATCACCTGGCGTCCGTCGAGCGGCGGCCGGATCGCGTCGAGCTCCTCCTGCTCGCGTAGCTCGGCGATGCGCCGCTCCAGGTCGTCCATCCGCCGGGCGAGCGCGGCCGCCCGCCTGGGGTTGCGGGTCGTGCAGTCGCAGCGCTGGAGATGGTTGAGCTGGTCGAGCAGGTCGCCCGCGTCGCGCACGTAGCGCCGCACCGCCTTGTCGGTCCAGCCCATCGCGTACGTGTGGATGCGCAGGTGCAGGAACACCAGCTTGGTGACGGCCGCCACGACGTCGGTGGGGTACTTGAGCGCCTTCAGCCGCTCCTCGGTCATGCGGGCCCCGACCACCTCGTGGTGGTGGAAGCTCACCCCGCCCTTGCCCTTCTCGAACGAGCGGGTCTTGGGCTTGCCGATGTCGTGGAACAGCGCGGCGAGCCGCACCACCAGCTCGGGGCGGGTGTTGCGCACCACCGCGATGGTGTGCGCGAGGACGTCCTTGTGGGTGTGGATCGGGTCCTGCTCGAGGCGCATCGTGTTGAGCTCGGGCAGGAACTCGTCGGCCAGCTTCGTCTCGCACAGCAGCCACAGGCCGGCCGTGGGGTCGGCGGTCAGCAGCAGCTTCGAGAGCTCGTCGCGGATCCGCTCGGCGCTCACGATCTCGAGCCGCTGGCGCATCTCGCCGATCGCGGCGACCAGCGCGGCGTCGGGCGTGACCCCGAGCTGCGACACGAAGCGCGCGGCGCGCAGCATCCGCAGCGGGTCGTCCTCGAACGAGATCTCCGGCGCGAGCGGGGTGCGCAGCACCCGGGTGGCAAGGTCGGCGGCCCCGCCGAACGGATCCACGAACGCCGGCTCCGGGATCGCGAGCGCCATCGCGTTGACCGTGAAGTCGCGCCGCGACAGGTCGGTCTCGATGTCGTCGGAGTAGCGGACCTCCGGCTTGCGGCTCTCGGGCCGGTACACATCGGCCCGGTAGGTCGTGATCTCGTAGGTGACCCCGCGCTTGATGGCGCCGATGGTCCCGAAGTCGCGGCCCACCGTCCAGGTCTGGTCGGCCCACTCGGTCACGATCGGCTCGACGACATCGGGCCGCGCGCCGGTGGCGACGTCGACGTCCTTGCCGGTCAGGTCGAGGTCGAGGAAAGCGTCGCGCACGGTGCCCCCGACGAGGTGGCACTCGTGACCCTCGGCGGCGAGGCGCGCCGCGAGGTCGCGCACCGGTGAATCGTCGTCGTAGAAGGGCTGGAGCCGCGCGGGAACGTGCACCGGCCCATTGTCGCGGGTCCGGGCGCCCCGGCCCGGGGTCCCGGGTCGAGATCGCTCGCTCAGGCGCCCGGGGAAACGAGCGGCGGCAGCGCGGCGGCCGCGCTCCCGGGGCCCGGCGGAGGGACGTGGGGCGGGGCCATCGGGGCCACCGCCGGGGCCGCGTACGGCGACGGGACGGGTGCCGTCGCCTGCTCGCGCTCGATCCGCTCCAGCTCGACCCGCAGCGCCGGGGCCGAGGTCGCGTGGTGCAGGGCCGCCTCCCGCTCGATCACGCCGCGTCGGTACAGCGCGCTCAGGCTCTGGTCGAACGTCTGCATGTCGTAGTACTCACCCTCGTGCATGATCCGCTCGAGCCGGTCGACCTTGCCCTCGGCGAGCGCCTCGGCCGCCACGCTGTTGACCACGAGGACCTCCACCGCCGGGACCCGCCCCCGCCCGCCCGCACGCGACAGGAGGCGCTGGCACACGATCCCGCGCAGCGCCCGGGCCAGCAGACCCCGCACCTGCGGGCGCTCGTGGGGCGGGAACATCTCGATGATCTGGGTCACCGTGTCGGTCGCGCTCACGGTGGGCAGCGACGCGAACACGAGATGCCCGACGTCGGCCGCCTCCAACGCGGCGCGGGTGGTCGGGGCGTCTTGCAGCCGACTCACGAAGAGCACGTCGGGGTCCTGGCGGAGCGCGTGCAGGATCGCCTCGTGGAACGACTCGGTGTCGGTCCCCACCTCCCGCTGGGTGACGATCGAGTGCTTGTCGGGGTGGAGGACCTCGATCGGGTCCTCGATGGTCACGATGTGGCGGGCGCGGTGCTGGTTGATCTGGTCGAGGATCGAGGCGAGCGTCGACGTGCGGCCCGACCCCGCGAGCCCGGTCACGAGCACCAGGCCCGAGGCCGAGTCGGTCAGGCGCTGCACCCCCGGCGGCAGCCCGAGCGCGTCGAACCCCGGCGGCGACGCGATCACCCGACGCATGACCAGGCCCACCCACCCGCGCTGGCGGAACGCGCTCACCCGGAAGCGGCCCCGGCCGGGAGCCGAGTAGACGAAGTCGGCCTCGAGGCCGTGGCGGAACCGCTCGGCCCGGCGCGGCGGCATGATCCCGAGCGCCAGGCGCTCGGTCTCCTCGGGCTCCACGACCTCGAAGGGCGTCTGGCGCAGGGCGCCGTCGACCCGCAGGAACGGCCGCGACCCCACCTTCACGTGGATGTCCGACGCCCGCTGCTCCACGGCGTGCTGGAGGAGCTGGTCGAGATCGAGCATGGTGCCTCCGGGCCGACCGAGGAGCGCTCCCTGGTCCGGCTCGATCCGTATCGGCAGGCCCGACCGGCCCCTGAAGCGCTGTCACGGGGGCGGCCCGCCCCCGGGCCGCCGACCGCGACCCCGGTCGGCGGCCCGCTCGGTAGCCTGGCCCGATGGCCGTACGGACCAGTCCGGCCGGTGGACAGGCCCTTCCCGGCTGGGTCCGGACCCGTGCGGGCGCCGATCCCGGGACGGTGCACCTGACCGTCGTGGAGCCGGCGGCCGTGACCGCCGACGCCGCCACCCGATGCTGCACGCTGCTCGCCGCGGCCGGCTACCGCCGCGCGATCACCAACGCCATGGCCGAGGTCGACACGACCGCGCTGACGGCCGCCGGGTTCCGGGTGGCCGAGCGACTCGACCTCCTCGGCCGCGGCCTCGAGGACCTCCCGGCCCGCCC
>VGCA01000019.1 GCA_016870245.1 Actinomycetota bacterium | reverse complement strand
TGTACAGGTGTTTCATACCGGACTCAGGCGGGGGCGCGGTCCTTGGCCACCTCGTCGAGGGCGGTGTACTCCTCGCTCGTGTCGGCCCAGTCCTCGAACTGGATGACCTGGAGCTCCTCGAAGCGGTGCCGCAGCCAACCGTCGGCGGCGTCGAGCAGACCGAGCTTCTTGCAGTTCGGGACGATCTTGGAGAACAGGAGCGCCTGGAAGAGCGGACGGTCGGGCGCGTTGAGCACGACCGGCACCATCTCCTTCGGGTCGACGCCCATCTTCTCCCAGACCTCCTGCTGGAGGAACCGGTCTCGCATCCGTACCGCGGCCTCGAACGCGAACTCCTGGCGCTCACGGATCTCCGCGGCGGTGAGCTGCTCGTAGAACTCCTGGAGCGAGATCACGCCGAACGCGACGTGGCGGGCCTCGTCGCTCATGACGTAGCGCAGCAGCTGCTTGAGCAACGGCTCGGTGGTCATCTGGTGCATGAACCCGAACGACGCGAGCGCGAGCCCCTCGATCATGATCTGCATGCCGAGGTAGGTCATGTCCCACCGGTTGTCGGCGATGATCTCGTCGAGGAGCATCTTCAGGTGCGCGTTGATCGGGTAGTGCCCCGACAGCTTCTCGTTCAGGTACTTCGCGAACACCTCGACGTGGCGGGCCTCGTCCATCACCTGGGTTGCCGCGTAGTACTTCGCGTCGATCCAGGGCACGGTCTCGACGATCTGCGCGGTGCAGATCAACGCGCCCTGCTCACCGTGCATGAACTGCGACAACGTCCAGTTCTGCGCCTCGACCGCGTGTTGGGTCCACTCGTCCTCACCCCACGACTCGACCGGGGTGCCGCGCACGTCGTGCCCCTCGAAGATCCCGGCGTTCTGCGTGCGGTTCGCCGCGATGACGGCGAGCTGGTCGACCTCGGTGTCCCAGGGCAGGTCGTTGGCGTTCCACTGCGACGTCTTCGCCTTCTCGTACAGCTTCGCGAGCCCCTGGCGGGTGCGCTCGTAGTCCCACGTGAAGATCGCGTCGGAGTTCGAGCGGACCGCGTGCACCACGGCGTCGACGTCGGTGTTGGAGATCGCCAGGATCGCGTCGACGTCGTCGACTTCGGCCCGACCGATCATCGTCTCGTTGGTGGCCATCAGCACTCCCGCGGTCGACGTCCCTCCGATGTTACCCGTCGGTAATCGGCGGGGCACGTCGGCGACTTGCGGGTCGAGGGGGTGTCCACTAGAACGCGATGAGGCGATTTCTGCCTTGTTGTATCGAGCCAGCAAGGGGTGCCGGACCGGTGGGCGAACCGAACGGGTTGCGGGACCGAGCGGCCATCGCCGGCATCGGTCACACCGAGTTCTCGAAGGGCCTGGGTCGGTCCGAGTACGACATGGCGGTCGAGGCGATCTGGGCCGCGTGCGCCGATGCCGGGATCTCGCCCCGCGACATCGACGGGGTCGTCCGCTACGACATCGAGACGACCGACGAGGAGCAATTGCTCTCGGTGCTCGGGAACCCGGAGATCGGCTACTTCGCGAGCACCAGCTGGGGAGGGGGTGCGTCGGCGAGCGTCGTCGTGCACGCCGCGGCCGCGATCGCCGCCGGTCTCGCGGAGACGGTCCTCGTCTTCCGCTCGCGGGCCCGGGGCAAGAACTCGGTCTTCGGCAAGGGGAGCAGCCTCGGCGGCCGGTACTGGGAACGGATGGACGAGCGCCTCCCCGAGCTCAACCAGTGGCACGTCCCCCACGGGCTGGTCAGCGCCTTCCAGGAGATGGCCATGATCACCCGGCGCTACATGATCGACTACGGCACCACGGAGGACGACTTCGCCGAGGTCGCGGTCACCTTCCGTGCGCACGCCGGCCGCAACCCCCACGCAGTGATGCGGGAGCCGATGACGATCGAGGACCACCACGGCTCGCGGATGATCGCGGAGCCGCTCCGGCTCTTCGACTGCAACATCGAGACCGACGGTGCCTGCGCGATGATCATCACGTCGTCGGAACGGGCGCGCGACCTGCGACAGACGCCGGCGATCATCCACGCGGGAGCGATGGCGGCGGGATCGCACCACCGGTGGACGTCCTCGATGTACTCGCGGTCGCGCGACGACGACAGCGCCGCACGCACGGGCCGGCGGCTGTTCGAGCGCGCGGGTCTGACGCCGGACGAGATCGACGCCTTCTTCTGCTACGACTTCTTCACGTCGTTCGTGATCATCGCGCTCGAGGACTACGGGTTCTGCCGGCGGGGCGAAGGGGGATCCTTCGTGAAGGACGGCGGGCTCTCGTTCGAAGGTGGGAACCTGCCCACGAACACCAACGGTGGCCAGCTCTCCGAGGCGTTCATCCACGGCCAGAACAACAACCTCGAAGCCGTGCGGCAGATCCGCGGCACGTCGACCGCGCAGGTGGCCGACGCCGAGCTCGTCCTCGTGGCGGGGGCCAACACCGACCCGACCGGCGCGTTCATCCTCCGGAGGTAGTGGCGTGACGAGCCTGCGCAACGAGGTCCTCACCCGCGGGCGCCCGCTGCCCCTGCCGACGTTGGACACGGCCCCCTTCTACGAGGCGGCCCGGCGGGGCGAGCTGCGATTCCAGCGCTGCACGGCCTGCGGGACCTGGCGGCACTACCCGCGCCCCGCGTGTCCCGAGTGCATGAGCCGCGACTACGAGTGGGCGCTCGCCAGTGGCCGGGGCGAGGTGTACACGTGGACGATCGTCCATCCTCCGACGCTCCCGGTGTTCGAGGCCGACGTCCCCTACAACGTCGTCGACGTGCTGCTGGAGGAGGGCGTCCACTTCCAGAGCCAGGTGCTCGACTGTCCGCCCGAGGCGATCCGAGCCGGGCTCCCGGTCGAGGCGGTGTTCGTGCCGGTCGACGAAGAGATCACGCTGGTGAAGTTCCGGGTGACGCCCGATCAGTCGAAGCCCCACTCGGAGTAGCGCCGGCGCAGCTCGTCGAGCGCGCCCTTCCCGCCGAGCTCCTGGCGCTCCTTGAAGAAGTTGAACTCGTCGTCGCGCCAGACGAGGTTCGTGAACACCGGGTGGGCCATCTCGACCCAGTCGCCGAACTGGGCCATGCCGACCGCGTGCCAGAACGCGATCAGGCTCATCTTCCCGATCATGAGCCCGTCGGCCGAGTGGTGCGCGATGGCGCGGGCGTACCGGAGCGCCTCGTCGAGGAGGGAGTCGGCGGGCACGACCGACGCCGACACTCCCCACCCGTGGAGCTCGGCCGCCGACACGCGGCGCCCGGTGATGAGCATCTCGTAGCCGCGGTTCACCCCGAGCTTCAGCAGCACGAGCGGCGCCGCGGTGCTGAACCCCGCGAACCCGATCCGGGCCTGGGGTCGGGCGAAGAAGGCGTCGTCGGAGGTGATCAGGATGTCGGCGGCGAGGGCGAGGTTCAGCCCCGCGCCGACGACGGCGCCCTGGCACGCGGCGATGACCGTCTTGGGGCACTCGAGCCAGTTGCCCAGGCTCTGGTGGAGGCGGCGGGCGTTCAGGATCCGGGCGGTCTGGGGCAGCTTCGTGCCGCGCGTCAATCCGGCGCGTTCGACCGGGAGTCGCCGGACGTCGTCGCCGGAGCAGAAGTCGCTCCCCGCGCCGGTGAGCAGGATCACCTTCACGTCGTCGTCGTCGGTCGCCCGGCGCAGGCGGTCGGCGAACAGCTCGTGCATGTCGGGCGACACGATCGCGTTCCGACGGTCGGGCCGGTTGATGGTCACGCGGGCGATGTGGGGTTCGACGACGTCGTAGAGGACCCAGTCCTCGTCGACCTCGAGGTCGTCGTCGGGACGCTGCGGGTCGGCCATGGTCGGCACCCTACGCCAGCCCGGCGCGCAAGACACACTGCAGCGCGATCTGTCGTACTGTACCGAGCCATGTCCGAGCCCCCGACGACCGCGACGGGTGATTCGCCGCGACGACCGCTCCCGATCGTGGCGGACCACGAGCGCCCGTTCTGGGAGGGCGGCGCCCGCGGGGAGCTGGTGGTGCAGCGGTGCCGGGAGTGCGGTGGGCTCAACCACCCTCCGACGATGCGGTGCCGTCACGACGGCAGCGCCGAGCTCGAGTGGACGGTGCTGAGCGGTCGCGGCCACGTGGAGGGCTGGACGGTCAACCAGCACCAGTGGCTGCCCGGCGTGCCGGCGCCGTACGTCGTTGCTCTGGTCGCGCTCGCCGAGGACCCGAGCACACGGCTGTTGACGAACCTCGTGGGCATCGACCCGGCCGAGATCCGTGACGGCATGGAGGTGCAGGTGACGTTCGTCCGTCCCGAGCCACCCGACGACGGGCTCGACGACGACGTCTGGCTCCCCCTCTTCGCGCCGGCGGCCGGACCATGACCCCGGCCCGCTTCGAGGATGCCGTGGTCATCAGCGGCGTCGCGCAGTCCGAGATCGGCCGGCGCCTGCACCGGGACCCCCGGGCGCTGACGGTGGAGGCCTGCGTCGCGGCCGTGGCGGACGCGGGTCTGCGCCTCGACGAGATCGACGGGCTCTCGACCTACCCGGGGGCCATGAGCGTGGGTCCGGGCTTCAGCGGCGCCGGCGTCCGGGAGATCCACGACCTCCTGGGGTTGGACCTGGCCTGGTGCAGCAGCGGCTCCGAGGTGCCCGGGCAGCTGGGCGCGGTGGTGAACGCGATGCTCGCGGTGGCGGGAGGCCTCGCGCAGCATGTGCTGTGCTGGCGCAGCATCTGGGAGGGCACGGCGCAGGGGTCGGGCCGGCGGGAGGGCTACGGGGCCGGGCAGGGGCGCGTCGGCGGTCCGATGGCGTGGCAGCTCCCGTACGGGGCGACCGCCGCGAACCTCGCCGGCATCCTCGTCAACGCCCGGATGAACCGGTTCGGCCTCACCCGCGAGCAGCTCGGTGCCGTCCCGGTGGGCAATCGGGCGAACGCCGCGCTCAACCCGGCGGCCATCTATCGCGCACCGATCACGCTCGACGACTACCTCGAGGCCCGAATGGTGTCGTGGCCACTCTCGCTGTACGACTGCGACGTCCCGTGCGACGGCGCGACCGCGGTCGTCGTCTCGCGCCGCGAGCATGCGGCGGCGCTCGACCATCCCGCCGTGCACGTCGAGGCGGTCGGGTGCGCGCACCACGATCGATTCATGTGGGAGTACGGCGAGGACATCACGCGCATCTCGTCGCGCTGGTCGGCGGCGGCGATGTGGGACCGCACCGACCTCCGGCCGGCGGACGTCGACGTCGCGCAGCTCTATGACGGGTTCAGCATCTTCACGCACTGCTGGCTGGAGGACCTGGGCTTCTGCGGCGTGGGCGAGGCCGGGGCGTTCGTCGAGGGCGGGACGACGATCGCGCGTGACGGCGCGCTGCCGCTCAACACCGACGGTGGCCAGCTCTCGGGCGGCCGCCTCCACGGATACGGCTTCCTGCACGAGGCGTGCCTGCAGGTGCGGGGTCAGGCCGGGGCCCGCCAGCTCGCGAGCCGACCGCAGGTGGCGGTCGTGGGAGTCGGCGCCGCCAACAGCGGTACCACGGCGATGCTGCTCACGGGCGGCTGAGATCGAGCACACACGTCAACCAGGGAGGACAGCGCAATGGCCGAGACCACGGTGACACGGACGATCGATCGCGATGCGGGCGCGGTATGGGCGCTCCTGGCGGACTTCGGGGACATCGGGTGGATCCCGATGGCGGAGAACGTCGAGGTGGAGGGGGAGGGCGTCGGCATGCGCCGGCTGATCCCCGCGGGTGACGGGGACCCCATCGCCGAGGCGCTGGTTGCCATCGACCACGACGGTCGCGTGCTCACGTACTCGATCGAGAACCCCCCGTTCCCGGTCTCGTCGTACCTCGCCGTGTGCACGGTCACCGACACCGAGGGCGGCGCGACGGTCGAGTGGGTCGTGACCTTCGAGCCGACGGGGGAGGAGGCCGAGGCGGCCGGGGTGATCCAGGCGATCTACGACATGATGGCGGGCTGGCTCGCAGACGCGACCGCCTGATCAGCGTTCGAGGTCGCGGAACTCCGGTCGCCGGCGCTCGAGGAACGCGGCCATCCCCTCCCGGCAGTTCCCGCCGGCGAACAGCCGGGGCTGTGCCGCTCGCTCGAAGGCGAGCACGTCGTCGAGCGTGCCGTCGGTCGCGATCGCGATTCCGGACTTGATCGCGGCGAGCGCGTCGGGGGACTCGCCCGCCAGACGCGTCGCGTAGGCGTGCACGTCGTCGGGGAACGACTCGACCGGGAAGATGCGGTTGAGGATCCCCAGCTCCAGGAGCCGACCCGCGTCGAGGGTCTCGCCGCGCATCATCACCTCGGCGGCCCGCCCGGGCCCGACGAGGCGGACGAGCGAGTGGAGCCCGCCCCAGTCGGGCAGGAGCCCGATCCGCACGAAGCTCTCGGTCAGGCTCGCGGTCGGGGAGCCGACGCGCAGGTCACACGCGAGGGCGAGGTTCGCACCGGCGCCGGCCGCCACGCCGTGGATCGCGGCGATCACCGGCTTCGGTGCGTCCCGAACGGCGCGGATCACCTCGGCGCCGAACTCGACTCGCCGGCGGATCTCGTCGATGTCGCCCTGCGCGTGGAGCTCGACCATCCCGTTGACGTCGGCGCCGGCCGAGAACGCGGTGCCGGCGCCGCGGATGACGACGACCCGCACCCGCGTGTCGCGGGCCGCGGTCTGCAGCGCGTCCGCCAGCGCCTCGCGCATCCGCCCCTCGAAGCGGTTCATCACGTCGGGGCGATCGAGGGTGACGTAGGCGATTCGATCCCGGTGCTCGAGCCCGACACCTTCGTCGTGGATCATCCGCGGCCGGGTTCCTCGACCTCGCGCCGGAGCTGGTCGCGCAGGACGTACTTGGTGATCTTTCCCGACGGTGTGCGCGGGTAGTCGGTCACGATGCGCAGCTCCTCGGGCCACTTCTGGCGGGCGAGGCCCGCACGCTCGAGATGGTCCTGCACCGCAGGCAGCGACGGCGGCTCGTGGCCGGGGATCATCGAGAGGAACGCGCACGCGTGCTCGCCGAGGCGCACGTCGGGCGCGGCGACCACGGCGGTCTCGGAGACCCCGGGCATCCGGAGCAGGAGCGTCTCGACCTCGGCGGCGCTGACGTTCTCACCGCCCCGGATGATGATGTCCTTCTTGCGGTCGGTGATCGTCAGGAAGCCGCGCTCGTCGAGGTTCCCCAGGTCCTCCGTGTGGTACCAGCCGTCGGCGTCGACGGCGGCGCGCGTGAGCGCGGGGTCGGTGTAGCCCGCGAAGAGGTCCGGTCCCCGGCTCAGCACCTCACCGACGGTCCCCGGCGGCACGTCGCGGCCGTCGTCGTCGACGATGCGGACCTCGACGCCGTCGAGCAGGCCGCCGTCGGTGTACTTCCGCAGCTCGGGCGGGTCACTGTTGCGCGCGCCGCTGATCGTGGGGTGCTCCGTGCTCCCGTAGCACCGCGTGGTGCGGATCCCGAGGCCCTCGGCCCGGTCGCACACCGCGCCGGGAACGGGTGATCCACCCAGGCCGACGCTCTCCATCAGCTCGGCGTGGTGGGCGTCGAAGCCCGGCGCGTCGAGGAGGCTGGTGAGGAAGTAGGTCGCGCCGCTCCCGGAGGTGAGCTCGGCCTCGGCCATGATGGCGAGCACCCACTCGGGCTCCCAGCGGTCGATGATGTGCAGTGGCTGGTTGCGCACGAGGGGGAGCACGGCGCCGCTCGTGAGACCGATCGCATGGGCGAGGGGAGCACCGGTCAGCAGCGGTCGCGACGCACCGACCTCGTAGCGCCGGAGCTGCTCGATCTCGGCGCCGATCGTGTTCCCCGTGTGGACGACGCCCTTGGGCTCGGCCGTCGTGCCCGACGTGTAGCCGATCAGGGCCGGCGCGTCGGGGTCGACGGACGGGAGCGACGAGAGCGGTGCGGCATCGACCAGGTCGGTGAACGGCTGGGTACCGGGCACCGTGCCGTCTCCCACGAGGACGACGTGCTCGACGCCGGGGATGTCGGCCCGGACCACGCGGATCGTCTCGCGGTAGTCGACCGAGCCGAAGTCGGCGGCGGTGATGTGGACGCGCGCGCCGACCTGCTCGAGGATGAACCGGACCTCGTGGGGCCCGTAGAAGTGGACGATCGGGACGAGGGTCGCCCCGGCCAGCGCCGCGCCGTACAGCGTGACGAGCGTCTCCACGCGGTTCGAGAGCTGGTACGTGACGACGTCGCCGGGCCGGATGCCGAGGGCCTGCAGGCCGGTCGCGAAGCGGCGGCTCGCGTCGTGGACCGCGCCGACGGTGCCCGTGTAGGCGTTGGATCTGGACCAGATGCGGACGGTGAGCGGCGCGCACCGGGTCAGGTGCTCGTCGAAGAACGCCCCGAAGCCCTGGTCCCGCCGGAGTCCTTCGGCGCGGTACCGGGACAGGAGATCGGCGGCCGGCGCGCGCAGCGGGAGGTCGAGCGGCATGCGGCACAATATCCTGCTCCGTGTCGCATTGTTCCACGGGTCGTCGAGGGGGAGCGCGGTGGATGTCGACGAGATGCTGGTCCGGGAGGGCATCCGGGCCGTGGTCACGCGGTACACGTTCCACGCCGACCGTGGCCGCGTGTCCGACCTGGTGCAGTGCTTCACCGAGGACGGCACCCTCGAGTTCGTCGGCGAGTGGAGCGCGACGGGCCGCGACGGCATCCTCGCGCAGACCTCGTCGGTGACCGTCGACACGCGGGCGCGACCGCACCCGCTGCTCCGCCACCACCTCGCGTCGCACCACGTGGAGCTCGACGGTGCCGCCGACGCGTCGTCGACCACGTACTTCACCGCGTACACGGAGATCGGGCCCGATCACGTGGGGCGCTACGTCGACCGGCTCCGCTGCGTCGAGGGCGACTGGCTCATCGCCCATCGCCGGGTCGTCGTCGACTGGTGGGCTCCCGCCACCCTCTACCCGGACGAGGCCGAGCGGTCGGCCGAGCGTCGGGCGGCGCGCGCTCAGTCCTGACCGCGCTCGATGAGCTCGAGGCGGGTCCCGTCGGGGTCGACCACCATGATCCCCCGGTTGCCCGTGCGGAACCGGCTGGCGGTGTGGTCGAGGATCGTGCCCCCCGCCCCGCGGATCCGCTCGCACCAGGCATCGAGGTCGTCGACCCGGAAGGCCAGGTGGGTCAGGCCCACCTGGTTGACCGGCCGCCGCTGCGCCGGGGTGTCGACGCCCGGACGGGCGAAGTCGATGAGCTCGATGCGGAACCCGTCGCGCGCGAGGTACACGAGCTCCACGGCGGCATCCGGCACCTCCAGGATCTTCCCGGAGTCCGGCTCGTCGGTCGACATCCGGCCGATCTCCTCGAAGCCCATCCCGTCGACGTAGAAGCGCAGCGACCGCTCGAGGTCGGCCACGCAGAGGCCGATGTGGGTGAGGCGCGCGGTGGTGGGGAACGGATCGTCCACGGCCGGCACCTCAGTCGACGGTCCAGACGGGGTCGCGCTTCTCGGCGAAGGCCCGCATCCCCTCGTGGTAGTCGGGGTGCGTGAGCTGGTGCTGGAGCACGTACCGGTAGGCGACGTCGAAGCCGCTGCGCATCCCGACGTCGAGGCTGGTCCACATCGCCTTGATGGACGCCTGCACCGTCGCCGGGGACAGCGTCGCGATGTGGGCGGCCCACTCGCGGGCGCGGGGCATCAGCTCGTCCTTCGGGACCACTTCGTTGACGAGCCCGATCTCGTGCGCCCGTTGCGCGCTGATCCGCCCGTTCTTGGTGAGGAGGCCGAGCTGCATCACCATGGACAGCGGCATGCGCCGCAGCAGGGCCACCGGCTCCATCGCGAAGACGTTGCCCACCGCGCAGTGGGTGTCGAGGAGCTCCGCGTGGTCGGCCGCGATGATGAGGTCGGCGTCGGCGACCTGGTGGAGCCCCCCGCCGACGACCATGCCGTTGAGCGCGCAGATCACCGGCTTCCAGCAGTCGTGGTGCAACCGCGAGCCGGGCACCTTGTTGCGGATGCCGCTCTCCGAGGTGGCGCGGATGTCCTGGCCCACGGAGAACGCGCGGTCACCGGCGCCGGTGATGATGGCGACGCGGATCTCGGGGTCGTCGCGCACGATGCCCCACGCCTGCCCCAGCTCGGTGCGGGCCGTGTCGTTCGTCGCGTTCAGGCGCTCGGGCCGGTTGATCGTGATCGTCGCGACGCGCTCGTCGACGTCGAAGAGGATGGTCTCGAACTCCATGCGGGTCCCCCTGCGGTCAGGCCAGCCACTGTCCGCCGGAGACGGAGAGGAGCTGGCCGGTGATGTGTCGGGCGTCGTCGGACACGAGGAACGCGATCGCGGCGGCGATGTCCTCGGGATCCGCGAGCCGGCCGAGGAGCGTGGTGGCGCGCATCGCGTCGAGCTCGTCGTCGGACTTCCGGCCGAGCAGCCACGGGGTCGCGGTGGTGCCCACGACGACGCTGTTGACCCGGATCCCGTGCTCCCCGAGCTGCACGGCCATCAGCCGGCTGAGCCCCTCGATGCCGGCCTTGGCCGCGGCGTAGGCCGGTGGCCCGGTGCGGACGCCGTGGGCGGACACCGAGCTCACGTGGACGAACGCACCGCCGCCGCGCTCGACCATGTGTCGCGCGGCGACCTGCGAGACCACGAACGCGCCCTTGAGGTTCGAGTCGACGATGCGGTCCCAGTCGTCGTCGGTCTGGTCGAGGAACGTCGCGGGCAGGGTCAACCCGGCGTTGTTGACGACGGCGTCGAGTCGCCCGCAGCGGGCGACGAGGTCACCCACCGCCTGTTCGACGAGGGGCCGGTCGAGCGTGGATCCGAGGACGGCGGTGACCGTGCCGGGCCGGTCTCGTTCCAGGTCGGCCAGCGACGCCACCCCCTTCTCGTTCACATCGATGACGAGCACGTGGTGATCGGCGTCGATCAGCCGTTCCACGACGGAGCGGCCGATGCCACGCGCGCCGCCGGTGACGATCGCGGCGCGCGGCGACCCGCTCGACGCGGATTCGGTCTCGGGCATCAGAGCCTCACCGTTCGGTGGTCGATCGCGTCGAGGGCCGGTCTGATCGCGTCGGCGGCATCCCGCGCGAGCGTCGCGAGGTCGAGGGCTCCACCGGACGCGGTCCAGAGGTCGATCGCGACGCGGTTGGCGCTGTTGGCGACGGTTGCCGCGAGGCGCGCGCCGACGTCGGTGGCGGGGTCGATCCCCAGCTCGTCCGCGACGACGAACGTGACGTTGTCGATCCAGTCCTCGTTCAGACGGAGCATCGTCGCGCGCAGCGCAGGGGTCTCGCGGTAGAGCCGGCCGCGCAGGAGGAAGAGGTCGCGTTGGGCCTCGATGGCGGCGACGAGCGCCGAGGTGGCCGCGTGGAGTCCTTCTGCCAGCGACCCGAATCGCACCGCCGTGCGGAAGGCGTCGGTGGCGTCGTGGAGCCGGGCCTCGTAGCCACCGAAGAGCACGGCTTCCTTGGTCGGGAAGTGGTGGAAGTAGGTGCGCTGGGTGACCCCGGCCTCGGCGGCGATCTGGTCCACGGTCGTGGCGTCGTAGCCCTGCTCGGAGAACCGGCGGATGGCGGCGGCGGTGAGGGCGCGGCGGGTGCGCTCGGTGCGCGCGTCGCGCCGGGGGACCGCGTGCTCCGTCCCGGTCGCCGTCATGGGGCCTCGATCCGGGCCCGACCGTTGCCGAGGATCGTGCGGTCGCCCTCGGTCGCGACGAACTGCACGTCGCCGTCGCCGAGGACCCACACGCGGGTCTCGAGCGTGCGATCGAGCAGGAGCGGGCTCGCGAAGCGCGTCTCGATGCGCGTGAGACGCCCGCCGCCGCCGGCTTGCAGCACGGCCCGGCCGGCGAAGCCGAGCGTGCACAGCCCGTGGAGGAACACGTCCTCGAAGCCCGCGGCGCGCGCCGCCTCGGGATCGATGTGCAGCGGGTTGAGATCGCCCGAGAGGCGGTAGATCGCGCTCTGATCGCGGCGGATGTGGCTCGACACCACGAGGTCGGGCGGGCGCTCGGGCGGCGCATCGGCCCGGCTCGAGGGTCCACGCTCACCACCCCAACCACCGAGCCCGAGGATCATCGTGCCCGACCGCGTGTCGAACAGCGGGCCGGCGTCGTCTTCCGCGTGCCCGGTCACCTCGACGAGCGTGTTCGCGCCCTTGTCCCACACCGCAGTGATCTCGGCGCGCGCCCGGACATGGCCGGAGGGCGGCACGTCACGGCGGAGCTCGAGCGTCTGGGACGCGTGCACCATCGGGCGGCCCTGGGCGTCGACGATGCGACCGAGATCCTTCACCGCCCACCAGTTGGGGATCAGCGCGAAGGTCGGCAGCACCCGGGGGCCCCGGCCCTCGTACAGGTAGTCGAGCTCGCCGGCGGGGTCGGCGCCCACGCCGAGGGCGTAGAGGATCGCGTCGCGCGCCTCCCACGTGTACTCGGTCTGCCCCAGCTCGACACCGACGAGGTCGGCGCCCACGGCGCGTGGCGTCACGCCCGACTCCCTTCCACGGTTCGGGGATCCTGCCCGCTCGTGCCAGATCTTGTCCCGGTCAGATCTTGTCCCGGCCAGATCTTGCCCCGATCGGCAGGTGCCTGATATTTTACAGTGACTGAAATTAGCAGGAGGAGCGTGGCCCCGTGAAGTACGGCATCTTCATCCTCGGCGACAAGCCTCCCGGGCTCAGCCACGCGGAGGTGTTCCGCAACATGGCGGAGGAGGCCCGCTGGGCCGACGAGCTCGGCTACGACTCGGTCTGGCTGGCCGAGCACCACTTCTCGCCGTACGGCACGCTCGCGAACCTCCCCGTGGCGGCGAGCGCGATCGCGGCGACGACGGAGCGGGTCCGCATCGGCACCGCGTGCATCGTCGCCCCGTTCCACAACCCGATCGAGGTCGCGGAGCAGATCGCGATGGTCGACGTGATCTCGGGCGGCCGGTTCGACGCCGGGTTCGGCCGGGGCTACCAGGCGCACGAGTTCCGGGGCTTCGGGGTCTCGATGGACGACGCCACGGCGCGGTTCCGCGAGGCCGTGACCATCATCGACGGGCTCGTGAACAACGAGCGGTTCAGCTTCGAGGGTGAGTACTGGCAGGTCGACGACCTGGCGCTGCACCCGCGCCCGCTCCAGGACCCGATGCCGATGTGGGTCACCGTCATGAAGACGCCGGCCAGCTTCGAGTGGCTCGCCGACCGGGGGTACGGAGCGCTCATCGGCAACCCGTACCAGGTCGACCCGGACCTCGCGGCCGGCCTCGACATCTACCTCGAGTCGCGGCGCGCCCGTGGGCTCGAGACCGGGACGGAGCAGGTGTGGGCGATGCTCAACGCCTTTGTCGATCGCGACGACGCGTTCGCCCGTAGCTACCCGCGGGCCAGCGTGGACGCGTCGATCGAGGTCCACAAGCAGTTCTCGAGTCCCTTCGAGCGCGGCGGCGAGGTTCCCGCCGACTACAAGGCCTACGCCGACTGGTTCGACAAGCACGACGACCAGAGCTACGAGCAGATCCTCGACTCCACCCTCACCCTCATGGGCAGCCCCGACAAGATCATCGAGAAGATGCGGATGGTCGTCGACATGGGTTGGCAGAACGTGATGCTGCGCATGAGCCGCGGGGGCGCCATGGACCGCGACAAGGTGCGCGAGTCGATGCGTCTCTTCGCCACCGAGGTGATGCCCGCGGTCGCGGAGATGGAGCGCGCGGCCGCGTGACACTCCGCGCGCCGGGGGGACGGATCGATGGAGCTCGCTGAGCGGATCCGCACCGTCCTCGCGCTCGAGCCCGACGCCGACGCCGTCGAGTTCCACGGGACCTGGCACTCGTGGGGCGAGTTCGGCGCGATCGCCGACGCCGTCGACCGCTCGCTCGACGCCTGCGCATGCGGTGCCGACACCCGGGTCGGAATGCTGCTGCGCAACCACCCGGCGATGGTGGGCGCCATGCTCGGAGTCGTGCTCGGCCACCGGTGCATCGTCACGCTCAACCCGCACCAGGGCGACGCCAAGCTCGTCGCCGAGCTGCGGACCCTTGCGCTGCCGGTCGTCGTCGGACTCGCGGCCGAGCTCGAGCGCCCGGGGCTGCGCGAGGTGCTCGACGAGCTCGGGACGGCGGCGATCGCGGTGCGGGGCGGCGACGCCGATCCCGCGTCGCCGGTTCCCGGACTCGAACGCGTCGGGCTGCGCCACGCCGACACCCGCCGACCCGGGATCGCGGTCGAGATGCTCACGAGCGGGACGACCGGCCCGCCGAAGCGGATCCCCCTCGCCTACACGGCGTTCGAGCGCACCATCGGCGCGGCGGGTGCGCACTACCGGCAGCAGGGACGCGCGGCGGAGCAGCCCGACGGGCCGCGTCTGCGCTCGGGGATCGCGATCGTCAATGCGCCGTTCGTGCACATGTCGGGGATCTTCCGGACCCTGCTCAACGTCTGCGAGGGCCGTCGCGTGGTGCTGCTCGAGCGCTTCACCGTGGACGGCTGGCTGGCGGTGGTCCGCGAGCACCGGCCCCGGGCGGTGAGCCTCGTGCCCACGGCGCTGCGGATGGTCCTCGACGCGGCCGTGGACCCCGAGGACCTGTCGAGCATCGAGGTGGTGACGTCGGGGTCGGCCGCGCTCGACCCGCGGGTGCAACGTGCGTTCGAGGAGCGCTACGGCATCGCGGTGCTCCCGTCGTACGGGGCGACGGAGTTCGCCGGCGGGGTCGCGGGCTGGACGTTGCCCCTGCACCGGGAGTGGGGCGACCGCAAGCTGGGCAGCGTCGGCCGCCCGCAGCCCGGGCGCACCCTGCGCATCGTCGACCCGGAGACCGGTGCGGCGCTCCCGGCCGACGCGGTGGGCCTGCTCGAGGTCGGCTCCACGACGACCGGCGAGTGGGTCCGGACGACCGACCTCGCTCGGATCGATGCCGACGGCTTCCTCTGGATCCTCGGTCGGACCGACGACGCGATCCTGCGCGGCGGCTTCAAGGTGTTCCCGGGCGACATCGCCACGGCGCTGCGCGCGCACCCCGCCGTGCGCGAGTGCGGGGTCACGGGCGTCGCCGACGAGCGCCTCGGCGCCGTCCCGGTTGCGGCCGTCGAGCTGGTCGACGGGGCGAGCACGACCGGCGAGGAGCTCATGACGTTCGCCCGCGAGCAGCTCGCGAGCTACCAGGTGCCGCGAGAGATCCGGGTGGTCGACGCCCTGCCGCGGACGCCCTCGATGAAGGTGAGCGCGCCGGGCGTCGCCGCGTTGTTCGCCGCGCCCGCGGCGCGCTGAGCTCAGCCGAAGCGCGGCAGGTGACCGGCGCCCTCGTGGGGCCATCCGTCCACGGCCACCAGGCGCCCACTCGAGCCGAGGGTCACGAACAGGGTGCGGCCGTCGGGGCCCCCGAACGCGGCGTTGGTGGTCATGGGGTCGTCCATGGGGAGCTCGGCCAGCACGGCACCGTCCGCCGACACGACGGTGATGCCGCCGCGGCCGAGGGTGGCGACGACGATGTTGCCCGCCCCGTCGACGCAGCAGCCGTCGACCCCGCCGAAGTTGATCGGACCGCCGCTCGGGATCGTGGCGAGGCTGTGCCACGCGCGCACGGCGCCCGGCCCGTCGAGGGAGAACGCCCAGAGCCGACGCGTGCGCGTCTCGGTGACGTAGAGCCGTGCGCCGTCGGGCGCCAGGGCGACGCCGTTGGGTAGCTCGACCGGGAACACGATCTCGCGCAGAGTGCCGCCGGGCACGCCGTAGAGCACGCCGGCGAGCTCGCGCGTGCGCCCGTGCGTCGCGCCGAAGTCGGTGACGTAGAAGCCGCCGCGGTCGTCGGTGCACACGTCGCTGGGCCGCTTCAGCGGATTCCCGGTCTCGTCGGCGGTGAACAGGGTGGTCACGGTCCCGTCGGCCGCCACGCGCTGGATCTGGGGCGTCACGGGATCGTCGGGCGGCCCGACCGGGCTGAAGATCTCGACGGAGCCGGGACCGTCGTAGGGCCAGGGTCGGGTGCCCCACCGTGACCCGCCGTTCTGGCACACCACGAGGGAGCCGTCGGAGAGCACGGCGAGGCCGTTGGGGCCCCCACCGGGGGTGGCGACGACGTCGCGTGCCCCGTCGGCGCCGATGCGGGTGATGCGCCCGGCGGCGAGCTCGCTCACGAGCACGGCCCCGTCGGCGAGCGGGGTCGGGCCCTCGGGGAAGGCCAGGTCGCGGGCGACCTCGCGCACGGTGAGACGGTCGAAGGGATCCATGGCTCCTCGCAGGGGCGGGATCGACAATGCTACGAAATGCGCCGAGCTGCATCCCGTCGAACGGGCCGGGCGGCCCGAGCGAGCGGGAACGGAGGGTGGGGGATGGCCGACAGCGGACGGGTGACCGTGGTGACGGGTGCCGGATCGGGGATCGGTCGCGCCCTGTGCGAACGCGTCGCCGCCGCGGGCGGTCGGGCGGTGGCCGTCGACATCGACGCGGGGAAGCTCGCCTGGACCGATGGCACCGATGCGGTCCTCCCGTTCGCGGCCGACATCGCGACCGAAGCGGGCAACGGCGGCATGATCGAGTTCGCGCAGGAGCGCCTCGGTGGCGTCGACGCGGTGGCGCTCAACGCGGGCATCGACGCGATCGCGCTCCTCGAGCGGCAGTCGCTCGATTCGTTCGACCGGGTGCTGGCGGTGAACCTGCGCGGCCAGGTCCTCGGCGTCCGAGCGTCCTTGCCTGCGCTGCGCGCGCGAGGCGGTGGCGCCATCGTGGTCACCTCGTCGATGGCCGGCCTCACCGGGATGGTGGGCCGGACCGCCTACGGCATCGCCAAGGCGGGGTTGATCAACATGGTCAGGACGGTGGCGTTGGAGGTCGGATACGAGGGCATCCGGATCAACGCGATCGCCCCGGGTCCCATCCGCGACACGGGCCTGAGCGCGGGCGCGGACACCCGCGACCCCGAGGCGTACAAGCAGTACGCGAACCGGACCGCGTTGAAGCGGTACGGCTTCCCCGACGAGGTGGCCGCGGTCGCCGAGTTCCTGCTCTCACCGGCGGCGTCCTACGTGACCGGGACCGTCGTGCCGGTCGACGGCGGCATCACCGCCGGCGAGGGCCTCGACCAGCCTCGCGGGAACCTCTGAGCCCGCGGCGGGCGCGGGTCAGCGCGGCGCGACGAGCGCAGCCAGAGCGACCTCGGTCGTGACCTCTGGCGGTGGGAGCAGCGCGCGCAGCACGGCGGCCCGACGGAGGTAGAGGTGGGCGTCGTGCTCCCACGTGTAGCCGATGCCCCCGAAGACCTGGATCGCGCCCTCGGGCACGGCGCGCAGGCGCTCGCCGGCCCAGAACGCCGCGAGCGCGACCATCGCGTCGGCGTCGGATGCGTCGCGCTCGATGGCCTGGGCGGCCCGGCCGACGAGCGCCCGGGCGACCTCGATGTCGCCGCGCAGGTCGACGAGCCGGTGCTTGATCGCCTGGAAGGCCCCGATCGGCCGGCCGAACGCGACGCGATGCCTGGCGTACTCGGTGGCGGCGTCGTGGACGGCGGCGGCGACCCCGACCAGCTCGGCCGCCCACCCGACCGCGAGCCGGGCGCGTGCGCCGTCGAGGATCCGTCGGGCTTCGGGGCCGTCGACCAGGACCGCCGCGGCGTCGACGCGCACCTCGTCGAACGCGACGTCGGCGAGCGGCGCCGCGTCGAGCGCGCGCAGGGCCGTGACCGTGACGCCGTCGGCGTCGGCGTCGACGGTGCACAGGACCGGTGCGCCCGAGTCCTCCCGCACGGCCGACGTGACGAACGACTGCGCAGCCGATCCGTACGGCACGAACGCCTTGGTGCCGGTGAGCACGACGCCGCCGCCGGCGGCCCGGGCCCGCGCGCTCGGCAGGGCGTCGTCGGAGCCCCCCGGCTCGGAGAACGCCACGGTGCGGAGCGGGCCCGAGGGTCCGCCACACCAGGCGGCGACCGCCGCGGGCACGAAGGGGATGCTGGCGGCGGCCCGCCCCACCTCCTCCGCGATCCCGGCGAGCTGGGCGGTCGTTCCACCGCCGCCCCCGTCGGCCTCGGCGACCAGCAGGTCGGGCCAACCGAGTCCGACGGCTCGGACCCAGAGGTCGGGCGCCCAGCCCGGCGTCTCCTCGTCGAGCATCGCGCGGAGGCGGGCGGGCGCCCACTGCTCGCGCAGCACCTGCGCGGCGGTGGCGCGGGTCGCCTCCACGGCGGCGAGCGATTCGGCCAGATCGACGAGCGACTCCGTCATCCGTCGCTCCTCGGCAGGCCGAGCAGCTTCTCGCCGATGACGTTGCGCTGGATCTCCGAGGTCCCGGCGCCGAGGGTCGCCGCGCGCATGACGAGGTAGCCCTGCGCGACGGCGCCGCCCTTGGCCGCGCCGGGAGACCCCGTCACGAGCACACCGGCCCGGCCCGCGAGGTCGAGGCCGAAGGTCGCCATCTCCTGGTCGACCTCCGACGTCAGCAGCTTGGCCAGCGACGCTTCGGGGCCCGGCGCCCGTCCGAGCACCCCGGCCGCGGTCGCGCGGCTGGCGATGAAGCGCAGCGCCTCGACGCGCGCGGCGAACTCGACGAGGCGGGTGCGCACGCGCGGGTCCGCGATGCGGGGGACCCCGTCGACGGACGTCTCGGCCGCCAGCCGGACGACCATGCCGAGGCGTCGTTCGATGCGGTGGGTGCGGCTCTGGCCCACGCGCTCGTACCCCAGGGTGGAGTTCGCGACGCGCCAGCCCTGGTGCATCGGGCCGACGACGTTCGCGAGCGGGACCCGGACGTCGGAGAAGAAGACCTCGCTGAACTCGGCGCTGCCCGCGATCTGGCGGATCGGTCGGATGTCGATGCCCGGCGAGTGCAGGTCGACGAGGAGGTAGGTGATGCCGTCGTGCTTCGGCGCGTCGGGGTCGGTGCGGACGAGGATGTAGATCCGATTCGCGTAGTGCGCCTTCGACGTCCAGATCTTCTGCCCGTTCACGACCAGGTCGTCGCCGTCGACGACGGCCCGGGTGCGCAGCGACGCGAGATCGGACCCGGCGTCGGGCTCGCTGAACCCCTGGCACCACACGTCCTCGCCCGAGAGGATCCGCGGCAGGGAGTACGCCTGCTGCTCGGGCGTTCCCCACTGGATGATCGTGGGGCCGAGCTGGTTGATCGCACTGCGGTTGATCGGCTCGGGGGCGCCCGCCCGGGCCATCTCGGTGGCGAACACCAGCTGCTCCACGGCGGACGCGGCGCGACCGCCGAACTCGACGGGCCAGCCCACCGTGGCGAGGCCGGCCTCGTGCAGGCGCCGCTGCCACTCCCGCATCCCGTCCAGCGACGAGCGGGTGCGGCGGTCCGCGAAGTCGACCATGGCGCGGTCGAGGAAGGCGCGCACCTCGTCGCGGAAGGCGCGTTCGGACTCCCCGAGCGGCACGCCGTAGTCGTCCACTCCGTCAACCTATCCGGGCTCCGGAACGCGTGCGACATGTGAACGAAGAATGCCTCTATATTCCGCCCATGGTGATCGCGCCGCTCACGCGCCCGCACCCGGACCTGCCCTTCGCACCCACGGCCCCGGCGTTGATCCGTTGGTCGACGGCCACCTTCGCCGACCAGGAGCTGGTGGTGCTCGGTGACGACCGCCTGCGCTTCGACGAGGCGGGCGCGCGATCCGCCGCGCTCGCCGGGTCGCTGCTCGCCGAGGGTGTCGGCAAGGGCACGCGAGTCGGCGTGCTCGCGCCCAACGGGCCCGACGCCTACGTCGCGCTCATGGCGGTGACCCGCATCGGTGCCGTCGCGGTGCCGATCAACACCTTCTTCGTGGCGAGCGAGCTCGCATGGGTGCTCGACGACGCCGATGTCGAGGTGCTCCTCACGGTCCCGTCGCTGCTCGGCAACGACTACGTCGCGCGGCTCGAGGAGGCCGTGACCGGCCTCCGTGACCAGACCGGGCCGGAGCTCGCGCTGGACTCGCTGCCGTTCCTGCGGCGGGTGCACGTGCTCGGCGGCAGCGATCGTCCGTGGGCCGCACCCCTCCCCGAGCCGGCGAGCGAGGCGCGCCTCGCCGCCGCGGAGGCGCGGGTGATGCCGGCCGACGATCACTTCGTCATCTACACGTCCGGCAGCACGGCCCGGCCGAAGGGCGTGATCCACACCCACGCCCCGACCATCCGCCAGGCGTGGTTCATCGCGTCGCAGCACGACTGGGGCGAGGGTGACCGGGTCTACGTGCCGCTGCCGTTCTTCTGGATCGGCGGCCTGCAGTACGCCTACCTCGCGTCGTTGCAGTTCGGGTGGACGGCGATCTGCGAGACGCGGTTCGACCCGGGCGAGACGTTGCGCCTGCTCGGGCGCGAGCGGGTGACCGCGACCCTGGGCTGGCCCCACGTCGGCCCGGCGCTGGCGGGCCACCCCGACTTCGCCACGACCGATCTCAGCCGCCTGAAGGGTCCGTACCACTGGGAGCTGCTGGCGCCCGACGTGCGGATGCCCGATCCGGGGCTCCAGGTGTACCCGCTGGGCATGTCCGAGACCGCGACGTCGCACACCTGGTGGCCGGCCGAGCTGCCGCTCGCGCCGGACAAGCGCGGGTCGGTGGGACAGCCCGCGCCCGGGTGGGACCACAAGATCGTCGACGGCACCGGTGACGAGGTGCCGGTCGGCGTCGACGGCGAGATCTGCGTCCGGGGCGGGTCGCTGATGCGCGGCATCATCGGGCGCGAGCGCCACGAGACGTTCGACGCCGACGGCTACTACCACACGGGGGACGCCGGGCACTTCGACGAGGACGGGTTCCTCTACTTCATCGGGCGCATGGGCGACCTGGTGAAGACGGCCGGCGCCAGCGTGTCGCCGGTGGAGGTGGAGGCGGTGCTCCTCGCCATGCCCGAGGTGCGTGAGGCGAGCGTCGTCGGCCTCCCCGACGACGAGATCGGCCAGCGGGTGTGCGGCGTCGTCGTCCTGCACGACGGGGCGTCGCTCGACGCCGACGAGCTCCGGGCCCGGTGCCGGCAGGACCTGTCGGCCTACAAGGTGCCCAAGCAGTGGGTCTTCCTGGGGCTCGACGAGGTCCCCTACGGCGCGTCCGACAAGGTCGACAAGGCCCGCCTGATCGAACAGCTCACCACCTGAGGCACACCGGTCAGCGGCCGCGGAAGTGGGGGTCGCGGCGCTCGAGGAAGGCGGCCACGCCCTCGGCGACGTCGTCGGAGCCCGCGACCTGCTCGACGAGCGCCGCCTCCAGGGCGAGCGCGGCCGCGCGGTCGTCGTCGACGGCGCGGTTCAGCAGCGCCTTCGAGGCGGCGAACGCGCGGGTCGGGCCGACCGCGAGGCGGTGGGCCCACTCGTCCAACGTGGCGTCGAGATCGGGCCCGGGTACGACGCGGTTGACCAGTCCGAGGCGGTGGGCCTCGGCGGCGCTCAGGGACCCGCCGAACAGGATCAGCTCCTTCACCACGTTCCGGGGGAGGTGGCGGGCGAGGAGGTAGGCCGCGCCACCGTCGGGGATGAGGCCGCGGCGGGTGAAGAGCGCGACGATCGTCGCGTGCTCGGCGGCGACGACGAGATCGCTCGCCAGCACCAGGTTCGCGCCGCCGCCCGCGGCGGTCCCGTTGAGCCCGCAGAGGACCGGCTTCTCGCAGTCGAGGAGCGCGGTGACGACGCGCTGGCTCCCCTCACGCAGGCGACGCGATGCGTCGCCGACGGCCCGCGCCGGGTCGGGGGCCATCTCCCGATCCCGGAGATCGGGCCCGGTGCAGAAGTGCCGTTCACCGGCGGCGGTGAGCACCACCACGCGGATCTCCGAGGACCGGTTCGCCGCGTCGAGCGCCTCGACGAGCCCGCGCTGCACGGCGGTGGTGAACGCGTTCCCGGCCTCGGGTCGGTCGATCCGCAGCCACAGCGCGCCGTCGGTCACCCGGCGCCGGAGCCCTTCGACGTCGTCCATGGCACCTCCTGCGGCACGGGGCCGACGTGAAACGGATTGACGCGCGCTGTGTTACTGTGCCGATCGGCCGGTCGCAACGGTACCGCGTCCGAGGGATGGCCGAGGAGGACGCCGTGACGACGTCGCCGCTGACCAATCGCTTCGACGACGCGAGCTTCTACCTCGACGATCCGCACCGCGTGTACGCGGCGCTCCGCCGTGAGGACCCGGTCCACTGGTACGCGGACGGGCCGTTCTGGGTCATCACGAAGTACGACGACATCCGCTTCATCTCGAAGCACCCCGAGCTGTTCTCGTCGGCCGAGATCGCGATCCTCGGCGACATCATCAAGGACCGCGACGGCGTCCCCGGCCCGCCCCGCGACACGATCCTGTTCCGGGACCCGCCCGAGCACCTGGAGCACCGCAAGGTCCTCAACCACCAGCTCACGCCGGCGCGGGTCAACGCCATCGAGTCGGATGTGCAGGCCGTCGTCGCCGACGTGTGCGCCGCGCTCCCCGGCGACGAGTTCGAGGCCATCCACTGCCTCGCCGAGCCCCTGCCGGTCAACGTGTTCTCCCGGCTGCTGGGCGTGCCCCGTGACGACTGGCAGCGCGTCATCTGGTGGTCGACGGTCATCACCAACTCCGGTGGTGGCATGGAGACCCCCGAGACGATGGCCGCGACGTACGCCGAGCTCATCCCGTACCTCGAGGCGCTGATCGCCGAGCGGAAGGACGCGCCACGCGACGACCTGCTCACGGTGATCACCCAGGCGACGGTCCACGGCGAGCCGCTCACCCCCCTCGAGGTGGTGTGGTGGGCCATCACGCTCCTCGCGGCCGGCAGTGAGACCACTCAGAGCCTCATCGCCGGGATGCTGTGGGCCATGACCCAGCACCCCGACCAGGGCGCCGAGCTGCTCGCGGACCCGGAGCTCGTCCCCGGCGCCGTGGAGGAGACCCTCCGCTGGTGGACGCCGGTCAACAGCATGGCCCGGCGGGCGACGACCGACGTCGAGCTGCGGGACAAGACGATCCGGCGGGGCGACAACGTGCTGCTCGTCTACGGATCGGCCAACCGCGACGAGGAGGAGTGGGGCGACGACGCCGATCGCTGGGACATCCGCCGGGAGAACGCCAAGGGCCACCTCGCGTTCGGGTTCGCCGAGCACTTCTGCATGGGCGCGCACCTGGCCCGACGCGAGGTGCGGCTGCTCGTCGAGGAGCTCGGCCGACGCGCCGGCGGCATCGAGCTCGCCGGGGAGCCGATCCGGCGTCGATCGACGCTCGCGACCACGTTCGATCGGCTGCCGATCCGCCTCGTGCCCTGACGCCGATCAGTCGGTCGGCACCTGCCACTCCGACGCGGCACGCGTCGTCGCCGTCGGGACCGGGCCGGTCAGCGCAGCTCGAGCTCGAGCCGGTCGAAGCCGCGCACCGTCGACGTGAGGATCCGGGTCCGCTCGCCGGCCTCGAAGTCCGGGAACCGGGTCGCCATCATCTCCAGGACGATCTGGGTCTCGAGTCGTGCGAGCCACTGCCCGAGGCACACGTGGCGACCCCAGCCGAAGAACACGGAGCGATCGAACTCGCGATCGGCGCGGAACGCATCGGGGTCCGGGTACTCGCGATCGTCACGGTTGGCCGCCCCGAGCAGCAGGAGCACCCAGTCGCCGGCCGGGATCACTCCGCCGTGCAGTGCCACGTCGCGCGTCGTCGTACGGGCGATGTAGTGCGACGGCGTGTCGTAGCGGAGCGCCTCGTCGACGGCAGTCGGGATGAGCGACGGGTCGGCGACGATGCGGCGCCACTCGTCCCGGTGCTCCGACAGCGCGGCCAGGGCGTTGCCGATGAGCTTCTGGGTCGTCTCCGATCCGGCGGCGGAGAGCAGGTTGCAGAACATGAGGACGTCGTGGTCGTCGAGCCGGGTGACCTCGCCGTGCTCGTCCCGGTACTCGGCGTGGAGCACCGTGCTGATGAGGTCGGAACCGGGCCGCGCCCGCCGCTCCTCGATGATCCCCGAGATGTACTCGCTGATCTTGCGGGACGCGTCGATCGCCGCGCGGGGCAGCCCGAACACGCCTTCCTCCCGGGCGAGGTAGAGGTCCCACAGCTCGCGGAGGTACGGCCGGTCGGCGGCAGGGAGATCGAGGAGCGCGCCGATCACGTCGGAGGGGATCGGGCCCGCGAACGCCGTCATCGCGTCCACCCGGGTCCCGGGCTCCAGCCGGTCGAAGTAGCCCTCGACGATCTCGCGCACCTGCCGCTCCTGCGCCGCGACCCGATCCGGTGTGAACGACCGGTTGAGGATCGAGCGGACCCGGTCGTGGCGGGGTGGGTCCATCGAGATGATGGAGTACTTCCGACCGTTGTCGTCGAGGTTCGCGGGGTCGGGGCCCAGTCGCGACGAGAAGGTCGCGTAGTCGCGCACGGCCGACCACACGTCGTCGAAGCGCGAGAGCACCCACCAGCGCGCCGACGGGTCGCGGTAGAGCGGCGCCTCGTCGCGTAGCGACTTGTAGACGGGGTAGGGATCGTCGAAGACCTCGCGCGAGTACGGGTCGTAGAACGCGGACCCGTCATGCATCGTCGAGGACTCCCCGCATGGACGAGTAGTCGACCGGGGACAGCTCGTTGAGCCCGCCGTCGACGTGGACGATGGTGCCGGTCATGAACTTCGAGTCGTCGCTCACCAGGAAGGCGACGACGGGCGCGACCTCGGTCTCCGGGTCCGCGCCGCGCCCCATCGGCGCCATGGCCGCGGTGAGCGAGTAGCCGTCCTGATCGCCGCCGATCATCTCCTTCTGGACCTCGGTGAGCGCGAACGGGCACACGACGTTGACCCGAATCCCCTCCGCGGCCCACTCGTTGGCCGCGACTCGGCTCAACGCGA
>VGCA01000018.1 GCA_016870245.1 Actinomycetota bacterium | reverse complement strand
GCCAGCCCGGCGGTGTGGTCGGCGGCGAGCCAGCCGCACTCGGCGCAGGGCCCGTCGGCCTCGGGGCCCCGGTGGTCCACGCACGCCTCGAACCGGCCCACCGCGGCGGCGAGCTGGTCGGCCTCGTGGTTCCCGAAGGTGTCGGTCGTGGTCATCTCGGCCTCCCCTGTCCGTGGCCCGGCGGCCGCCCCTCGACGTGGGGGAGCGGACCCGGGCGCCGAGGTCGAATCACACGAGTGTAATTCCGCCTCGCCAGCCACACGAGCACCCCCGTCGGGGCCCTCGGGGAGATCACACCACGGGGGTGTGACAGCTACGGGGAGATGACGAGGAGAATGCGGGTCCGGCCGTCGGGGCCGGGTCTGCCTCGCTAGCCGCCGAGGCCCGTGCGCTCGTACTCCACGACCCGGCGGATCTGGCCGGCGCTCAGGCGGCTGCCCCAGGCGGGCATCGTGGCCTTGCCGTTGGTCACGACGGCGATCTGGTCCTCGATGTCGGGGTACGCGGACTCCATCAGCCCGGCCAGCTTCGGGCCCACGCCGCCCTGGCCGGCGGCGCCGTGACAGGTGGCGCAGTACGCCGCGTAGACCTCCGGGCCGGTCCGGGGCGTCGCGGCGTCGTCGCTGCCGCCGCCTCCGCACGCGGCGGCGAGCAGGCCGGCGCCGAGGAGCAGTCCGGCGGCGGTGATCCCGGTCGCGAGGCGGTGCGGAACGCGGTGCATCGGTCCATCCTGCCGTCACCGGGGGGCCCGGCACCAACGCTGGCTACAGTCGCCCGCCGGGGCGCCGGGTCGGTCGCCGGGTGAGGGGACGATCGTGGGCACGGTGGGTCGCTGGGCGGGGGAGCTGCTCCAACAGGGGTACGCGCTCGCGCAGCGGGTGGGTGGGATCGGCCCCGACCACCGTCGGGCCCGGGCCTTCCGCGAGTTCGGGGCGGGCAGCGCCATCTGCTTCCCCGTCACCGCCCTCTACGGGGAGCCCTACATCCGGCTCGGCGCGCAGACGATCATCGGGCCCCACTGCACGCTCTCGGCGGGCGTCTCGCCCGAGCACGTCCTCGACCGCGACACCGTCGTGTCCATCGGCCGGGGCTGCCTCATCGGTCGGGGGAGCGGGATCGTCGCCCACGAGTCGATCGAGATCGGCGACGACGTCTTCACCGGCCATCACGTGTACATCACCGACGCGAACCACGGGTACGAGGATCCCGACGTGCCGATCGGCCGGCAGTTCGCCGCCCCGCGGCCGGTGTCGATCGGGGCCGGGTCCTGGCTGGGCCACGGGTCGATCGTGCTCCCCGGCGCCCGGATCGGCGCCCACGTGGTCATCGGTGCCGGCTCCGTCGTCACCGGCGAGATCCCCGACTACTCGGTGGCCGTCGGCGTGCCCGCGCGCGTGGTGCGCCGCTACGACCCGGCCGACCCCGCCCGCGGCTGGTTCGCGGTCGACGACGGGGCCTGATCAGGCGGTCTCCCAGACGATCACCTCGGCGCCGTCGGGGCCGGCCGTGAGCGTCACCGCGCCGGCGCCCGTGAGCCGGGCCGCGTCGCCCTCGTCGAGGGCGCCGGCGCCGTCGAGGTCCGCGCCCCCCCGGGCGACGTAGAGGTGGACGTGGGCGGCGTCGGGCACCGTCACCGTGGTCTCCGGCGCCAGCCGACCCACCCAGCACACCGCGTCGCGCTGGTGGATCGTGATCGCGCCGTCGTGGCCGCGGCCCGAGGCGATCGGCACCAGGCCACCCCCGGCGAGGGCGTCGCCCACCCACCGCTGCTCGTACCCCGGCGGGATCCCCTCGGTGTCGGGGAGCACCCACATCTGCACGAGCCGTACCGGCGTCGTGGGGCTGGGGTTCATCTCCGAGTGGCGGATCCCGGTCCCGGCGCTCATGCGCTGGGCGAGCCCGGGCTCGAGCACGCCGTGGTTGCCCTCCGAGTCGCGGTGCTCGAGGGTCCCCTCGAGCACCCACGTGATGATCTCCATGTCGCGATGGGGGTGGGTGCCGAACCCGGACCCGGGCGCCACGACGTCGTCGTTGCTGACGAGGAGCAGTCCGTGATGGGTGTTGGCCGCGTCGTAGTGGTGTCCGAAGCTGAAGCTGTGCCAGGAGTCGAGCCAGTCGATGCGGGTGTGGAAGCGGTCCGGGGCGCGGTGCACGGTCGTCGTCATGCAGCCGATAGTAGTTGTTGGTGCAACTAGGTGCCAGCGGTCGGGAGGGCGGTCGGGAGGGCGGGGAGGGTGACGGGGGAGGGGGGCGGGGAGGGGGGCGGGTCGCCGGGCGGGTCGCTCGGGCCGCGGAGGTACGATCCGCGCGTGCCGGGGAGCAAGGGAGCGCGGGTGACGCCCGACCAGATGGTCGTGTGGCGGCGGTTCCTCGAGGTCCACGCCGTGGTGGTGGGTGCGCTGGAGGCCGAGCTCGACGAGGCGCGGGAGCTGCCCCTCGCCTGGTACGACGTGCTGGTCTCGCTCCAGGAGGCGCCCGGCCACCGGCTGCGGATGCAGGACCTCGCCCGGCGGGTGCTCTTCAGCCGCTCGGGGCTCACCCGCCTGGTCGACCGGATGGTCGACGCCGGCTACGTGGAGCGGGAGCGCTGCGAGGACGACCGGCGGGGCACCTTCGCGGTGCTCACGCCGGCGGGGGCCGCGTGCCTCCGGGCGGCGAGCGGCATCCACCTGCGCGGCGTGCGCGACCACTTCGTGCGCCACCTCGCCGCCGACGACGTCGCCGCGATGGCCACGGCCCTCGGCCGGATCCTCGCCGCCGAGACCGGACCCGAGCCGGGGGACGGCTGAGCGTGGCGGGGCCGTTGGGAGGGTCTGGGGAGCGTCCCCCCGGCCCGCTCACGGGTCGCGTCGTGCTGGTGACGGGCGGCAACAGCGGGATCGGGCTCGGGATCGCGCGGGCCTGTGCCGAGGCCGGCGCCGACGTCGCGATCTGGGGAACCGACGAGGCGAAGAACGCGCGGGCGCGTGCCGAGCTGGAGGTGATCGGCACCCGCGTGCTCGCGCAGCGGTGCGACGTGGGCGACGAGCCGCAGGTCGTCGAGACGTTCGCGGCGGCCGTCGACGAGCTGGGCAAGATCGACTGCCTGTTCGCGAACGCCGGCGTGGGCGCGTCGTCCCCGTTCGTCGACATGACGCTCGAGGAGTGGCGCGCGGTGATGCGGGTGAACCTCGACGGGGCGTTCCTGTCGCTGCGCGAAGCCGCCCGGCACATGGTGGCGCGGGGCGAGGGCGGCTCGCTGGTCGGCATGTCGTCGACGTCGGCGATCCACGGCGCCCCGCGGCTGCAGCACTACGCGGCGTCGAAGACGGCGATGCTCGCGATCATGCGGGGGCTCGCGGTGGAGCTGGCCCGGTACCGCATCCGCTGCAACTCGATGCTCCCGGGCTGGACCACGACCCCCATGAACGAGCCCGGGCGACGGAGCGAGAAGTTCGTCCGGAACACCACCGAGCGGACGCCCGTGCGGCGGTGGGCCGATCCCTCCGACATGGGTCCGGCCGCGGTGTTCCTGGCCGATCCCACCTACCTCTTCCACACCGGCGACGAGCTCGTCGTCGACGGGGGCTACACCCGGTACTGAGCACCCGCCCCGGATCTCGAGCGACCGTCAGGGGAGGTAGTCGAGGTAGATGACCCAATAGGTGCACACCGCCATCCCCACGACGCTGGCGGCGAAGGCGGTGCGGACCGCCCAGGGGGGCCAGCGGCGGAGGATGTCGCCGGCGGCCACGAACGGCGGGAACGTCTCGCCGGCGTAGCGTCCGAGACCGACCATCCCGGTGAAGAAGGGCAGCACCAGGAACAGGCCGGTGAGCACCAGCCACGCCTTCGGCAGCTTCCGCCACACGACGATCACCGCGGCCGCGGCGGCCAGGGCCAGGAGCACGTGGGGGATCGCGATCTTCCGGTCGCGCAGCGCGAAGTCGACCAGCGTGATCTCGGGCCAGCCGTCCTTGGCCTTGAAGAAGGTCAGCGCGTCGTCGGTCTTCTGCAGGTTGTAGAGGCACCACGCGCCGAAGGCGACGAGCGACGGCCCGCACACGACGAGCACCCGCTTGAGCCGCCAGCCGACGGCGAACGCGAGCGCCACTGCGACGAGGAACCCGTTGGGTCGCACCATCACCGCCGCGAGCGCGGCGGCCGCGGCGGCGACGTCGCGCCGGTCCTCGACGAAGTCGAACGCCCACACGCTGCCGGCGAAGATGATCGCCGACGGGTACACCATCGAGAACATGATCGACGCGGGGAACAGCGCGATGGCCCAGACGGCGAGGGTCGACGCCCGGTCGTCGAAGTGGCGGCGGGCGATGCGGTAGAGGCCGGCGAGGCCGAGGAGGAACGCGACGTGGTTGACCGCGACCCCGACGAGGGCCTCCGACGGGCCGAACCAGTGACCGACCCGGATGATGGCGGGCAGCAGGGGGAAGAACGGCCACGGTGACTCGGTCCCGGGCACGTAGGACTGGGCGTAGCCGTTCCGGGCGATCCCGATGTACCAGGCGCCGTCCCACTTCGCGAAGCCCGCGAACAGCGGCGTCTCCGCGATGCCCCGTGTGGCCGCGGGACGGGCGACCGCCATCACCAGGATCAGTGCGTCGGCGATGAGCCGGGAGACCACGAACGGGAGGACGACCGCCCGCCACGGGAACAGCCGTCGCGGCGCCTGGACCTCCATCGGGGCGACCTTAGACCTCGGGCTATCGTCCCGGCCGCATGTCCGACACCGACGCAACGACGTTCCCCGGACCCGCGGCGGGCCCCGCCGGCGAGGACGCCGGCGCGGCGCACGTGGTCTTCCTCTGCACCGGCAACGCCGCCCGGTCGGTGATGGCCGGTGCCATCCTCGCGGCCCACGTCGACGCGGCCGAGGTCGTCGACGTCCGCATCACCACCGCGGGCACCCACGTGGTCGAGGGGATGCCGATGAGCTGGCGGACGCGTGACGCGCTCAAGGGAGTCGACGTCACCCCGCCCCAGCACCGCAGCCTGCAGCTGCGCGAGGCGCACGCCGACGACGCCGACCTGGTCGTGTGCCTCGCCCGTGAGCACGTGGAGTACGTGCGGCGCACCCATCCCGAGGCCGCGGCGCGCACCGCCACCCTGCGGCGCCTCGTGCGTGATCTCCACCCGGGTGCCGCGCCGCTCCCCGAGCGCGTCGCCGCGCTCGACCTCGGCGCCGTGCCGCTCGAGAGCTGGGAGGACGTCGACGACCCCGCGGGCGGCGAGCTCGACGTGTTCGAGGCCTGCGCCCGCGAGATCCGCGACCTGGTCGCGGCCCTGGCCCGGGCCCTGGCCGACCCGGAGCCGGGCGCGGCCACCAGGGAGCCGACGTGAACCGCCTGCCGTACCCGTCCGACCTCCCCGACGACGTCCGCGAGGTCGAGGCGACCCTCCTCGGCCCGGGGGGCATGTTCGAGATCGTCGAGGAAGAGGTCCACGGCACCCCGATCCAGGTGGTGAAGAACCGGCCCCGTTCGCTGCGCGAGCTCCTCGTGGGCTCCATCGCCCAGGGTGACAAGGAGTACATGGCGTTCACGGGCGACGCCGTGCACTACCGGCGGTTCACCTATGCCGAGCACGCCCGTCTCGTCGCGTCGACCGCCGCCGTCCTCCGTGACGAGTACGGCGTCGGCCCCGGTGACCGGGTCGCGATCCTCGGGGCGAACTCCCCGGAGTGGATCGTCACGTTCTGGGCGACGACCGCGCTCGGAGCGATCGCGGTCGGGCTCAACGGCTGGTGGACCGAGCCGGAGATCCGCTACGGCGTCGACGACTGCGCGCCGAAGGTGCTCGTCGGCGACGCGAAGCGCCTGGCGCGCCTGGGTGACCGCGACGCGGGCGTCCCGACCGTCGTGATGGAAGAGGGCTTCGACGCACTGTGGCACGCGCACACCGACCTCGACCTGCCCGAACAGCCCATCGGCGAGGACGACGGCGCGGTGATCCTCTACACGAGCGGCACCACCGGACGGCCGAAGGGCGCGATCAACACGCACCGCAACGTCATCGCGTTCATCATGTCGAGCTTCATCAGCGGTGCCCGGTCGATGATGCTCGCGCCACCCCGCCCGCCCGAAGCGCCGGAGCCGCTTCCGCCGTGCTCGCTGGTGACCAGCCCGCTCTTCCACGTGTCGGGCCTGCACGCGGCCGCGGTCATGGCGGCGGCGGTGGGCATGCGCACGGTCTGGCTCACCGGGAAGTTCGACCCCGCCGTCGCCCTCGAGGTCATCGAGACGGAGCGGGTCACCGCCTGGGGCTTCATGGCGACCCTCCTGAACCGGCTGATCAACCATCCCACCGTCGCCGACCACGACCTGTCATCGCTCTCGAACATCGGTGGAGGCGGCTCGCCGATCCCACCGGCGCTCCAGGAGCGCACGAAGCAGCTGTTCCCGCACCTCCGCAAGACGATGTCGATCGGCTACGGGTCCACCGAGACCGCGGCCATGCTCACCTCGAACACCGGCGCCGAGTACGACGCCCATCCCGACTCCGTGGGGCGTCCGAACGCGTGCGTGGAGATCGACATCCGCGACGAGCTCGGCCACTCGCTGCCCCTCGGCGAGGAGGGCGAGGTCTGCACGCGGGGTCCGATGATCATGCCCGGGTACTGGAACCGTCCCGAGGCCACCGCCGAGGCGTTCTGGCCCGATCGCTGGTACCGCATGGGCGACGTCGGCCGGATCGTCGACGGTCGGCTCTACCTCGCGTCGCGCAAGCGCGACCTCATCTTCCGGGGTGGGGAGAACGTCTACCCGGTGGAGATCGAGCACCGCCTCGAGGAGCACCCCGACGTCCTCGAGGCGGCCATCGTGGGGGTCGACCATCCCGACCTCGGGCAGGAGGTGAAGGCGTACGTCGTGCCGCTCCCGGGCGCGACGGTGACCGACGCCGACCTCGCGGCCTGGGTGGGCGACGCGCTGGCGTACTACAAGGTCCCCACGATCTGGGAGCTGCGGGCGGAGGCGCTGCCGCGCACCGCGACCGGGAAGATCGTGAAGAACGCGCTCGACGACGCGTCGCTGCACACCCAGCAGGAAGCGGACTGAGCGGTCGACGCGGCCGTTCCGGCGGTCTGCCCGACTCCGGAGTGGGGGAACGGATCTGATATACCGTCAGATCACTCGGCCGATTCGGGGGGAGCAACCGGGTGTCGACGATCGAGCAGGCGCCCGCGGGCGCCCCGAACACCGATGACGACGCCGTCCCCGCGCTCGCACTCGAGCGCGTGGGTGTGCGCTTCGGCGGCATCCGGGCGCTCCACGACGTGTCCTTCTCGGTGCGCCCCGGCGAGGTGCTGGGGCTGATCGGCCCCAACGGCGCCGGCAAGACCACCCTGTTCGATGCCGTCTCCGGCGTGCGCGTCCCCGACGAGGGGCGGGTGTTCCTCGGTGGCACGGACATGACCCGGGCCAACGCCGTCGCCCGGGCCCGGTGGGGGTTGCGCCGCACGTTCCAGCGCGTGCAGACCTTCGGGTGGCTGACCGTCGAGGACAACGTGCTCACCGCGCTCGAATGGGAGGGCGGCGGCGGCGGGATGCTCGCCGACCTCGTCGCCTTCCCCACCCGGCGCCGGCGCGAGAAGCGTCGCCGCGAGACGGTCGGCGCCGTCCTGGAGGAGTGCGGCCTGGCCGCGGTGCGTGACGAGTCGGCCGGGTCGCTGCCGATCGGGCTCGCCCGCATGGTGGAGGTCGCCCGGGCGATCGCGGCCGACCCCAAGGTCCTGATGCTCGACGAGCCCTCCTCGGGGCTCGACGAGGCCGAGGCGCAGCGGCTGGGCGAGCGCATCCAGGCGCTGAAGGCCGGCGGCGAGTGCGCCGTGGTGCTCGTGGAGCACGACGTAGGCTTCGTCATGGAGCACTGCGACCGCATCGTCGTGCTCGACCTCGGCGAGGTGCTGGCCACGGGACCCCCCGCGGAGATCCAGCAGAACGCCGCCGTGCGTGCCGCCTACCTCGGCGACGCGTGACCACATCCGCACCACCCACCGTTCCAAGTCCACATCAACCATCAAGGGGGAGTCAGTGAAACGAACCTCGAAGATGCTCGTCACCGCGGTCGCGGCTGCGGCGGTGGCCCTCGGGTCGCTCGCGGCGTCCGGCTCGGCCGGCGCGCAGAGCAGCGCCCGCGGTGTCACCGACAGCTCGATCAAGGTGAGCGGTCTCGGCCACAGCGCGTTCTACGAGGAGGCCGGCAAGGCGGCCAAGGCCCGCTTCGACCTCGCCAACAAGAACAACGAGATCCCGGGCGGCCGCAAGATCGACTACATCGGGTTCACCGACGACAAGGCGAACGGTGACACGAACCTGGCGGAGACCCGCCGCCTCGTCACCGAGGAGCAGGTCTTCGGCATCGTTCCGGTGATGTCCCCGTCGTTCCAGGCCGCCGGTGCGTTCGTGAACCAGAGCAAGGTCCCCACCCTCGGCTGGGGCATCTCGTCGGCATTCTGCGACTCGTCGAACAAGTACATCTTCGGGTTCACCGGCTGCCTCGTGCCCAACCCGCCGACCTACCCCGGCAACACCTGGGGTGAGCTGATGAACCAGTACTTCAAGAACCAGGGCGTCAGCTCCGGTGCGAAGGGCAAGACCACGGCGATCATCGCCGACAACAACGACTCCGGGAAGACCGGCGTCGAGGTGATCGTCGCGACGGCGGAGGCGGTCGGCATGAAGGTGGTCTACGCCGAGGCGGCGCTCCCCGCACCGCCGGCCCCCGTGGGCGACTTCGCGCCGTACGTGCAGGCAATCATGACGTCGAACAACGGCAAGCAGCCCGACGTCGTGTTCCTCGTCGTCGCGCCGAGCAACGTGTACGGCCTCGGTCCCGCGCTCACCCAGGCGGGCTTCACCGGCGTCGACACCAACGCGGTGGCCTACGCACCCGCGTTCGCAGCCCTCACCAAGGGATGGCAGGCCTTCACCCAGTTCGCCACGCCCGAGTCGACCTCGAGCGAGATGCAGCAGATCAACCAGACGCTGCAGGCGGCGGGGATCCAGAACGTCGGTCAGCCGGGCCTCGCGGGCTACTTCGCGGCCGACATGTTCGTGCAGATCCTCAAGAAGGTCGGCAAGGACCTCACGCCGGAGAAGTTCCAGGCGGTGGCGGCGAAGTTCAAGTACCAGATCGAGAACGTCGTCGGTCCGACGTACTACCCGGCCGGCTTCAAGGCGGGCTCGCCGTGTGGTCAGCTGTCGGAGAGCAACGGTTCCACCTACAAGGTGACCGCCGAGTTCGGCTGCTACGACCTGCTCACGGAGAAGGGCAACAAGTGGGTGACGGTGCCCTACCCGAAGGGCGTGAAGTAGTCATCCGCTGATCCGTCCAAGACTCGCGCGACGGCCGGGCCCCCGGGGCCCGGCCGTCGTCGTCGAGTTCCCATCGTCACAGCCGTCGAGGTCTCCGTGCAGAAGTTCCTCAACCTGGTCATCTCGGGGATGGTCACCGGGGCCATCTACTCGATCATGGCGTCGGGGCTCGTGCTGACCTACCAGTCGTCGGGCGTGTTCAACTTCGCGCACGCGGCCGTGGCGTTCACGTCGGCGTACTTCTACTTCCAGCTCAACACCGGTCAGTCGATCCCGATCGTGCCGTCGCTGGTCCTCACGGTGTTCGTGTTCGCGCCGTTGCTCGGCCTCGCACTCGACCGCATCGTGCTCGGGCGCCTCGCGAAGGCGCCGATGTACGCGCGCATCGTGGGCACGATCGGCATCCTGGTGGCCCTGCCCAACCTGGTGCAGTGGCTGGTCGACGCGGTGATGGTCGACTGGTGGGGTCTCGACCTCACCAAGCTCAGCGAGTACGGCGACAGTGGTGGCCCGATCCCGCCGGGCATCGGGCCGACGCCGGCGGAGGTCTATCGGTTCGAGTGGTTGGGCCTCGACGGGGTCAACCTCAACTCCAACCAGCTCGCCGTGTTCATCGTGGCCGCGCTCGTCGCTGTCCTGCTCTACCTGATCATCCGCCGCACACGCGTCGGTCTCGAGATGCGCGCCCAGGTCGACCGGGAGGCGCTGGCCTCGTTGCGCGGCATCAACCCCCGCCGGACCTCCGCGATCGCGTGGATGCTGTCGATGACCCTCGCCGGACTCGGCGGCGTGCTGATCGCACCGCTGTTCCAGCTCAACGACCCGACGTTTCTGTTCGTGGTGTTCGCGTCGCTCGCCGCGGTCGCGCTCGCCGGCATGCGGTCGATCCCCCTCGCGTTCGCGGCGGGCCTCGGGCTCGGCGTCGCCCAGAACCTCATCGCGGGCTACAGGCGCGACATCCCCTGGCGCTTCTTCAACGACCTCTCGGGGCTCGAGTCGGCCGTCCCGTACCTGATCCTCCTCGCCGCGCTGTTCGTCGTCGGCCGCGAGCGGGGGCGGGCCGCCGGATCGGTGTCCGACGAGAAGCCGGCGCCCGACCACCGCGCCGGCCTGCCGTCGTGGCGGCGCAAGCTGCCCTGGGCGATCTTCACTGTGGTGCTCGTCGGCTACACGCTCGGCGCGTTCGGCTGGCCGAACAACCCGATCTACGTGCGGTCGAGCATCCTCGCTCCCGGCCTCGCGCTGGCGATCGTCTTCCTCTCCTTCGTGGTGGTCACCGGCATCGGTGGGATGGTGAGCCTCGCGCAGGCCACGTTCGTGACCGCCGGTGGCTACATGGCCGGGTGGGCGCTGCAGCTGAGCGACGCCCGGCATCCGCCGCCGTGGTCGGAGTGGTCGTTCGACATCCCGTTCGTCGTGCACAACGGGTCGATGAACTTCTTCGTCGCCTGCTTGCTCGGCGCGCTCGCCGCCGCGGCGCTCGGCGCACTCGTGGCGTATCCCATCCGGCGCATGGGCACCCTCGCGCTTGCGCTCGCGACGTTCGCGCTGGCGTGGGTGATGTATTTCATCGTCTTCCAGAACGACGGCGTCGGCAACGGGTCGTTCGGCTACGCGTTCCGCTTCCCGACGCTGAACCTCTTCGGCATCGAGACCCTCGACTTCTCGAAGGCGTCGACGCTCGTGTGCGGGCTGCTCCTCGTCTTCGGCGTCATCACGTTGCTGATCCACAATCTCCAGCGGTCGCCGTCGGGTCGCGCGATGTTCGCGGTGCGGTCGTCGTCGGTCGCCGCCCAGACATCGGGGGTCTCGCCGGCGCGCGCACAGGTGGCGCTGTTCGCGCTCTCGGCGGGCATCGCGGGCTTCGGCGGGGCGATGTACGGGCTGTCCAACTTCGCGGTGACGCGCGACAGCGTGCCGCCCATCACCGGGCTCATCTGGATCACGGTGGTGGTGACGTTCGGCGTGCGCCGTCCCGGCGGCGCGCTCCTCGCCGGCCTGTCGTACACGGCGGCGCCGGTCATCTGGCGGGAGCTCGCCTCCTTCTCGTGGATGCCGGACTTCCTGTCGGAGCTCCTCGTCTCGACCTACTTCACGCCGATGCTGTTCGGCCTCGGGGCGATCAACCTCGCGAAGAACCCCGACGGACTCCTCGCCATGGTCGGCCACCGTGGCCTCGAGCGGCGACGGGAGAAGGAGCGCAAGGCCCGCATCGCGGAGGCGGAGCTCGGCCTCCACCACGGCGAGGAGGTCGTCGTTCCCGACGCGGTGCCGGAGGCGCAGGTCCTCGCCACCGTGGGCCTGGCCACACCGGACGGCACCGCCGGGGCTGTGCCCGTCATCCTCCTGGAGGACGTGGTCGCGGGATACGGCGACGTCGAGGTGCTCCACGGCGTCACGGTCGCGGTGGAGCGCGGGCAGGTGGTCGCCCTGCTCGGGGCGAACGGCGCGGGCAAGAGCACCCTCTGCAACGTCACCGCCGGGTTGGTCCCGATCACCAGCGGCACGGTGCAGCTGTCGGGGGTCGACGTCACCGACCTGGCCCCCCACGCCCGGGCCCAGGAGGGCCTGCTGCTGGTCCCCGAGGCCCGGGGCATCTTCCCCGGGCTGACCGTCGAGGAGAACCTCCAGGTGCTCCTGCGCGACCCGGCGCTGCGGGCAAAGGCCTACGAGCGCTTCCCGATCCTGGGCGAGCGTCGCAAGCAGGTCGCGGGGCTGCTCTCCGGCGGCGAGCAGCAGATGCTGTCGCTGGCGCCGGCGCTGGCCACCCCACCGGCCGCGCTCGTCGCCGACGAGCCCACCCTGGGCCTCGCCCCGCTGGCGGCGGAGGTCGTGATCGACGCGCTGCGCGAGCTGCGAGGGATGGGCACTGCGATCCTGCTCGTCGAGGAGAAGGCGAGCGAGGTCATGAAGGTCGCCGACATCGTGGCGTTCATGGAGCTCGGTCGGGTGGTGTGGATGGGCCCCCGCGACGAAGCCGACGACGAGCGTCTCGCCGCCGCCTACCTGGGTGGCACGCACCGCGGGGAGGCCTGATGCGGTCCGACGAGTACACCGCCCACGACGCCCTCGGTCTCGCCGCGCTCGTCGAGGCGGGCGAGGTCACCGCGGCCGAGGTGCTCGACGCCGCGCTCGCCGCGATCGACGCCCGCAACCCCGAGCTCAACGCGGTCGTGTCGCGCGCCGACGATGCCGCGCGCGCCGACGTCGCGCGGGGGCTCCCGGCCGGTCCGCTGCGCGGCGTGCCGTACCTGATCAAGGACCTCAACGCGCACGTCGCCGGGCTGCCGAGCACCCAGGGCGTGCGCCTGTTCGCCGACCAGGTGGCCGAGGTCGACAGCGAGTTCGTCGGCCGCCTCCGCCGCGCCGGCGCGGTGATCGTCGGCAAGACCAACACCCCCGGCTTCGGCTCGAGCACCAGCACCGAGCCGGGCCTGTTCGGTCCGTGCCGCAACCCGTGGGACCCGAGCCGCAGCGCCGGCGGGTCGAGCGGGGGCGCGGCGTCGGCCGTCGCGGGCGGCATGGTGCCCGCGGCGCACGCCACCGATGGCGGGGGGTCGATCCGCATCCCCGCGTCGTGCTGCGGGCTGTTCGGCCTCAAGACCACGCGCGGCCGCATCACCCACGCGCCCTACGCCGGCGAGGGCTGGAACGGGATGTCGGTCGGACACGCCGTGACCCGCACGGTGCGCGACAGCGCCGCGATCCTCGACGCCACCCGGGCCCCGTTCCCCGGCGACCCCTACGTGGCCCCGCAGCCCGCTCGGCCCTACCTCGACGAGGTCGGCGCCGACCCGGGGCGCCTGCGGATCGCGCTGCTCGACCGGCAGCCGGTCACCGGGCTGGAGCCCGAGCCCGAGGTGCGCGCCGGGTTCGAGGCGGCGGCCCGGCTGCTCGACACCCTCGGCCACCACGTGGAGCCGGCCCGCTGGCCGGAGCTCCCGATGGCGCCGACGATGATCCTCGGGACGGTGTCGTCGACCCACATCGCCAACGCCGTCGACCAGCGGCTCGCGGCCCTGGGGCGCGACCTGCGCGACGACGACCTCGACCGGTGGATCCACGTCATGGTGGAGCGGGGTCGGTCGGTCACCGGCGAGGAGTACGTGCAGGCGGTGGCGGCGATGCACGCGGTCGGACGCACCATCGCGGGCTGGATGGCCGACTACGACGTGCTGTGCACGCCGACGATGGCGATCACGCCGCCGCCGATCGGCGTGATGGACCCCAACGCCGCGTCGATCGGCGACGTCCTCACCTACCTCGGTGCGATGGGCGGCTTCCTCAACATCGCCAACATCACCGGCCAGCCCGCGATGAGCGTGCCCCTGCACCGGGCGTCCGACGGCATCCCCGTGGGCATCCACTTCGTCGGCCGCTTCGGCGACGAGGCCACCCTCGTCCGCCTCGCCGCCCAGCTCGAGCACGCCGCCCCCTGGCCGATGCGTCCCTGAGCGACGCCTGGCGTCGGTCTGGGGACGCAGCTCAGAGGAGGGTGGCGGCGAGGGTCTGCCAGTCGCGGCGGATGCGGATGGGGTCGTCGAAGGGGAGGACCTGGAGGCAGACGTGGTCGGCGCCGGCGTCGAGGTGGGCCTGCACCCGGGCCCGCACGGTCTCGACGTCACCCCACGCGACGATCGCGTCGACGAGGCGGTCGCTGCACTGGGTGATGTCGTCCTCGGTGAACCCGAGGCGCCGGAGGTTGTTCGCGTAGTTCGGCAGCGCCAGGTAGTAGCCGATGTTGGCCCGGGCGAGCTCGCGGGCCACCGCCGGGTCGGTCTCGAGGATCACCTTCTGCTCCGGGGCGAGCAGCGCGTCGGGGCCCATCGTCTCCCGGGCGAACGCGGTGTGCTCCGGCGGCACGTAGTAGGTGTGTGCGCCGCGGGTCCGGTCGGCCGCCAGCTCGAGCATCTTCGGCCCGAGCGCGGCCAGGCACCGCTCCGGCGCGACCGCCGGCTCGGCGCCGACGTACAGCGCGCCGTCCATGGCGTCGAGGTAGGCCCGCATGCTCGCCAGCGGCGGTCCGTAGGTCTGCTGGCGCATCCCCTCGACCGCCATCTGGTGGCTCACCCCGAGGCCCAGGAGGAAGCGCCCGGGGAACGCCGCGCTCAGCGGCTTCCAGCCCGACGTCATCGTCATGGCCGCCCGGGCGTAGATGCTCGCCACGCCGGTGCAGACCTTGACCCGGTCGCTCGCGGCCAGGGTCAGCGCGGATGCCACCAGCGGGTCGCGGCCGATCGCCTCGGGGAGCCAGATGGCGCCGTAGCCCAGCTCCTCGATCTCGGCGACCATCTCCCGTGCGACGGTGGCCGGCACCGTGTCGAGCGCGAAGGTCCAGATCCCGATGGGTCCCAGGTCGCCAGGCATGGGCTCACCCTATTGGATCGTCCGCGTGCTCGATGATCCGCGTGACCTCGAGCAGGACGCTCGCTACGCTCCCGCGATGCTCGGGTTCGCCGCCATCGACTTCGACGAGTTCCACACGCGCGACCTGCCGGCCCGCATCGCCGCGGGCAACGGCGCGCTGGCCGCGAGCGACATCGCCGACGCACCCGCGCTTGCGCTCCGGGTGGGCGCGTCGGCCTACACGTACGTGCCGAGCGCCGGCAGCGTGGCCGTTCGTCCCGGCGACGACGCGGCCGCGGCCGTGGTCGAGCTCGATGCCGCGACCTTCTCCGACTACGCCCACGAGCTCCAGACCTGCTTCGGCCTCGTCTACGGCGCGGGCGCCCGGATGCTGCGGGGCACCCACGACGACTGGTTCCGGTGGGAGCCGGCGATCCGGGCGCTGTACCACGGCCGCCCGCTCTACGACCCGGCGTGGGCCTCCGGCCTCGACCTCCATCGCGCGTTCACCCTCGAGGATGCCGACGCGGAGATCGCCGCGTTCCTCGCGGCTGCGGGGTTCGCCCGGGTGCGAGGGGTGTTCACTCCCGACGAGATCGCGGATCTGGTCGCCGAGGTCGAGCGGCTCGAGGCCGCGGCCACGCCCGACGACGGTCGTTCGTGGTGGACCACCGTCGCCGGCGAGGCGCGCTGCTGCCGGCTCATCTACGCCAACGCCCGCTCCGCGCGGATCGCCGCGCTGGCCGAGGACCCGCGTCTCGCGCGGTTCCGCGCCCTCGCCGGCGAGGAGCTGGTGCCGGAGCTCGACTGCCTCGACGGCATCGGCGTCGTGATCAAGCAGCCCGGGGCCGACTCCGGCCTCGCCGACCTGCCCTGGCACCAGGACTGCGGGCTCGGCGGGCACCCCGTCCTGTGCCCGGCGATCGCGGTCGGGATCCAGCTCGACCCGGCCACCGCCGAGACCGGCCAGCTCCACTTCCTCGCGGGGTCGCACCGGGGCTCGGCGCACCAGCTGCGCGCCCGCGACCTCGACCACCTGCCGATCGTCGCGATCGACACCGAGCCCGGTGACGTCACGCTCCACTACGGGCACGTGCTGCACGCCGCGCCCGCACCCACCGGCCGGGGGACGGGCCGCCGGGCGATGTACGTCACGGCGACGCGCCCGGAGACGATCGAGTTCGTCGGACCGGGGCGGGGCTACAACGACGTGCTGTTCACCTGCGACGGGCAGGTGCACCACGTCGACGAGCTCGTCGCCACCGAGTGAGCGGCCCGGATACGATCCGCCCCACAGAGGGGGAGCGTCCGTGCCCACCGACACCATCACGATCCTCGACCCGCGCGTGGTGCCACCGCGCGATCCCGAGACGACGACCTACTCGGTCGGCGGCCCGATCGCGGGCAAGGTCGTCGGGCTGCGGCTCGACACGGCGTGGCGCTCGTACATCGCGATCGTCGACGAGTGGGAGCAGATGCTCGTCGCCGACGGCGCGGTCCCGAAGGTGCTGTGGGCGGGGGAGCGGGTCGGCGACGAAGGGGTGAAGACCCGGGCCGACCTCGACGAGTGGGCCCGGCTCATCGACATCGGGGTGGTCGGTCTCGGCAACTGAGGCTCGTGCACGTCGTGGAGTGTCCACGACACCGTCCTCGTCGAGGAGCTGGGCAAGCCGGCCGTCGTCGTGATCACCGAGGAGTTCGTCACCATCGCCACCCGCATCTCCGCGCTCAAGGGCCATGCGAGCCTGCGCCGCCTCGTGCTCCCGTACCCGCTCGAGACCCGCGAGGAGGACGAGTGCCGGGCGATCGCGCGGGAGTTCTACCCGCAGCTGCTCGCGCTCCTCGGGGTGACGGCGTGAGGCCGGGTCGATGACCGACCGGCCCTTCGCGAGCGAGCACCTGGAGGCTCCGGCCGACCCGCGGGCCTTCCACGAGTTCTCGCTGGCCGAGGGGTTCGGCGACGGCATGCCGCTGCTCCCACCCACCGAGGACGCCGTCGGCGCGCTCCTCGACGCCACACCGCTCGCGTCCGATCACGTGCTCGGCACCCTCGCCCCGGCCATGGTCGAGGCCACGGTCGAGAAGGTCGCGGTCAACGCCGCCATGACCGGGGTGACGCCCGCGGCGTTCGGCTACGTGATCGCCGCGCTCGAGGCGATCCTGGCGCCGCCGTTCAACTGGTCGGCACTCGCGGCCACCACTTCGAGCGTCACCGCCAACATCGTGGTCAACGGGCCCGGTCGGTTCGCCCACGGCTTCGACATGGAGGCGGGCTGCATGGGCGGGGCCGCGGGCCGCGGGTCGATGACCGTCGGTCGGGCCGTGCAGCTGTGCCTGCGCAACATCGGCGGGCAGAAGGTCGGGGTCACCTCGAAGAGCGTGTTCGGCCAGCCCGCGCGGGTCACCGGGCTGAGCTTCGCCGAGTGGGAGGAGGAGTCTCCCTGGCCGTCGCTGGCCGAGCGGCTCGGATACGCGGCCGCCGACGAGGTCGTCACCGTGCACGGCGGCAAGGGGACCTTCCCGTTCGCCGACATCCACAACGACGACGCCCGCGACCTGCTCACCATGGTCGCGAAGACCCTTGCGTTCCCGCTCGCCAACATGTACCTCGGCGGCTCGGCCGGGCACGGCGAGACGTTCGTGGCGTTCAATCCGGTGTGGGCCCAGCGCTTCGGCGCCGCGTTCCCCGACGTCGCCGACCTCCAGGCGTTCGTGCAGGAGCACGCGTGGCAGCCCGTCGACCTGTGGCCGGCCGACAACCGGCGGATCCTGGAGGAGCGGGGCCGGATCGACGCGCAGGGCCGCGTGCACCTCGCGGCGCGTCCCGACCAGTGGGTGCCGATCGTGTGCGGCGGGCGCGGCAGCCTCCACGGCGTGGCGCTCACCTCGTGGGGCGAGTCGAGCTTCTGCCACGCGCCGGTGCGCCGCTGACGGCCTCGGCCCGCGCCCGTGCGCGCCCGGGCCGTGGCGCGCGGCTCAGTCCTCGATGCGGAAGCCGACCTTCATGGTCACCTGGAAGTGCGCAACCGCGCCCTCGGTGAGGTGACCGCGGATCTCGGTGACCTCGAACCAGTCGAGGTTCCGCAGCGACTCCGACGCGCGGGCCACGCCGTTGCGGATGGCCTGGTCGACGCCGTCGGGCGAGGTGCCGACGATCTCGGTGACTTTGTAGGTGTGGTCCATCCGGAGATCCTTGCACGCCGGTGCCAGACGCTCCGGCCGTGCACCTCCCGCGCCTCCGCTCCCTCCTGCCCGCCGTCGGGGGTGGCTGGTCGCGGCAGCCGCGATGGAGTTGAATGAGGCCCGTCCACGACCCCTGAGGAGCGGTGATGCGCCAGACGTCGGCACGACGGACCCGGACCTGGATCACCGGCGCGGTGTGCGCCGTGGCGCTCGCCACCCCGGCGGCCGTCGCCGTCCCGGCCGGTGCGGCGGGGAAGGCCAAGGCCGAGATCACCGACGCCGAGGTCACCCGCACCGACACGGGCCAGCTCGAGATCGCCTGGACCACCGCGCCCGGCGCGCAGGTCACCGAGATCACCTGGGGCACCGATCCCGAGGCCACCGACGAGGTGCTGGTCGCGAAGGTCGAGAAGGGCGCGCAGGAGGTCGTCGTCGCCGACCCGAGCCCCGGCGCCCGGCCCTACTTCGAGCTCACGACGGCCGACGGCGCCCACCGGATCGTGGCCGAGCGGCGGATCGCCCTCGAGGGGGAGCCGAACTTCCGTGACCTCGGCGGATACGAGACCGCCGACGGTCGCGTCGTCAAGTGGGGCCGGGTCTACCGCTCCGGCGAGCTGGCCAAGCTCACCGACGCCGACCTCGCAGTCGTCGACGGCCTCGACATCAAGCTCGTGTGCGACCTCCGCAGCCCGGGCGAGGTGACGATCGGCCCCGATCGCCTCCCCGCCGGCACCGAGAGCGTGGGGATCCCGATCTCCGACGACTCCCAGGACCCGGTCGCGATCCGCAACGCGGTGCTCGCGGGCGACGTCTCGTCACTGGGCGCGCCGGGTGAGCTGCTCACCGAGGGCAACAAGAAGTTCATCACCGAGCACACCGACGACTACACCGCGCTGATGGAACGGGTCATGGACCCGGCGGCGCAGCCGACCAACCTCCACTGCACCGCCGGCAAGGACCGGGCCGGCCTCGGCGCGGCGTTGGTGCTGCTCACCCTCGGGGTCCCCGAGAAGACGGTGATGGAGGACTTCCTCCTGAGCAACGAGTACCGCGCCGCCTCGAATGCGAAGACCTTGAGCCAGCTCGCCGCGCTGCTCGACCCCAACGAGATCGAGGTGATGAAGGGGCTCATCGAGGTGCGCCCCGAGTTCCTCCAAGCCGCGCTCGACACCATGGAGGAGGAGTACGGCTCGGTCGACGGCTACCTGCGCAAGGGCCTCGGCATCACGCCGAAGGAGCGGGCCCGCTTCCAGAAGCTGATGCTCGACGGCCCGAACGGCTGACGGTCACCACCAGCGGGGGTGCAGGCCCCGGTCCTTCGCGAACCTCTGGGCCAGCACCGTCTGACCGTTGAGCTCGACGGCCTCGGGGGAGTGCGCGAGCCACGCCACCACGCTCGCCGGCACCGACGGCGGTGAGCCCGGGTAGGCCCCCTCGAGCCCGAGGGCCTTGGCGTTGATCTCCATGCGTTCGGTCACCACGTAGCCGGGCTCCACGTTGAAGATGGCGATCCCCCGGTCGCGGTACTCCACGGCGATGATCCCGGCGAGCCGGTGGAACGCGCCCTTCGACATCGCGTAGGCAGAGCCCCACCCGCCCTCGCCCGCCGGCGCCGTCGGGTCGTTGATCGCGACCGCCGAGGTCATGTTGACGATGCGGCCGCCCCCCGCCGCCACCATCCGGGGGAGCACCGCCTTGATCAGCACGACCTGGCTCACGGCGTTGGCCTGGAGCTTGGTCTCGATCACCTCGATCGAGGTCTCCTCGAAGCGGACCATCGACCCCGGGCCGGTGTGCACGGCGTTGTTGACGAGCACGTCGAGGTGGCCCCACTCGTCGTAGACGCGGTCGGCGGCGGCGACGATGGACGCCCGGTCCATGAGGTCCATGGCGATGGGCAGGGCCCGCCCGCCCGCGGCGTCGACGAGCGCGGCCGTCGTGTCGAGGCTGCCGGGCACGGTGCGGCCGCCCTGGTCGGAATCGTCGACGCCCTCGCCCTCGTGGACGGTGCGGGCGGTGAAGGCGACGTCGAAGCCGGCCTCGGCCAGCGCTACGGCCGCCGCCTTGCCGATGCCCCGGCTGGCGCCGGTGACGAGCGCGGTGGGCCGGGCGGGGGGAGAGCCATCGGGAGTCATCGACTAGAACGTATTCCACTTCGCGGCGGTGCGCCGTGGCGGCGGTGGGTGGACGCAAGAGGGGGAACCGATGCTCCAGGGACTCGAGGGGAAGGTGGCGCTCGTCACCGGCGCAGGCCAGGGACTCGGGCGCTCGCACGCGCTCGAGCTGGCGCGCCAGGGCGTGCGGGTGGTGGTCAACGACCTCGGCCGCTCCCTGGGCGGCGACGTCGAGTCGAGTGCCGCCGACGCGGTGGTCGAGGAGATCCGGGCCCTCGGCGGCGAGGCGGTGGCCGACTACGGCGACGTCGCCGACTGGGACTCCGCGCGGGCGATGGTCCGCCGCGGGATCGACGAGTGGGGCCGGTTCGACATCCTCGTCAACAACGCGGGCTTCCTGCGCGACCGCATGCTCTTCAACCTGAGCGAAGACGAGTTCGACAGCGTCGTGCGGGTGCACCTCAAGGGCCACTTCGCCACGATGCGCCACGCGGCCGAGCACTGGCGGACCGAGTCGAAGGCGGCCGACGGGCCGGTGTACGCCCGCATCATCAGCACCGCGTCGGAGGCGATGCTCTTCGGGAGCCCCGGCCAGCCCGGCTACGCGTCGGCCAAGGCCGCGGTGGTGCAGCTCACGTTGGTGGCCGCCAACAGCCTGGCCCGGCTCGGCGTGCGGGCCAACGCCATCGCGCCGCGCGCCCGCACCCGCATGACCGTCGACCAGCCGAGCATCGCGTCGTCGGAGATCGTCGACGGCTTCGACCCCTACGGGCCCGAGCACGTGTCCCCGCTGGTCGCGTACCTCGCGTCGCCCGCGGCCGACCACGTCTCGGGTCAGCTGTTCATCGTGGTGGGCCGCACGATCTCGGTGGTGCACGGCCCGTTCGTGGAGCAGAAGTTCGAGATCGCCGACGGATGGACGCCCGACTCGGTCGATGCCGTCCTCACCCCGTTCTACGCCGACCGCCGCGTGATCCAGGACGGCTTCACCCTCGCCGACACTCCCCGGAGCTGAACCATCCATGGCACTGGACCTCACCCCGTTCACCGTCGCCGTCCCCGAGGCCGACCTCGACGACCTGCACGACCGCCTCGCCCGCACCCGGTTCCCCGCGCAGATCCCGGGCGCCGACTGGGACTACGGCACGGAGCTCGGATACGAGCGCGAGCTCGTGGAGTACTGGCGCGACACCTACGACTGGCGGGCGGCCGAGGCCCGGCTCAACACCTTCGACCACTTCACCACGACGGTGATGGACCAGCACGTGCACCTGATCCACCAGCGCTCGCCCGAGCCCGACGCGCTGCCGTTGCTCATCACGCACGGGTGGCCCGGCTCGGTCGTGGAGTTCCTCGACGTGATCGGCCCGCTCACCGACCCCCGCGCGCACGGCGGCGACCCGGCCGACGCCTTCCACGTGATCGCGCCGTCGATCCCCGGCTACGCGTTCTCGGGGCCCACCACCGAGCGGGGCTGGAGCCCTCGGAGGGTCGCCGAGGCCTGGGCCGCGCTGATGGCCGGCCTCGGCTACGACCGCTACGGCGCCCAGGGTGGCGATTGGGGGGCGATCATCACCACCCACCTGGGTCTCGTGGATCCCGCGCACCTCGTGGGGATCCACCTCAACATGGTGATCGCGGCCGGCCCGCCCGAGGGCGACACCGGCGAGCTCACCGCGACCGAGCTCGAAGGCCTGGCCGACATGGGCAAGTACTTCGAGACCGACAGCGGCTACATGCAGATCCAGGCGACCAAGCCCCAGACGGTGGGCTACGCGCTCGAGGACTCGCCCGCAGGGCTGGCTGCGTGGATCGTGGAGAAGTTCCGCTCGTGGTCCGACTGCGGCGGCGACGTGGAGTCGGCGTTCACCCGCGACCAGCTGCTCACCAACGTGATGCTGTACTGGCTCACCGGCACCGCGCACTCCTCGGCCCGGCTCTACTACGAGAACCGGGTGGCCGAGGGGTGGACCACCCGGGAGAAGGTCCAGGTGCCCACGGGCGGGGCGATCTACCCGCGGGAGATCATCCGGCCGCCACGGCGCTGGGCTGAGGCCAACTACAACATCACCCACTGGCAGGAGCAGCCCCGGGGCGGGCACTTCGCCGCGATGGAGCAGCCCGAGCTGTTCGTCGACGACGTGCGCGCGTTCTTCCGCACGGTGCGCTGAGAGGAAGCGATGCAGGACTTCGACGGGAAGACCGCGGTCATCACCGGCGCGGGGAGCGGCATCGGCCGGGGGATGGCCGAGTACGCGGCGGCGTCGGGCATGAACGTGGTGGTCGCCGACGTGCAGCCCGACGCGCTCGACGAGACGGTCGCGCTCGTGCGCGACACCGGCGCCGAGGTGATGGGCGTGCTCACCGACGTCACCGACCCCGCTGCGGTCGAGAACCTCGCCGCGGCGGCGTACGACCGGTTCGACGCGGTGCACCTGCTCCACAACAACGCCGGGGTGTTCCAGGGGGGCATCTCGTGGCAGCGCACCCTCGCCGACTGGGAGTGGGTGATGAAGGTCAACTTCTGGGGCGTGCTGCACGGCATCCAGGCGTTCGTGCCCCGGATGCTCGCCCAGGAGGAGCAGGGCGACGGCGACATCCACATCGTCAACACCTCGTCGGTGGCCGGGATCACGACGGTCGCGTACAGCGGCCCGTACGTCGTGTCGAAGTTCGCGTGCGCCGCGCTCACCGAGTCGGTCGCGCACGACCTGCGTGCGCAGGGCTCGTCGATCGGCGTGTCGTGCCTCGTGCCCGGCGCGGTCGACACCCGCATCGCGCAGTCGGAGCGCAACCGACCCGACGAGCCGCCCGGTGAAGCGCAGGCGCCCGACCACTGGTTCGTCGCCGGCGCGCTCGGGCAGATGACGGCCGAGCGCGGGCTACCGCCGATCGAGGCGGCCCGCATCGTGTTCGACGGCATCCGCAACGGCGACTTCTGGATCTGCACCACCGACGCGTACGAGGAGATCATGCAGCCGCGGTTCGACGCGATGCTGGCCCGGCAGCTCCCGCCCGGCGCGCAGTACTAGGCGAGGTCCAAGCCGACACCGGTTGTGGCGATCCCAACTGGCACTCGGAGTCGGGATCACCAGAGCGCTCGGACCTTCATCGCTCCGTCATACCGCTGAGCGGAACCCACGGAGCAGTGAAGCGTCGGCCCGGAACGCCGATTCCGGCGAGGTCACTCTCGGGTGCAGCGGCGACGCCCGCCCCAGAGCTGGCAATGTGGTACACGATCCGGGCGCCGGATATGGTCGCATCGGCGGGTTCGCCGCTAGGCCGGGTCGTGTGCGAGGTGCTGCAGAGCCACGACGAGACCGTGCTCTAGTAGTTCCAGCCACGGTCGTCGGCACTCCACAGCAAATGCCACCTGGCGTCCCTCGGGCAGCAGGCATGTCAAGTCGGCGGCGATGCGGCGGCGATGACGTGCCGGACGTGGCCTCCACGTCGCGCCCTCGACAAGGGGCAGCGTGATCCGAAGAAGATCGGTCGCGAAGCCGTGGTGAAAGCAGTCGGGGCAGTAAGCGAGTATCAGTGAGTCGTGACTCGTCAGGTAGGCACCTCCCGCGAACCACTCGCATTCATCGGGTGTGAGGTAACCGGGCGTGATCGAGGTGTGTTGGGTCTTCCATGCGTCCGTCGCCAGCACCTCTGGATCGGCGAGGAAGTCGGCTCGCTCCCAGAGTTCCTCGCCCGGGAGGAGGTACGGGCGGTAATAGCGATCGTCGCTCACGAAGGAAACCAGGCGCCTCACGCCGCGAACAGTACAACGGAGGGATAACACACGAAACCGGGTAGGGACGTAGGGACGTTTCGTGCGCAACCATGCGTCCTTCCCTGGCGCGGAAGGGGCCACCGGCTCTAGGGACATTGCCGAACGCTCGGGTGGTCGAGCGTGACCGTCCCCGAATGCCGGACCACGCGCGCGTCGGGCTTGGGCGGACGAGGGCGACGCAGAGTGATGATCAGGCGGCGCGGGGTGGGGCACGGCCGTCGCCGGCCTCGGGTGGGAGCCAGCGGCGGGCGCCGGGGGGTCCGGTGAGGCGGTACCCGTGATGGGTGGCGAGGTAGTGATCGAAGCCGCAGAGGCGGGCGAGGTCGTCGAGACGGGTGTCTCCGGTGACCGCGAAGCCGGTGAGGTGGTGGATCTCGAGGTCGTGATCGAGCGGGCAGCCGGGCCGCTCGCACGACGGTGAGCGGTCGGCGAGGGCGCGGCGCACGTTGGCCCGGATCGTCCGCCCGGTGTGGGCGACGCCGACCACCTCGACGCCGTCGGTGACGAGCACCGACAGGATCGAGTCGGTGGCGAGCGCACGGGCCGTCGCGACGGGGATGGGGCCGAGGCCCGGGATCTCGCAGACCTCGCCGGCCTCGGTGTGCCCGCGCACGAGGGCCGCGTGGTCGACCCGGACGTGGACGGTGGCCCGCGGTCCTGCAGCCTCCACACCGTCGGCCCGGGTGACCAGCCGTTCGAGCGCGTCGAACGCGTCGGCGTCGCGCGACTCGGCGTCGCCGGCCGTCGCCGCGTCGACGGCGGCCCAGATCCGTGCCCCGGCGGCGACCGTGCCCCGCACGCTCATCCGCCACGCGCCGTCGGGATCGACCCACTGCCGCGCGTGGCGGGTGCGGCGGACCGCGTCCTCACGGGCGACCTCGTCGGTGCGGGCCGACGCCTCCACCCGGCGTGCCTCGGCGCGCAGCCCGGCGACGCCGGCGGTC
>VGCA01000017.1 GCA_016870245.1 Actinomycetota bacterium | reverse complement strand
GGGTGCCGCTCGCCGTCGACGTCGGCTTCGGGCCCAACTGGGCGCTGGCGAAGTAGCGTCGGGCCCGGCAGCGGGCGGCAGCGGCAGGTGGCGGGGATGACGACGACCGACGTGCAGGCGCCATCCGGCCGGCCGGAGTCGCCGACGCCCGCGACCCGGTGGGTCGCACTGATCCTTCTCGGAGAGGTCGTGCTGAGCGCCGTGCTCGGCAGCATCCGGCTGGGTCACAAGAGCCTCTGGTACGACGAGGGCTTCTCCGCCATGCACGCGAGTCGGGGCGTCGGCGGGGTCGTCGACGTCGCCCGTCACCTCGACGCCAACATGCCCCTGTTCGCGCTGGTGCTGGCTCCGTGGCGCACCCTCGGCGACGGCGAAGCGGCCATGCGCAGCCTCTCGGTGGTCTGCGGGGCCCTGACGGTGGTCGCGGTCTTCCTGCTCGCGGCGCGGCTGTTCGACCGGGTGACCGGTCTCGTCGCCGGGTTCCTGTTCGCGATCGCCCCGTTCGCCGTGCAGTACTCACAGCAGCTGCGCGGCTACTCCATGCTGCTCCTGCTCACGGTGCTCGGCACATGGTGCTTCGTCAACGCGATCGAGACCCGCCGCACAGCGTGGTTCGTGCTGTACGCGGTCGTCGCCGCGCTGGCGGCCTACGCGCACCTGGTGGCGCTGTTCGTGATCGCGGCGCAGGCCGCGTCGCTCCTCTTCTACGGCCTCCGGCGCCTCCCGTGGGGCCGGTTGGTGCTGAGCGCGGCGATCGGGGCCGTGGTGCTCGTGCCGCTCGCGGCACTCATCCTCTCGGCGGCCGACAACCAGGGCGTCACCGACACCGTCACCCTGGGCTCGATCCCGCGCGTGGCCGAGGAGGTGGCGGGGGGCTGGGCGCTGCTCGTCGTCCTCGGCGGGCTGTCCCTGGTCCCGGTGGTCCTCACGGTGCGCGGCCTGCGGTCCGAGGGTCCGTCGCCCACCACGTGGCGCCCGGCCCTGGTCGTCTGCGGGATCGTGGTGCCGTTCCTCGGTGTCCTCGGTGGCGCCCTGGTGATGGGCCGAAACTGGTCGGAGCGGTACGTCATCATCATCCTCCCGGCACTCGTGATCGGCGCGGCGGTGGCGATCCGCGCGATCGCCCGGCAGCGGCTCGCGGCGGCCGTCGGACTGGTCGTGGTGATCACGGTGCTGTCGGTGATCGAGGTCACGCGGTGGTACGACGCGCCGCCGGTCGACGACTGGCGGGCCGCCACGGCCGCAGTGCTGCGGGGGAGCACCCCCGACGACGGCATCGTGTTCTGCGCGTCGCCGGTGCGGGTGCCGTTCGAGTACTACGCGCTCAGGACCCCCGTCGATCGCCTCCCGGAGCCCCTGTCGCCCGACGAGCCGTGGGGGGACGGCGTGCACCTTGACGAGGTCGACAGCGAGGACACCGAGGCGTGGGCGACGGACCCGGACCGGATCTGGGTGGTGTCGCGCTACGAGGGCACGAACCCCTTCGGTGCGTGCGACCTCGACACCTCGATGGCCGGCCGGGACCTCGCGGTCGAACGGTCGGTGGGGGGCATCACCCTCCGGCGCTACGACCGCTGACGCAGCCAGGCCGTCACCACGGGCCAAGTCCGGTCAGGGCGCGTAGCGTGCGCCGATGTCCCGAGACGTCCCCGGGCCCGCCGGGGCCTGGTTCAACCCGCTGGCCGAGTTCCTCGGGCCCGCCTACCTGCGCAACGCCTTCACGAAGGGCACCGAGCAGGAGGTCGACTTCCTGACCGAATCCCTCGGCCTGGCCGCCGGGACCCGGGTCCTCGACGTCGGCTGCGGACCGGGACGCCACGCCCTGGCCCTGGCCCGGCGGGGAATCGAGGTCCATGGCGTGGACCTCTCCCCGGACTTCGTCGCCCTCGCCACCGCGGCGGCCGCCGCCGAGGGGCTCCCGGCCCGGTTCGACGTCCTCGACGTGCGGGACCTCGCCGCCGACGGGGAGTTCGACGCCGTGATCTGCCTCTGCCAGGGCGGGTTCGGGCTGCTGGGCGGGCGGGACGAGGTCGGGGTGTTCGGGCGGATCGCCGCCGCCGTCCGCCCCGGGGGCGGCCTCGCCGTGTCCGCGTTCCACGCCCCGTTCGCCGTGCGTCACCTGGAGACCGGCGAGTCGTTCGACCCGGGGACGGGGGTGCTGCACGAGGTGGCCACCCTCCGCAACGAGGCGGGGGAGGAGCAGCCGTTCGACCTGTGGACGACGTGCTTCACCACCCGGGAGCTGGCCCTGCTCGCCACGGTCCACGGCGTGGAGGTCGTCGCCATCCGCGGGGTGGCGCCGGGGCGCTACGGCGCGACCCCGCCCACCCTCGACGACCCGGAGCTGTTGCTGGTGGGACGCCGCACCTGAGAACGGACTAGCCTGACTCGGCGGCCCCCGCCGGGGGCTGCGTCCCTCGCGTGTGCGAGCCGTGGGCTCTGGTCCCCCTGGGGGGCGGGCGCTTCCCGGAGTGACCGGCACCGTGCCGGTGAGCGCAGGGACGAGCGCACTTCTGAGGAGTCATGTTGTCGGAGCAGGACGCGGCGATCGCCCCCGAGGCGACCGCCCCCGAGGTCACCGAGCAAGTGGACGAGACGGCCGGCGCGGCGCCGACCGAGGCCTCCAGCCTGGAGGCGGAGCTCGAGCAGATCGACGAGGCCCTGGTGGTCCTCGACGACCTCGGCGGGCAGTCCTTCTCCGACGCCGTCGATGCGACGATCGTCGAGTTCGACGACGGTGACATCGTCAAGGGCATCGTCGTCAAGATCGACAGCGACGAGGTCCTCCTCGACATCGGCTACAAGTCCGAGGGCGTGATCCCGTCCCGGGAGCTCTCGATCCGCAACGACGTCGACCCCCACGAGGTCGTGACGCTCGAAGACGAGATCGAGGCCCTGGTCCTCACCAAGGAGGACAAGGACGGCCGGCTGGTCCTCTCGAAGAAGCGGGCCCAGTACGAGCGCGCCTGGGGCACCATCGAGGAGCTCAAGGAGCGGGACGAGGTCGTGTCCGGCCCCGTCATCGAGGTCGTCAAGGGCGGCCTCATCCTCGACATCGGCCTCCGGGGCTTCCTCCCGGCATCCCTGGTCGACCTCCGGCGCGTCCGCGACCTGCACCCCTTCGTCGGCCGCACGCTCGAGTGCAAGATCATCGAGCTCGACCGCAACCGCAACAACGTCGTGCTCAGCCGCCGGGCCTACCTCGAGGAGACCCAGCGCGAGCAGCGCGACGAGTTCCTCACCAACCTCAAGCCCGGCGAGATCCGCTCCGGAGTGGTCAGCTCCGTGGTCAACTTCGGCGCCTTCGTCGACCTCGGCGGCATGGACGGCCTCGTCCACGTCTCCGAGCTCTCCTGGAAGCACGTCGAGCACCCGAGCCAGGTCGTGCAGGTGGGCGACGAGGTCACCGTGCAGGTCCTCGACGTCGACCTCACCCGCGAGCGCATCTCCCTGTCGCTCAAGGCGACCCAGCAGGACCCGTGGCAGGAGTTCGCCGACGGCCACCAGGTCGACCAGCTCGTGTACGGCCGCGTGACCAAGCTCGTGCCCTTCGGCGCGTTCGTCCGGGTGGGCGACGGGATCGAGGGCCTCGTCCACATCTCGGAGATGGCGGCCCAGCACGTGGAGGCGCCCGAGCAGGTGGTCACCCCGGGCGAGGAGCTCTGGGTCAAGATCATCGACATCGACCTCGACCGGCGCCGCATCTCGCTGTCGATCAAGCAGGCGGCGGAGGGCGGCGAGGTCGCGGCCGAGTACCGCGACCAGTTCGGCGAGCACGCCTTCGACGACCACGGCAACTACATCGGCCCGCCCGTCGAGGACGACAAGGCACAGGGCGAGGCCGGGGAGGTCGACCTCTCGGTCCTGGTCGGGGGTCCGGCGGAGTCCGACGTCGAGATCGCCGAGGTGGCGGCCGTCGACGACGGTGGCGAGGCCTCCGAGGCCTGATCCGGAGCGCCCGGCCAAGGAACGGCCAAGGCGCGGTCGAGCAGACCATGATCGGCCGGGTCGGAGCCTCCGACCCCGTCGATCGCTCTCAAGGTCGCCCCATCGGCGGCCGACGAATCAGAGCAAGGACCACCGCCCCGGTGGTGCTGATTCGAGGAGCGCAACAGTGGGCAACCGCCGAACCCTGCTCGCGGCTGCAGCCATCTTGCTGGCCGCCGTCGCCGGACTGGGCGTCTACTTCTACGTCTCGGGGGCCGACGACCGGGCCGAGAACAGGGTCGAGACCGTCGAGGCCTTCGTGGCGGTCAACGACATCCCGAAGGGGACGACCGGCGCGTCGGCCATCGCGCAAGGCCTGATCGCCCCGGCGCGCACCTTGCGCGGCTCCGTGCCGCCGTCGGCGGTGACCGACGCGACCCTGCTGGAAGGCAAGGTCGCGGTGTCGACCATCCAGGCCCGGCAGTTCATCACCGACGCGAGCTTCGTGGCGCCGTCGGAGGGGGGCGGTGGCTCGCTCGCGGCTGCGATCGGGTCGAAGGATCTCGTCGCGGTCACGGTCGCGTTCGACTCCGCTCGTGCGGTGGCCAATCAGATCGCACCCGGCGACCGGGTCGACCTGATCACCGGTGGTGAGTCGGGCCGGTACCTGTACCGGGCGGTGAAGGTGCTGTCGATCGGACAGGAGACGGCGGCGACCGCCGGGGGTCTCAACGGCCAGCCTTCCGCTACTGCGTCGGCCAGCGGGCTCATCACCTTCGAGGTGACCCCGGACCAGGCGTTGGCGATCGTCAACGCCAACCGAGACGGCGGCATCTACCTCACCCTGCAGCCGTTGCTCGCGAACGGCGGGAACAGCACCGTCCAGGCCGGCGACCGCTAGGCCCGTTGGTGACGACGGACCTGACGGGAACGATGATGGACGCGCAGGCCGTCCCGCGCGAGCTTGGTCTGGAGCCACGTCTTGAGCACGAAGAGGTTCATGCGTCGCCGCCTTTCGAGTCTCCTGTCGGAACGAGAGAGGTGAGTCCCCGGGGCCGCCCCTGCCAGCCGGCCCCGGGGGTCACCATCGCTGGCTCAGTTGCCGTTGTTGCTGAGCTTCGAGCCGGTCTCGTTGAACTTGTTCGAGACCTGGCCCCGCAGGAAGATCACGGCTGCGATGACGGCGAGTGCGATGAGGGCCACGAGGAGGATGTACTCCACCAGGTTGGCGCCCTGCTCGTCCTTCGCGAACTTGGTCTGGAGCCAGGTCTTGAGCACGAAGAGGTTCATGCTGGTTGCATCCTTCTGTTCCGGTGCCGGTGCCCCATCGGTCCGGCTGGAAACCACTATCGGCGCGCACCATCACGGACTTGAACCGAATCTTGGCGATTTCTTGGCCCCCATTGGCTACGGTGCGTGGTCATGCTGCTGGTAGGGCTCACGGGCGGGATCGGGTCGGGCAAGTCGACCGTGGCGCGGCTGCTCGAGGGGCGCGGCGCGGTGATCGTCGACGCCGACCAGGTGGCCCGCGACGTCGTGGAGCCGGGCATGCCCGCGTTCACGCAGCTGGTGGAGCGCTTCGGGCCCGAGATCCTCGGCCCCGACGGCCGACTCGATCGACCGAGGCTCGCGGAGATCGCGTTCGCCACCGAAGAGGGGACCGCAGCCCTCAACGCGATCACCCACCCCGCGGTGGGCGAGGAGTTCCTCCGGCGCATGGCGGCGGCCCCCGAGGACGGCATCGTGGTGTGCGACGTGCCGCTGCTCGTCGAGTCGGAGGACGCCCGCTCGCGCGGCTACGAGTTCGTCATCGTGGTGGAGGCGCCCCGGGAGCTGCGGCTCGAGCGCCTCGCCGGGCGCGGTGTGCCCCGACCCGACGCCGAGGCCCGCATGGCCAAGCAGGCCACCGACGAGCAACGCCGGGCCCACGCCACCTGGGTCGTCGACAACTCGGGTGACCTCGCGTCCCTCGAGCAGCAGGTCGCCACCATCTGGGCCGCCCTCGAGGACGCCGCCGCAGCCAAGTCCGCCTGACATCACCCAGGACCACCGGACGTGCGGTCCGGTCGGGCGTGGCTGTCACAGGGGCGTCGTACAGTCGGGGCATGCCGGCATTGCAGATGGTCTCGGAGTTCTCGCCGTCGGGCGACCAGCCCACGGCCATCGCCGGGCTGGCCGAGGGGGTCGAGGCGGGGGAGCGGTTCCAGACCCTCCTCGGCATCACCGGGTCGGGGAAGTCGTTCACCATCGCCGGGGTGATCGAGAAGGTGCAGCGGCCCACGATCGTGCTCGCGCCCAACAAGAGTCTTGCCGCGCAGCTCGCGAGCGAGTTCCGCGAGCTGTTCCCGAAGAACCGGGTCGAGTACTTCGTCTCCTACTACGACTACTACCAACCCGAGGCGTACCTCCCCACCACCGACACCTACATCGAGAAGGACTCGTCGATCAACGACGAGATCGACCGCCTCCGCCACTCGGCCACCTCGGCGATCATGAGCCGTCGCGACGTGATCGTGGTGGCGTCGGTGTCGGCCATCTACGGCCTCGGTGCACCCGACGAGTACTACCGCCAATGCCTCGTGCTCGACCGGGGGGAGGACCGCGACCAGCGGTCCATCCTGTCCCGCCTGGTCGACCTCCAGTACGAGCGCAACGACTTCGCGTTCGCCCGCAACAAGTTCCGGGTGCGAGGCGACACCATCGAGGTGTACCCCGCCTACGAGGAGCGGGCGGTGCGGCTCCAGATGTTCGGCGACGAGGTGGAGCGCATCGCGTCGGTCGACCCACTCACCGGTGAGGTCGTCGAGGAGCTCGACCGGATGGTGCTGTTCCCGGCGTCGCACTATGTGACCTCGGCCGAGCGGATGCAGCGGGCGATCACCGGCATCGAGGAGGAGCTCGCCGAGCGGCTCGCCTGGTTCGAGGAGCGCGGCAAGCTGCTGGAGGCCCAGCGCCTGCGCATGCGCACCACCTACGACCTCGAGATGCTGCGCGAGGTCGGGGTCTGCTCCGGGATCGAGAACTACTCGCGCTACCTCGACGGGCGCAGCGCCGGCGAGATGCCGTACACCCTCCTCGACTACTTCCCCGACGACTACCTCGTGGTCCTCGACGAGTCGCACGTCACCGTGCCCCAGCTCCACGGGCAGTACGAGGGTGACCGGTCGCGCAAGGACACGCTGGTCGACCACGGGTTCCGGCTCCCGTCGGCGATGGACAACCGGCCGCTGCGCTTCGACGAGTTCGTCGAGAAGGTCAACCAGGTCGTCTTCATGTCGGCCACGCCGAGCGCCTACGAGCTCGAGGTGTCCACCCGGGTGGTCGAGCAGATCGTGCGCCCCACCGGACTCGTCGACCCCGAGGTGATCGTGCGGCCCACCAAGGGACAGATCGACGACCTCGTCGCCGAGATCCGGGCCCGTGAGGAGCGCGACCAGCGGGTGCTGGTCACCACGCTCACCAAGAAGATGTCCGAGGACCTCACCGACTACCTGCTCGAGCTCGGCATCCGGGTTCGGTACCTCCACAGCGAGGTCGACACCCTGGAGCGGGTCGAGATCCTCCGCTCACTGCGGCTCGGCGAGTTCGACGTGCTGGTCGGCATCAACCTGCTCCGCGAGGGCCTCGACCTCCCCGAGGTCGCGTTGGTGGCGATCCTCGACGCCGACAAGGAGGGCTTCCTCCGGTCCACGTCGTCGCTCATCCAGACGATGGGGCGTGCGGCACGCAACGTCGACGGCCAGGTCGTCATGTACGCGGACCAGGTGACCGACTCGATGCGGTCGGCGATCTCCGAGGTCACCCGGCGCCGCATGGTGCAGCTCGCCTATAACGAGGAGCACGGGATCGACCCGCAGACGATCCGCAAGAAGGTCACCGACATCATGGAGATGGTGCGGGCGCGGGCCGGGGCCGACGACGCGCCGGCGTCGGGCGGCCGGGGGCGGCGAGGGAGCCGTGCCGCGGCACCCTCGGCGGTGTTCGACCTCGCCGGGGTCGCCCCCGACGAGCTCGACCGGCTGATCCGTCAGCTCGAGGACGAGATGCACGAGGCGGCCAAGGAGCTCCGGTTCGAGGAGGCCGCCCGCCTGCGCGACGAGATCACCGAGCTCAAACGCGAGCTGCGCGCCGCGGGCTGACGCGCCGCGGGCGGCTTCGGCCGTCGCCCGGGACCTTCTCGGGTCCGACCCGGCCCACTCGGTGGTCGAGGCGGGGACGAACATGCGTTCGTCGGAGGCCGCACGCCGGTAGCCTGGTCGCCGATGGCGGAGACGATCAGGGTCCGGGGGGCTCGCGAACACAACCTGCGCAATGTCGACCTCGACCTGCCGCGCGACAAGCTGATCGTCTTCACCGGGATCTCCGGATCGGGGAAGTCGTCGCTGGCCTTCGACACCATCTACGCGGAGGGTCAGCGCCGCTACGTGGAGTCGCTGTCGGCCTACGCGCGGCAGTTCCTCGGCCAGATGGACAAGCCCGACGTCGACTTCATCGAGGGCTTGTCGCCCGCGATCTCGATCGACCAGAAGTCGGCCTCGCGCAACCCTCGCTCGACCGTCGGCACCATCACCGAGGTCTACGACTACCTGCGCCTCCTCTACGCCCGCATCGGGGTGCCGCACTGCCCGAAGTGCGGACGGGTCATCACCCGCCAGACGCCCCAGCAGATCGTCGACCGGGTCCTGGAGCTGCCGGAGGGCACCCGGTTCCAGGTGCTCGCGCCGGTGGTGCGTGGCCGCAAGGGCGAGTACGAGGGACTGCTCAAGGAGCTGTCGGGCCAGGGCTTCTCCCGGGTGCGCATCGACGGCGAGCTCCACGAGCTGGCCGACCTCATCGGCGGTGGCGACGCCACCCGCCTCGCCCGCTACGAGCAGCACACGATCGAGGTGGTCGTCGACCGGCTCGTGCGCAAGGCCGGGATCGAGCGCCGGCTCACCGACTCGCTCGAGACGGCGCTGCGCCTCGCCGAAGGCGTGGCCGAGGTGGAGATCGTCCCGGGAGCAGCGAGCGGAGCAGGGGCGGGTGCTGGCCGACCCGCCGGGCGGAGCGAGCGCGACCAGGATGTGGAGACCCTCACCTTCTCCGAGCACCTCGCGTGCACGCACTGCGGGCTGTCCTTCGACGAGCTCGCGCCCCGCAACTTCTCGTTCAACTCTCCCTACGGCGCGTGTGACCGCTGCGACGGCCTCGGCACCCGGTTCGAGGTCGACCCCGAGCTCGTCGTCCCCGACGACGACCTGAGCCTCGCCGACGGCGCGATCCAGCCGTGGGGCGGGTTCCGGGCGCGCTACTTCGACCGCATCCTCGAGTCGCTGGCCGGGGAGTACGGGTTCGACCCGCAGACCCCGTGGAAGAAGCTGCCGAAGAAGGCGCGCCACGTCGTCCTCCACGGCACCGGCGAGAAGGCGGTGCACGTCCGCTACCGCAATCGCTACGGTCGCCAACGCTCGTACAACACCACGTTCGAGGGCGTGGTGCCGTGGTTGGAGCGCCGTCACACCGAAGCCGAGAGCGACCGGGCCCGCGAGCAGATCGAGGGCTACATGCGCGAGGTCCCGTGCCCCGCGTGCGGTGGGGCGCGGCTGCGGCCGGCGTCGCTCGCGGTGACGGTCGGCGGCCGCAACATCTTCGAGGTCGGCGAGATGTCGATCGGCCGCTGCGCCGAGTTCTTCAACGGCCTGGAGCTCTCCGAGCGCGACCGCATGATCGCCGACGCGGTGGCGAAGGAGGTCAACGAGCGCCTGCGCTTCCTCCTCGACGTCGGGCTCGACTACCTCAACCTCAACCGGGCGTCGGGCACCCTCGCCGGCGGAGAGGCCCAGCGGATCCGGCTCGCGTCGCAGGTGGGCTCCGGCCTGGTGGGCGTGCTCTACGTGCTCGACGAGCCCTCGATCGGCCTCCACCAGCGCGACAACGAGCGGCTCATCGACACGCTGATCCGCCTGCGCGATCTCGGCAACACGGTGATCGTGGTCGAGCACGACGAGGACACGATCCGGGTGGCCGACCACATCGTCGACATCGGTCCGGGCGCGGGGGAGCACGGGGGCGCGGTCGTCGTCTCCGGCACGTTGAAGGACGTGCTGAAGGAGAAGCGGTCGGTCACCGGCCGCTTCCTGTCGGGGGCCGAGCAGGTGGTGGTCCCGGAGCGCCGCCGCCCCACCGGCGACGCGTGGCTCACCGTGCGCGATGCCCGCGAGCACAACCTCAAGGGCATCGACGTCGAGTTCCCGCTGGGGTGCTTCATCGCGATCACCGGGGTGAGCGGCAGCGGCAAGTCGACGCTGGTGAACGACATCCTGTACCGGGCACTGATGCAGCGGGTGTACCGGTCGAAGGACGTCCCCGGTCGGCACAAGACGGTCGAGGGTGCCGAGCACCTCGACAAGGTGATCAACATCGACCAGTCGCCGATCGGTCGCACCCCCCGCTCCAACCCTGCGACGTACACGGGCATGTTCGACAAGGTCCGCTCGCTGTTCGCGTCCACCCAGGAGGCGAAGGTGCGCGGCTACCAGCCGGGTCGGTTCTCGTTCAACGTGAAGGGGGGCCGCTGCGAGGCGTGCGCGGGTGACGGCACGATCCGCATCGAGATGCACTTCCTCCCCGACGTGTACGTGCCGTGCGAGGTGTGCAAGGGAGCCCGGTACAACCGCGACACGCTCGACATCACGTTCAAGGGCAAGAACATCGCCGAGGTGCTCGACCTCTCGATCGAGGAGGCGCTCGCCTTCTTCGGCAACCAGCCGACGATCGCGCGCCACCTGCAGACGCTCGTCGACGTCGGCCTCGGCTATGTACGCCTCGGACAGCCGGCGCCCACGCTGTCGGGGGGGGAGGCGCAACGCGTGAAGCTGTCGTCGGAGCTCGGCAAGCGCTCCACCGGTCGCACGATCTACATCCTCGACGAGCCCACGACCGGTCTCCACTTCGAGGACGTGCGCCGCCTCCTCGGCGTGCTCCAGCGGCTGGTCGACACGGGGAACACCGTGCTCGTGATCGAGCACAACCTCGACGTCATCAAGTGCGCCGACTGGATCGTCGACCTCGGGCCCGAGGGTGGCGACGGCGGCGGGCAGGTGCTCGCGGAGGGCACGCCCGAGCAGGTGGCCAAGACGCCCGAGTCGCACACCGGTCGCTTCCTCGCCCCGCTGCTCGGCGTCTCCTAGGCCGTCTGGTGGACGGGAACCCACCTCCCGGGAGCGAAGACCGCCGATCGACCCCGAGCGAGGAGTGGGAGGAGCACGCCGGCTGGTGGCAGGAGCTCTTCACCGAGGGGGCTGATCCGGAGTACGAGGAGCAGATCCTCCCGTTGGCCGACGCCCACCTCGCCGGGTTCGGCCGGGTGCTCGACGTCGGCTGCGGGGAGGGGCAGATGGCCCGGCGGGTGGCTGCGCAGGGTGGCGACGTGGTGGGCGTCGACGGGTCGTGGGCCCAGATCGCGGCGGCCCGGGCCCGGGGCGGGGGGCCCACGTACGTACGGGGCACGGCCACCGCTCTGCCGGTCGCGTCGGGTGCGTTCGACGCGGTGATGGCCTGCCTGGTGCTCGAGCACGTCGACCCGTTCGAGCCGGCCATCGACGAGATCGCCCGGGTCCTGGCCCCCGGCGGGTGCTTCGTGCTGTTCCTCAACCACCCGCTCCTGCAGGCCCCGGGCAGCGGATGGGTCGACGACCACATCCTCGGGGAGCAGTACTGGCGCCTCGGCCCGTACCTGCCCGACGACGCCGCCATGGAGGAAGTGGCACCCGGCGTGAGATTGCCCTTCATGCACCGCCCGCTCGGCCGATACATCAACGTGATGGCCGAACGCGGGTTGCTGGTCGAGCACATGGACGAACCGCCGCCCTCCCCCGGATTCGTGGCGCGCGCGCCCGAGTACGGCGAGGCGGCGTCGATCCCCCGGCTCATGGTCCTGCGCGCCCGCAAGACCGCGTGACCGCGGTCGCGCCGGCGCTCAGGCCGGTGCGCACGCAGGCGCGGCGCGGGAGTCGACCGCTGGTGGCGGTGGCCGCGTTCCTGGCGCTGCTCGCGGCGTACGGCGTGCTCTCGCTCCTGAACGACGCGAAGGGCACCCTGGGGACCGATACCGGCGGGAAGCTGGCGACCTTGGCGGCGATGGACCGAAACGGCACCTTCGACCCGGACATCGGCTACTGGGCTGCCGATCTCGACCCCGACGGCGACCTCCATCCGCTCTACTACACCGGTCGGGTCGGGGACCGATGGGTCAACGTGACGACGCTGCCGGTGGTGGAGGTGGCCGGGTGAGTCGCCCGGTCCGCCTCCACGCGATCTACGTCGCGCTCGACGACGCTGCGCTCTTCCGGGCGTCGATCGCGTCGATCTACGGCGAGGTCGACGGCATCACCGTGGTCACGACCCACGACCGCGACTGGCGGGGGTCCGCGCGGGACCCCAGCGCGATCACGGCCATGGTCCTCAGCCGCGACGTCGACCCCGACCGCAAGGTCGACCTGATCATCACGAGCGAGACGAGCGAGGCCCGCTCTCGGGGCCGGGCGATGGACTTCGCGGCGCCCCGGCGGCGCACCCTCGACGTGGACCCCGAGCACCGGTCCGACGCGCCGCACCGCAGCCCGGACTACTTCCTCATCGTGGACGCCGACGAGATCTACGAGGCTGGCGCGATCACCCGCCTCAAGGAGCACGTCGCGCGCGGCCGGCACCGTTACTACCGGGTCCCGTGCGTTCGGTACTTCAAGCGCTGGAACTACCGGATCGACGGCCACGAGTGGGCCCTGTCGGTCGTCCGGGCCGACCGGCGGGTCCCGTACCTACGGCGGCGGCGCACGGTGAGCGTGGTCCGTCGGGGCCTGGCCCGCGTGCCGGGCCTGCCGTCGGGGGCGGTCGCCCGGCTCCTCGGCTACTGGGACGTCCCGCCGGAGGTGGCCTGCTTCCACCACGGCAGCTACGTGGGGCCGCGAGAGCGCATCGCCGCGAAGCTGGCGTCGTTCGGCCATGCCGACGAGGTCCCCGACGCGTGGATGACCCAGGTCTACGACCGGTGGACCACGGATGCGGTCGACTTCAACCCGGCCTACCCGACGGCGTTCCCGAGTGCGCGCGAGGTGCCGGTCGACGAGCTCCCCCCGGAGATACGCGGCTTCGCGTGGCCGGATGGCTATCTCCTCGAGGACGACACGACGAGCAGCGGGCGGGCGGGGGCGGCGAGCGAGATCGGGGGATCCGGGAAGGCATCACCGGCGATACCGGGGCATGGAAGATGACCGAGCTCGCACTGCGGGCCGACGTGCAGGCGGCAGAGATCACGTGCGTGATCGTCGCCTACCACAGCGGCGATCGACTGGCACCCATGGTCGCGCGCTTCGTCGGCGCCGGGCTGCACGTGGTCGTGGTGAACGTCGAGGCCGATCCCGAGGTCCGCACCGTTGCCGAGCGCAACGGCGCACGGGTCCTCGACCTGCCGGGGAACCCGGGCTACGCGACGGCGGTCAACTACGGCGTGGAGGAAGCGACGACCGAGTTCGTCGTCTTCATGAACGATGACGCCCGGATCGAGGCCGACGCGGTCCAGAGGCTCGCCGCCGTCGTGGCCGGTGGCAAGGCCGACGTCGCGGTCCCGCGGGTGCTCGACGCCGCGGGCGAGTTGGAGCGCACGATCGCCGCGGTGCCGTCGGTGGGCACGCTCGCCCGCGAGTGGCTGCTGCTGCCGGACGCGCCGGTCGCTGCGCTCGACGGACGCATCCCGGTCGAGAAGTGGCGGGCCCCCGACGCGCCGGAGCGCATCGAGGCCGCGTCGGCGGTGGTGGTCGCCGCCGCTCGCGCGCTCGTCGCCGAGGTCCCCCTGCCCGAGGACTACTTCCTGTACTGGGAGGAGTCGGAGTGGTTCTGGGCGCTGCGCGCCCGGGGCGCGGTGGTGGAGTACCGACCCGACGTCGAGTGCGTGCACGCCGGCGGTCGAGACGTCGTGCGGCGTCAGAAGTCGCGGTTGCTCGCGCGCAACGCGGTGCGCTGCGTGCGCAGGACGCAGGGGAAGCGCGCGGCGGTCGCGGCATGGTTCGTGGTCATCGCGTGGAACGCGCGTCTCGTCGCGGCCGATCTCCTGCGGGCCGCCCTGCGGCCGACGCCGGCGCGTTGGGCCCGACTCGACGCCCGCTGGGCGGGTCTGACGACCGCGGTCTGGAGCTGGCGGGAGATCCGGTGAGCTCGGTGGTGATGGTCGACTGGCTCGGTCGGGGCGGGATCGCCCAGTGCACCGATGCGTGGGCGACGGAGTGCGGCGGCGCGGGCCACGACGTCACGATCGTCACCCGGCCCGGCCGTGAGCTGACGGACGGTCCGGTGGCCGTGGTCGAGGCGCCGGGCCGACGGGGGCGGATCGGCGCTCACCGGGCCGTGGTGCGCACCGCGGTCGAGCGGATCCGTGACGAGCGGCCCGACGTCGTGGTCGTGCACAACTACGTCCTGCCGCCGCTCGAGGCACCTGTGCACGACGCGGCCCACGCGGTCGGGGCCCGCCTGGTCGTGGTGGTCCACGACCACCGGCTGCACACCCTCCGCGCCGGGACGCGTGCCGGGTTGCGCGTCCAGCTGGGCCGAGCCGACACGGTGCTCGCCCACACCCGGTACGTGGCCGACGGGGTGCGGGAGTACTCCGGTCGTTCCGACGTGATGGTGGTCCCCGTACCGGCGCTGACCGGCATGCTGCGGCACGAGCCGATCGCGCCGCTGCTGCCGACCGAGCCCCACCACTGGGTCGGGCACTTCGGCGTCCTCAAGCGGCGCTACAAGGGCGGCGGCATCGTGGAGGCCCTCGCCCGCCGGGGGATGGCGGGCTGGGGCTTCCTGGCGGTGGGGGTGGGCGCGCCCCGCGATGTCCCCGGCCTGCATTCGCGGGCCGGGTACGTGCCGGCGGCGGAGCTGCTCGGCGCCGTCGCGGCGACGGACGCGACCCTCGCGCCGTACGACCACGCGACGCAGAGCGGGGTGGTCGTGCTCGCCCACCTGCTCGGATCGGTGCCGGTCGCGTCGGCCGTCGGTGGCATCCCCGAGCAGATCGACGACGGCGTCGACGGCATCCTGATCGAGGCGGGGGCTCCGCGCTCGGCGTGGCGCGATGCGTTGGTGCGCCTGGCCGACGACGACACCCGCAAGGAGATGGCGCTCGCCGGCGCCACGAGGGCGTGGAGCGACCACGAGCAGTTCGTCGCCGGGGTCCTGGAGCTGGTCGCGTGACCGCCGTCGCGACCCCGGTCGTCCCCACTGATCCGCCGGTGGAGGCGCCCGCCCCGCGCGCGACGGTCGTGATGGTCGTCCGCGACGAGCCCCTCGCACGTCTCGCCCGGGCGCTGGCCGCGGTCGCCGCCCAAGAGGACGTCGCCGGGCTGACGGTCTGCATCGCGGCGCCGCGTGACGACCACGCGGGCCTCGCCGCCTTGCGCACCGGGGGAGCGGTGGACGCGATCCGGCTCGTCGACAACCCGGGTGGAGCGCGCAGCGCGGGCCTCAACCGGGCGATCGCCGCGGCGCCCGATCCGGTCGTGGTGCGAGTCGACGCCCGATCGGAGATCCCCACGCACTACGTGGCCGCGTGCCTGCGTCGCCTCGACGATCCCGACGTGGGGATGGCGGGGGGCGTGCAGCGGCCGGTCGCCGCCGAGGGCGCCGACCGCGCGGCGCGGGGGATCGCCCGTGCACTGCGCAACCAGTGGCTGCTCGGCAACGCCGCGTACCGGCGAACGGACGCCGGCGGGCCGGCCGACACCGTCTACCTCGGTGCCTTCCGTCGCGACGAGGTGCTCGCGCTCGGCGGCTACGACGAGGCTCTTGACGCGAACGAGGACTACGACCTGGCCCAGCGCTTCCTCGATCTCGGGCGCACCGTGTGGCTCGAGGAGGGCCAGTGCGTGCGGTACGAGCCGCGGGCCGACTGGCGCGGGCTGGCCCGCCAGTACCACGCGTTCGGGGCGGCCAAGGTCCGGTTCTGGCGGCGGACCGGCCGCCGGGCCAACGGCCGGCAGCGCGTCGCGCTGGGTGCCTGCGCGCTGGGCGGCCTGGTCGCGGTCGCGTCGGTCCGTCGACCCCGTCGGCTGATCGGGCTCACGGCGGTCGGGCTGACCGGGCTCGTGGTCCTCGACCACGTGGCAGACCCGTCGGAGCGCGACCCACGCGTCCGTGCCCGCGCCTGCGTCGCCAGCACGGTGATCGTGGGATCGTGGGTGTCGGGAGTCGTGTCGGGCTACGTGGGCCGACGGGTCAGGTGATGTCGAGCATCCGCTGGAGCGCGACGCGCGCCCACTCGGCGGTGTCGTCGTCGACCTCGATCTGATTGACCAGCCCGCCGGCGACCAGGGTCTCGAGGCACCACGCGAGGTGGGGCTCGTCGATGCGGAACATGGTGGAGCACGGGCACACCAGCGGGTCGAGCGACACGATCGTCTTGTCGGGCATCTCGGCCGCCATGCGCTGCACCATGTGGATCTCGGTGCCCACGCCGATGACGGCGCCGGCCGGCGCCTCGGTGGCCCAGTCCAGGATCCGCTCGGTGGATCCGACCTTGTCGGCCAGCTCGACCACCTCGTGCTTGCACTCGGGGTGGACGATGACCACGCCGTCGGGGTGCGCGGCCCGGAAGTCGGCCACGTGCTCGGGGGAGAAGCGCTGGTGCACCGAGCACCAGCCCCGCCAGAGCAGGAACGTGGCCTCCTTCACGTCGCGCTCGGCGAGGCCGCCGAACTCGAGGTGGGGGTTCCACACCCGCATGTCCGACTCGCCGTAGCCCATCTGGTACCCGGTGTTGCGCCCGAGGTGCTGGTCGGGGAAGAACAGCACCTTCACGCCGTCGTCCCTCGCGAAGGCCCAGTCGAGGACGGCCCGCGCGTTCGAGGAGGTGCACACGGCGCCACCGTTGCGACCCACGAACGCCTTCAGCGCCGCCGAGGAGTTCATGTAGGTGATCGGCACGACCCGCTCGATGTCGGTGACCGTGGCCAGCGCCTCCCAGCACTCCTCGACCTGGTCGAGGTCGGCCATGTCGGCCATGGAGCAGCCGGCGTTGAGATCGGGGAGGATCACGCGCTGGTGAGGGCCGGTGAGGACGTCGGCCGACTCGGCCATGAAGTGCACGCCGCAGAAGACGATGTCGGTGGCCTGGTCGTTGTCCGCGGCGAAGCGGGCCAGCTTGAACGAGTCGCCCCGCATGTCGGCCCAGCGGATGACCTCGGGGCGCTGGTAGTGGTGCCCGAGGATCAACAGCTTCGAGCCGAGGGTGGCCTTGGCCTCCCGGATCATGGTCTCGAGCTGGTCGGGCGTCGCGAGGGTGTAGCGGTCCGGTAGCGGAGCCTGGAGTCGCAGCATGTCTGGTTCCCTCTCGGGAGCCCCGGTTGGTGGCCGGCGGGGACAGCCTGGTCGCCCACCGCGGGGTTGTCGGCCCCGGGACTGAATTGTCGGTCGGAGTACCAGGCCGACCTGTCGACCACGTTAACCGACGAAGGGGCCGAGGGAGGTCCGGCGGGACGGGTGGAGCGGCCGGCACGGTCGGCCTGGGACAATGGGGGGATGGTCACGCGTCCGGCGCCCGGTTCCATCCCCGACGCGCCGGGCTCGTACCAGTTCAAGGACGCCGACGGCCGGGTGCTCTACGTGGGCAAGGCCAAGAGCCTGCGCAGCCGGCTGCAGAGCTACTTCGCCCCGCCCGAGACCCTCCTGCCGCGCACCCGTCAGATGGTGGCCAGCGCGGCGACGGTCGAGTGGATCGAGGTGCGCAATGAGGTGGAGGCGTTCTTCCTCGAGTACAACCTCATCAAGCGCCACCGGCCACGGTTCAACATCCGCTACAAGGACGACAAGTCGTATCCGTACCTCGCGGTCACCCTCGACGAGGAGTGGCCCCGGGCGATGGTGATGCGGGGCCAGAAGCGCAAGGACCGGCGCTACTTCGGCCCGTACGCCCACGCCTACGCCATCCGCGAGACGCTCGACCTCCTGCTGCGCACCTTCCCGATCCGGACCTGCACGCAGCCCAAGTTCGACCGGCACCACCGGCTGGGGCGGCCGTGTCTGTACGCGCACATCGAGAAGTGCGCGGCACCGTGCGTCGACGAGATCACGAAAGCCGACTACGACGCGTTGGTCGGCGATCTTCTCGCCTTCCTCGACGGCGAGCACGCACCGGTCCTCGACCGGCTCGAGAAGCAGATGCACGACGCGTCGGAGTCGCTCGAGTTCGAGCGGGCCGCCCGGTTGCGCGACCAGCTCGTCTCGGTGCGCAAGGCGGTGGAGCGCCAGCAGATGGTCGCGCCCAGGGAGGAGGACCTCGACGTCATCGGGCTCGCCGAGGACCCGATCGAGGCGTCGGTCCAGGTGTTCTTCGTCCGTCGGGGTCGGGTGGTGGGCCGGCGGGGCATGGTCGTCGACAAGGTGGAGGACGTCGATACGGGCGAGCTCGTCGGCAAGATCGTCGAGCAGCTCTACGGCGACGCCGGGCCCGACGACGTGCCCCGCGAGATCCTGGTCCCGGCCGTCCCCGACGACGTCGGGCTCTACGAGGAGTTCCTCGGCCTCAACCGCGGAGCGAAGGTGCGCATCCGGGCGCCCCAGCGTGGCACCAAGCGCGACCTGCTCGCGATGGTCACCCACAACGCTCAGGACGCGTTCACCCAGCACAAGCTGCGACGGGCTTCCGACCACAACGCGCGCGCCCGGGCGCTCACTGCGCTGCAAGAGGCACTCGACCTCCCCGAGGCGCCGCTGCGCATCGAGTGCTTCGACATCTCCAACCTCCAGGGCACCGAGATCGTCGGCTCGATGGTGGTGATGGAGGACGGCCTGCCGAAGCGGTCCGACTACCGGCGCTTCAAGATGCGCCACCAGGAGGGCCAGGACGACTTCGCCTCGATGGAGGAGGTGCTGACCCGACGGTTCCGCCGCTACCTCGATGAGCGCGACGAGGGCGCCCGGGCCGGAAAGCGATTCTCCTACCCGCCCAACCTGCTGCTGATCGACGGCGGGAAGGGGCAGCTGGGGGTCGCGGTGCGCGTGCTCGAGGAGCTCGGGTTGGAGGACATCGCGATCGCATCGCTCGCCAAGCGGTTCGAGGAGGTGTACCGGCCCGGCTCGCCCGATCCCATCCGCATCCCACGCGACTCCGACGCGCTGTACCTGCTCCAGCAGGTGCGTGACGAGGCCCACCGCTTCGCGATCACCTACCACCGCCAGCTGCGGGGGAAGCGGTCGATCCAGTCGGTGCTCGACGACGTGCCCGGGCTCGGCCCGGTGCGCCGCAACCGCCTGCTCAAGGAGATGGGGTCGGTGAAGGCGCTCCGGGCGTGCACCGAGGACGAGCTGGTCGCGCTGGCGTGGCTCCCCGACACGGTGGCCCGCGCCGTCCACGCCCGTCTCCACGGGGGGAGCGCGGCCCCCGGCGCCGCCCCGGGGGGCGCGGCGGCGACCGCACCTGCGACCATGGGGGAGCGATGACCGGCCTCGACGTCACCATCATCACCGGCATGTCCGGCGCGGGGCGGTCGAGCGCGGCCGATGTGCTCGAGGACCTCGGCTTCTTCGTCATCGACAACCTGCCCCCCGCGCTCATCCCCAAGGTGGTCGAGCTGGCCCGGGGCCGGGAGGAGCCGCGCCGGTTCGTGCTCGTGGTCGACGTGCGCTCGGGCTCGTTCATCCACGACCTGGAAGGCGCGCTCGGGGAGCTGCGCGAGTTCGGGATCGCCACGCGGGTCGTGTTCCTCGACGCCGGTGACGACGCACTCCTGCGGCGCTTCGAGGAGACCCGCCGCCGTCATCCCCTCGCCGGATCGGAGGGCGTGATCGACGGGATCATCCGCGAACGCGCGCTGCTCGAGACACTCAAGGGTCAGGCCGACCTGGTGGTCGACACCACCAACCTCAACGTGCACTCGCTGCGCGACCGGCTGCACGAGCTCTTCGGCGACGGCGCGCCCACCGAGGACACGCTGCAGACGAGCGTCGTCTCGTTCGGCTACAAGCACGGCATCCCCGTCGACGTCGACTTGCTGTTCGACTGCCGGTTCCTGCCCAATCCGCACTGGATCGACGACCTCCGCCCGCTCACCGGCAACGACGACGCCGTGCGCGGGTACGTCCTCGGCCAGCCGGAGGCCACCGCGTTCCTCGCGGAGCTGGAGCGGCTGTTCGCGCTCGTGCTCCCGGCGTACGTCAACGAGGGCAAGGCGTACCTGTCGATCGGCGTCGGGTGCACGGGTGGCCGGCACCGCAGCGTCGTCATCGGCAACGAGCTCGGGCGCGTGCTGCGGGGCCTGGGGTTCGACGCGCGGGTCCACCACCGGGACGTGGCCCGTGGCTGAACCCGCGATCTCCGTGCCCGCGCCCGGGCCCCGGGTCGTCGCCATCGGCGGTGGCCACGGTCTCGCCAACGCACTGCGGGCCGCGACCACCTACGCGGGGGCGCTCACCGCCGTGGTGACCGTCGCCGACGACGGCGGCTCGTCGGGTCGGCTGCGCCGGGAGCTGGGCATCCTGCCGCCCGGAGACCTGCGCAAGGCGCTGTCGGCGATGGCCGACGAGTCGGCCCTGTGGCCCCGCACCTTCGAGCACCGCTTCGACGACGGCGACCTCGCCGGGCACCCGCTCGGCAACCTCGTGCTGGCCGCGCTCTTCGAGACGACCGGCGACGTCGTGGCCGCACTCGACGAGGCCGCCGCGCTCGTGGGGTCGGCCGGTCGGGTGCTCCCGGCCACGACTGAGCCGGTGGTGCTCAAGGCCGCCATCGACGGCCGCGAGGTCGAAGGCCAGGTGGCCGTGGCCACCGCACCGGGACGCATCGAACGGGTCGAGGTCGTCCCGGCCGACGCCCGTCCCGCCCCCGACGCGCTGGCGGCCATCGCCGCCGCCGACCAGATCGTGCTCGCCCCGGGCTCTCTCTACACCAGCGTGCTCGCCGTGCTCGTGGTCGACGGTGTGGCCGAGGCGGTCCGCACCGCCCCGGGGACGGTGGTGCAGGTGGGCAACCTCCGCCCCCAGGATGCCGAGACCGCCGGGATGGACGCCGCCGACCACCTCCGGGCCATCCTCGACCACGGCGGTCGGGTCGACGTCTACCTCCACCCCGAAGGCGGCGACCTCGCCCTCGACCCGGCCCGCATCGCCGGGCTCGGGGCCCGGGCGGTCACCGCCGACCTCGCGGATCCTCCAGCCGACGAGCACGACCCGCGAAGATTGGCACTCGCGCTGGCGGCTCTGCTGTAGTCGCTGGCAACCGGCGGAGTGGTGCGGCATCGTCGCGCCCCTGCGCCCGCCATCTCGGCGACCCACCGCGATCAACGGCGATCACGACCAGCAGGGAGCACACATGATCCGCGTCGGCATCAACGGATTCGGCCGCATCGGCCGCTCGTTCACCCGGGCCCTCCTCGCCCGCGGTGCGGGCGCCGGGGTCGAGCTCGTGGCGATCAACGACCCCATGGGCGACAGCGACACCATGGCCTTCCTCCTCAAGCACGACTCCGTCGGCGGGGTGCTGCGCAACGAGGTGTCGCACACCGACGCGGGCATCACGATCGACGGCCGGGAGATCAAGAAGCTCGAGACGATGGACCCGGCCGAGATCCCCTGGGGCGACGCCGGCGTCGACGTGGTGATCGAGTCGACCGGCCTGTTCACCGCCCGCGAGAAGGCGGCCGGCCACCTCAATGGCGGCGCCAGGCGCGTCGTGATCTCCGCCCCGAGCGGCGACGCCGACGCGTCGATCTGCTTCGGGGTCAACGACTCCGTGTTCGACCCGGCGGCCCACACCGTCGTGTCCAACGCCTCTTGCACCACGAACTGCCTCGCCCCGATGGCCAAGGTCCTCAACGACCGCTTCGGGATCGAGAGCGGCCTCATCAACACGGTGCACGCCTACACGAGCGACCAGTCGCTCCAGGACCTCGCCAAGCCCAGCCGCAAGGGCGGCGCCGACCTGCGCCGCATGCGGGCCGCGGCGCTGTCGATCATCCCGAGCAGCACCGGTGCGGCCAAGGCCATCGGCCTCGTGCTCCCCGAGCTCAACGGCAAGCTCGACGGCACGTCGCTGCGGGTGCCGACGCCCACCGGGTCGATCACCGACCTCACCGCCGTGCTGTCGTCGACGGCGTCGGTCGAGGACCTCAACGTGGCCTTCGCGGAGGCGGCCTCCGACCCCGCGTTCCGCGGCGTGCTCGAGTACACCGAGGCGCCGCTGGTGTCGGCCGACATCGTCGGCAACCCGGCGTCGTGCATCTTCTCCGCCAAGGACACGATGTCCCACGGCAACCTGGTGAAGGTGCTCGGCTGGTACGACAACGAGTGGGGCTACTCGAACCGCCTGGTCGACCTCGTCGGCTTCATCGGCGCCCAGTAGCGCCGATCCCACGCGGCCCTCGACCACCGGAACCCGGCATGGACGTCCCTCTCCTGGAGGAGCTCGACCTCCACAAGGGTCAGCGCGTCTTCGTGCGCGTCGACTTCAACGTGCCGATGACCGACGGCGTCATCGACGACGACCTGCGGATCGCCTCGGCGCTGCCGACCATCGAGTACCTGCGCGACCGGCACGTCACCGTCGCGCTGGGGAGCCATCTCGGTCGCCCCAAGGGCCAGGTCGACCCGAAGTCGTCGATGGCGCCGGTGGCGGCCCACCTCGGCCGGCTGCTCGGCGGTGAGGTCGCCCTGGCCCCGCACGCCGTGGGCCCGGCGGTCGAGGAGCTGTTGGCGTCGTCGGAGCCGGGCTCGGTCGTGATGCTGGAGAACCTCCGCTGGAACGCGGGGGAGGAGGTCAACGACCCCGGCTTCGCCACCAACCTCACCATGGGCTACGACGCGTACGTCAACGACGCGTTCGGCGCATCGCACCGGGCTCACGCCAGCATCGTCGGCCCGCCCCGGGTCCTCCCGAGCGCCGCCGGCCGCCTGCTCGCCCGCGAGGTCGAGGTGCTCGGGCGGCTGCTCCAGGGCGCCGGTCCGGATCGCAACGGTGTCGACCGGCCGTTCGTCGCCGTGCTCGGCGGCGCGAAGGTCAGCGACAAGCTGGGCGTGATCGAGGCGCTGCTCGACACGTGCGACACCGTGCTCGTCGGCGGCGCGATGGCGTTCACCTTCTTCCTGGCCCAGGGCCTCTCGGTGGGCGACTCGCTGGTCGAGCCCGACATGGTCGACGAGTGCCGCCGCCTGCTCGCCACCGGTCGGGTGCAGATCCCGTCCGACGTGGTGGTCGCGCAGGACATCGCCGACGACGCCGAGGTCCGGATCGTCAAGGCCGGCGCGATGCCCGACGGCTGGAAGGGCCTCGACGTGGGCCCGGAGACGGTCGTCATCTACGAGGAGGCCATCGAGAAGGCGGCCACCGTGCTGTGGAACGGGCCGATGGGCGTCTTCGAGGTCGCGCCGTTCGCCGCGGGCACCGTCGGCGTGGCCGAGGCCGTCGCCCGGTGCGAGGGCTTCACCGTCGTGGGTGGTGGCGACAGCGCCGCCGCGATCCGCCAGTTCGGCCTGGCCGACGGCGTCAGCCACGTGAGCACCGGTGGCGGCGCCGCGCTGGAGCTCATCGAGCTAGGCGACCTGCCCGGCATCGAGGCGCTCCGCTCCGCCCCCAACGCCCGTCCCGAGTAGGCAGGGTGCGATTCGGTGGCCTCCGGCCCCGACGTACGCCCGCCCAGAGAGAGGAATCGAGAGTGACCGAATCGTCGGGTCGCCGTCCGATCATCGCCGCCAACTGGAAGATGCACCACGACCACCACGTGGCGATCCAGTTCGTGCAGAAGCTCAGCTACCTCCTCGAGGCCGAGGTCTTCGAGAACGGCGACGTCGTCATCTGCCCGCCGTTCACCGACCTCCGGTCGCTCCAGACCCTCATCGAGGCCGACAACCTGGAGCTCGGGCTCGGCGCGCAGAACTGCTACTTCGAGGAGCAGGGCGCGTTCACCGGTGAGGTGAGCGCGCCGATGCTGGCCAAGCTCAACGTCGACTACGTGATCGTCGGCCACAGCGAGCGGCGCCAGATCTTCGGGGAGACCGACGAGACCGTCAACAAGAAGGTCAAGGCCGTCCTCCAGCACGGCATGAAGCCGATCGTGTGCGTGGGGGAGACCCTCGAGGAGCGCGAGGCGGGGGCCACGGCCGAGAAGGTGTCGAGCCAGGCCCGGGCCGCGTTCGACGGCGTGAAGTCGGCCCAGGCCGAGACCTGCGTGGTGGCCTACGAGCCGATCTGGGCCATCGGCACCGGCAAGACCGCGACCTCCGCCGACGCCGACGAGACCATCGGCGTGATCCGGGGCGCGCTGCGCGACCTCTACGGGGTGACCGCCGACGCCATGCGGATCCAGTACGGCGGCTCGGTGAAGCCCGGCAACATCGCCGAGCTGATGGCGATGCCCGAGATCGACGGCGCCCTGGTGGGCGGCGCCTCCCTCGACCCCGACGAGTTCGCCAAGCTCGTCAAGTGGTCGTCCTGACCCCGGGTGCGTCGCCCTCCCGCACCGATCAGCGCGTCGGGGTCGACGGGTCCGAGCAGGTAACCTCTCGGCCGTGCTGAACGCCATCCTGATCGCCATCGACGTCGCCTCGGCCCTGGTGCTGATCTTCCTGATCCTGCTCCACTCGGGACGCGGCGGCGGCCTGTCCGACATGTTCGGCGGCGGCCAGCTGGGCGGCTCGATGGCCGGCTCCACGGTGGTCGAGCGAAACCTCGACCGGCTGACGGTCATCGCGGCGATCATCTTCATCTTCAGCTCGGTCATCCTCGCCCTGCGGGTCGACTGACCGCCGGCGGCGGGCTG